>NZ_JARESN010000005.1:0-368658 GCF_046054045.1 Paraburkholderia sp. RL17-368-BIF-A
GGAGGCCATGCGAGGGGCGCGATGCGCTCTGGAAGGCGGAAAAGCATCAATGATAGCGCCAACGGTGCGAGCACTGGCCGGCCGGGGTTGGCGCCGCGAAGGCCCAACCCCGCGCGTACTGCAAGCGGACTAGAAAATATGCGGCGGCTTGCCGTCGGTGAGTTCGCGCGGCAACGGTTCGTCGAGCTGCCATTCGACGTGCGGCAACGCAAACAGGTCGCCGTGAAAGTCGATCGGTCCTTCGCTCGTGAAAAGCCCGTCCAGGTAGTCGAAGTTCAATTGCGAAGAGACCGCGCGCAGCGCCGCTTCGACCGAATGCGACGGTTCGAGCGCGGGCGGGTCGACGTCGAGCCGCACGATGTAGCGATCGCCTTTCGTTTCCAGCGCGCCGATGTCGATGACTTTGCCGTCGACGTTCTGCGCAAGGACGCGATCGCCGTCCGCGAACAGCCTGAAAGTGGCCTTTAGCGCCGCGGACGCGGCGGGTTGCTTGCTTGCCATCGCGATTCTCCTTGTACCTTGTAGTCTGGCGTTGTCGATGCGGCCTAGCCGTCCTCGCCGACTTCGTTTGGATCGGGCAGGTCGGCGCCGCGGCCCGGTTCGGGCGGCGCGGGTTCGTTCCTCGCCGACTGCTTCTGTTCGTCGGACAGACGGCGGTCGCCGGCCGTCGGATCGTTCGGCGACTGGCGCGGCGGCGTCGGGCTGGCGGATTCGCTTGTCATGGGAAGTCCTTGTCGTGTGGATTGCGGTGTCGATTGGTGCGTCGGTTGCGGTATCGGCTCAGTCCGGCGAGCGCGTGCGGTCGGCGTCGCTTTGTGAGCCAGGCGGGTTGCCGGGTTTCGTGTCGGGGCTGGCCGTCGGTGCGGCGGTTTCCTGACGGTGGTCATCGCGTCGGTTGTCCGAGCCGTCGGTTGGAATGTTCTCGGTGTGGCCGGGCACCGGTTGCTGCTCGATGTGCCCGGTTTTCGATTCGGGATCTGCCATGCTGAGCCTCCGTGAGTTGGTGGTTCGTCGTTTGGGTCAGCATGCCGCGTGCCGGGCGGTTTGCGGTTCGTGAAGGCGCGGGCAGTGCCGCGCGATCGCGCCGTTATTGCCTGGTTATCGCCTCGTTAGCGGGCAAGGCCGCGACCCGCCTTCTCCGGCAAAAATCCTCGACGACAAACGGCGCAACCAGCCCCGCGCCGAATGCGACGTACACCGCCGCGATGTGCGGCACCCGCAAATGAAACTCGAAGCCCGGCGTGAAGCGCTTCGGCGCGATCACGTAGTCGCTGAAGGCGGCGACGACCGTCAACGCGCTCGCGAGCGCGACGCGTCGACCGTGTTCTGGGCGCGAGTCGCCGCATAACCCGGCGGACTCCTGAACGGCTGCAAGCGTGTACGCATTGACGGCCGCCCATCCCACCGACATCAGATGATGAATCGCCAGCCCCGTCACCAGGTGGCGCGGGCGCGGGCGGGCGGTCTGGTTCACTTCTTGCGGCCAGACCCAGTGGCTTACGGCGCTGACAGGCGCGGTCGCGCGCTTGCCGATGAGGCGCGCGCACGCGCCGAGCGCCAGCGTCGAAAGCGCGCCGGCAACGAGGCCGGGCAGCACGATGTCTTCTAACGGTCGAACGTCCAGAGTCATGGTGATTTTCCTTGCAGGTGCTACCGGCATGATTGGCGCGCGAGTCGCGAACGCGCTGGTGGCGGCGGGCCACTCGGTCGTGTGCGGCGTGCGCGATCCCGTCCGTGCCGCGCAGCGCTTGCGCGGCTGCCGGCTGGTCCATCTGGACTTCGCGGGCCTCGGCGATGCAGCAAAGTTGATGCCGCTGCTCGCGGGCGTCGACGTCGTGATCAACGCGGTCGGCATTTTTAGCGACGCGACCGGCAACGACTTCCGGCGCCTGCACACCGAGGCGCCGATCACGCTGTTCAAGGCCGCGGTCGCCGCGGGCGTGCGGCGCATCGTGCAGATTTCCGCGCTCGGCGCCGATGCGCTCGCGCAAAGCCCGTATCACCGCAGCAAGCTCGCCGCCGACGAAGCGCTGCTCGCGCTGCCGGTTTCGTCGTTGATCGTGCAGCCGTCGCTGGTGTTCGCACCCGAGGGCCGCAGCACGCGCTTTTTCGCCGCCTGGGCGACGCTGCCGGTCGTGCCGCTGCCCGGAGCGGGCGCGCAGCGCATTCAGCCGGTTCATATCGACGATGTCGTCGAGCTGGTCGTGGCAGGCGCGCTGGCCCCGCCGGCCGGCGACACGCCCAACGCAGCCGCACCGACGACGCCGACGACGCGACGCGTCGCGGCCGTCGGCCGGGAGCCGATGACGCTGAGGGAATACCTGGCCGTCTTGCGACGGGTAGCCGGCAGCCCGCGTGGCTGGTTCCTGCCGGTGCCGATGCCGCTCGTCAGGCTGGCAACGCGGCTGGGCGCGCTGCTGCCGGGCTCGCTGATGAGCGCCGACGCTCTCGCGATGCTCGAGCGCGGCAACGTCGCGCCGACCGACCGTTTCGAGCGGCTGCTCGGAAGGGCGCCGCGCGCGCTGTCGGAGATGCCCGTCGAGCGCGAAAGCTTTGGGACGCCCGCGCGTTTGATGTGGCTGTTGCCGTTGCTGCGCGTATCGATCGCGGCGGTGTGGATCTGGACGGCGATCGTGTCGGCGTGGCTGTACCCGCGTGCGTCGAGCCTGGAACTTCTGGCGCGGGTCGGGGCGCCGGCGGCGCTCGCGCCGTTGCTGCTCTACGGCGCGGCGTTACTCGACCTTGCGTTCGGCGTGCTCTCGCTGGTTTGGCCGCGGCGCCTGGGTCCGCGCGCTCGGCTTTGGACATTGCAGATCGTGCTGATCGTGCTTTATACGGCGCTGATCAGTTGGCGCTTGCCCGAATTCTGGCTGCATCCGTATGGGCCGCTCTCGAAGAATCTGCCGATGATCGCGCTGCTGATTCTGCTGATCCAGTTCGACGGCGGCGGCGGTGAGCGATCCGCCTGCGCCGGTAAAGCTGTCGCTAACCCCTGAATTACCCATGACCTACCTCGTCATCAAATGGCTGCACGTGCTTTCATCGACGATTCTGTTCGGCACCGGCATCGGCTCCGCCTTTTACATGCTGCTGACCAGCCTCGGCCGCGATGCGAGGACCGTCGCGCGCGTCACCCGGCTCGTGGTGATCGCCGACTGGCTGTTCACCACGCCCACCGCGATCCTGCAGCCGGCCACCGGGCTTTACCTCGCGCATCTGGCGAACATGCAGTTGGCAAGCGGCTGGCTCGCGTGGTCGATTGGGCTGTATGTGCTGGCCATCGGCTGCTGGCTGCCCGTGGTGTTCCTGCAGATGCGCCTCGCCGCGTCGGCCCGCGTGAGCGCTGAAACCGGGCGTCCGCTGAGCGCCGCCTACTGGCGAATGCTGTGGATCTGGGTCGCGCTCGGCGCAATCGCATTCTTTGCCTTTGTCGGCATCTTCTGGCTGATGGTGACGAAGGGCGCCTGAGTGCGGAATGGGGCGGCTCATAGCGCGGACTGCGGTGCACTGCCTGGCCCTCAGCCCCGCCGCCGCCTCCTTTTCCGCCCTCAACGCGGCGTTGGCCGATGCGGTAGAATTCCATTTTGGAATAAGGATCGGAAGATGCACTGGCAGCCTCGGATCGCCCATTTGATGCCCGTCCCGCGTGAGTCTCGCCCCGCGGCGGAGCGTCACGTCCGCCAGGCACGATCGTGTAGCAGTATCTGAGCGCCGCGAAGCGTCCGACGTGAGTAGACCGTCGGTGGCGCTTCGCTCCCAAGAAGATTTCCAAGCATTGCGCCCCACGCGCACAGTCAGCCGGCGCCTCGCCACGAGAGCGTCGGGCTGATCCACCGAGTCGTCCACACATGAACGCACCTCAAGTATTCGATCCGCACGGAGCCGCCACTGCGGTCGCCGCCGATCCCGAAGCGCGCCTGCGCGAAATTCCCTACAACTACACGTCGTTTTCCGACCGGGAAATCGTCATTCGTCTGCTAGGCGACGACGCCTGGGCCGCGTTGGCCGAACTGCGCGCGGAGCGCCGCACCGGCCGCTCGGCGCGCATGCTCTATGAAGTGCTCGGCGACATCTGGGTGGTGCGCCGTAACCCGTATCTGCAGGACGACTTGCTCGACAACCCCAAGCGCCGCGCGATGCTGATCGAGGCGCTGCATCACCGGCTGTCGGAGATCGAGAAGCGCCGCCGCGCCGATCTCACCGAGCATGGCGACGAAGCGGGCGTCGACCGCGCCGCGCGCGTGGAAACGCTGGTGCAGGCCGCGCGCCGCGCCGTCGACGAATTCGAAAGCGAATTTCAGAAGACCTACGATCTGCGCCGCCGCGCGACGAAGGTGCTCGGCCGCGTCACCGAAAAGGACAACATCAAGTTCGACGGTTTGTCGCGCGTCTCGCATGTGACCGACGCGACCGACTGGCGCGTCGAGTATCCGTTCGTCGTGCTGACGCCGGATACCGAAGCCGAGATCGCCGGCATGATCAAGGCTTGCTTCGAGCTCGGGCTGACGGTGATTCCGCGCGGCGGCGGCACCGGCTACACGGGCGGCGCGGTGCCGCTCACGCCGTTCTCGGCCGTCATCAATACCGAAAAGCTCGAACAGCTCGGCGCAGTGGAAATGACCGAACTGCCGGGCGTCGATCGCAAAGTGCCGACCATTTTCTCCGGCGCGGGCGTCGTCACGCGCCGCGTGACCGAGGCGGCCGAGCAGGCGGGCTTCGTGTTCGCCGTCGATCCGACTTCGCTCGACGCATCGTGCGTCGGCGGCAATGTCGCGATGAACGCGGGCGGCAAGAAAGCGGTGCTGTGGGGCACGGCGCTCGACAACCTCGCCTGGTGGCGCATGGTCGATCCTGAAGGCAACTGGCTCGAAGTCACGCGTCTGGATCACAACCTCGGCAAGATTCACGATATCGAAGTCGCGCGTTTCGAGCTGAAATGGTTCGACGGCAACTATGCGCCGGGCGAGAAGCTGCTGCGCACGGAAGCGCTCGACATCAAGGGCCGCGTGTTCCGCAAGGAAGGTCTGGGTAAAGACGTCACCGACAAATTCCTCGCCGGTTTGCCTGGCGTGCAGAAGGAAGGCTGCGACGGACTCATCACGTCCGCGCGCTGGGTGCTGCACAAGATGCCCGCGCATACGCGCACTGTGTGCCTCGAATTCTTCGGCCAGGCGCGCGAAGCGATTCCGAGCATCGTCGAAATCAAGGACTATCTGTTCGAAACGTCGAAGCAGGGCGGCGCGATTCTGGCTGGTCTCGAACATCTCGACGAGCGCTATCTCCGCGCGGTCGGCTACGCGACCAAGAGCAAGCGCAACGGCTTTCCGAAGATGGTGCTGATCGGCGACATCGTCGGTAACGATGCGGATGCGGTTGCACAGGCGACGTCGGAAGTCGTGCGCATGGCCAACGGCAAGAGCGGCGAAGGTTTCGTCGCGGTCAGCGCCGAGGCGCGCAAGCGCTTCTGGCTCGACCGCAGCCGCACCGCCGCGATCGCGAAGCACACCAACGCGTTCAAGATCAACGAAGACGTGGTGATTCCGCTCGACCGCATGGGCGAGTACACGGACGGCATCGAACGGATCAACATCGAGCTGTCGATCAAGAACAAGCTGCAACTTGTCGACGCGCTCGAAGCGTTCTTCAAGGCAGGCAAGCTGCCGCTCGGCAAGAGCGACGACGCCAACGAAATTCCGAGCGCCGAACTGCTCGAAGACCGCGTGCAGCAGGCGCTGGATCTGCTCAAGCGCGTGCGCACGCGTTGGGAGTTTTTGCGCGACAAGCTCGACCTGTCGTTGCGCGAGGCGCAGCATTATCTCGTCGGACTCGGCTACGAAGCGCTCGCCGAAAAATTCGCCGATCGCGTCGACGCACAAGCTGATGCGACCGTGTTCCATGTCACGCAGGACCGAACGATCCGCGTGTCGTGGAAGCAGGAAATCCGCGCTGAATTGCGGCAGATTTTCAACGGCGGCGAGTTCAAGCCGATCCTCGACGAGGCGCAGGCGATCCACAAGCAGGTGCTGCGCGGCCGCGTGTTCGTCGCGCTGCACATGCACGCGGGCGACGGCAATGTGCACACGAACTTGCCGGTGAACTCCGACAACTACGAGATGCTGCAAGACGCCCACACGGCGGTTGCCCGCATCATGAAGCTCGCGCGTTCGCTCGACGGCGTGATTTCCGGCGAGCACGGCATCGGCATCACGAAGCTCGAATTTCTCACCGACGACGAGATCGGCGAATTCCGCGCGTATAAGCAGCGCGTCGATCCGCATGGCCGCTTCAACGCGGGCAAGCTGCTCGAAGGCGCCGACTTGCGTAACGCCTACACGCCGAGCTTCGGCCTGATGGGCTATGAATCGCTGATCATGCAGCAGTCGGATATCGGCGCGATTTCGGAGTCGATCAAGGACTGTTTGCGCTGCGGCAAGTGCAAGCCGGTGTGCGCGACCCACGTGCCGCGCGCGAACCTGCTGTACAGCCCGCGCAACAAGATTCTCGCGACGTCGCTGCTGGTCGAGGCGTTCCTGTACGAAGAGCAGACGCGCCGCGGCGTGTCGATCAAGCATTGGGACGAGTTCGGCGATGTCGCCGATCACTGCACGGTGTGCCACAAATGCGTGACGCCGTGCCCGGTGAAGATCGACTTCGGCGACGTGACCATGAACATGCGCAACCTGCTGCGCAAAATGGGCAAGAAGAAGTTCAATCCGGGCAACGCAGCCGGCATGTTCTTCCTCAACGCGACGAATCCGCAGACCATCAACCTCGCGCGCACGGCGATGATGGGCATCGGCTACAAGGCGCAGCGCCTCGGCAACGAAGTGCTGAAGAAGTTCGCGAAGAAGCAGACGGCGCACCCGCCGGCAACGGTCGGCAAGCCGCCGGTCACGCAGCAGGTGATCCACTTCATGAACAAGAAGATGCCGGGCAATCTGCCGAAGAAAACCGCGCGCGCATTGCTCGATATCGAGGACAACAAGATCGTCCCGATCATCCGCAATCCGAAGACGACCACGGCCGATACGGAAGCGGTGTTCTACTTCCCCGGCTGCGGTTCCGAGCGGCTTTTCTCGCAGGTCGGCCTAGCGACTCAGGCGATGCTGTGGGAAGCGGGCGTGCAAACGGTGCTGCCGCCGGGCTATCTGTGCTGCGGCTATCCGCAGCGCGGCTCGGGTCAGTTCGACAAGGCCGAGCAGATCGTCACCGACAACCGCGTGCTGTTCCATCGCGTCGCGAATACGCTGAACTATCTCGACATCAAAACGGTGGTGGTGTCGTGCGGCACCTGCTACGACCAGCTCGCCGGTTATGAATTCGACAAGATTTTCCCGGGCTGCCGGATCATCGACATTCACGAGTTTCTGCTTGAAAAAGGCATGAAGCTCGACGGCGTCACAGGCACGCGCTACATGTACCACGACCCGTGCCACACGCCGATCAAGACGATGGACCCGGTCAAGCTGGTGAACGCGCTGATGGGTTCCGAGAAGGACGGCTACAAGATCGAAAAGAACGATCGTTGCTGCGGCGAATCGGGCACGCTCGCGGTCACGCGTCCCGACATTTCGACGCAGGTGCGCTTTCGCAAGGAAGAAGAAATCCGCAAGGGCGCGGCCAAGCTGCGCGGTATTCCGCTCGTCGCCGAAGCCGGCGCGAACGCGATCAATCCGGCCAATGCATCGGCCGGCACCGCGGGTGCGGCGAATGGCTCCGTGCTGAAGGCCGGCGACGGTCCGCAGCCGAAGGGCGCCACCGACGTCAAGATTCTCACGAGCTGCCCGTCTTGCCTGCAAGGCCTGTCGCGCTACAACGAAGACGCGGGCATCGAGGCGGATTACATCGTCGTCGAAATGGCGCGTCATGTGCTCGGTGAAGACTGGATGGTCGACTACGTGCAGCGTGCGAACAATGGCGGAATCGAGCGCGTGCTGGTTTAATGGCACGACTGACGATTTTTGCCTGAGGACGACGATGGATTGCGTTTTTTGCCGTGAAGATGGCGGCGATGTGCTGTGGCAGGACGACACGTTGCGCGTCGTCCTCGCCGACGAACACGATTACCCGGGCTTTTGCCGCGTGATCTGGAACGAGCACGTAGCGGAGTTTTCGGATCTCGACGCGGCGGGCCGCGATCGCGTGATGAAGGCGGTGTATGCGGTCGAGCGCGCGATGCGGCGCATTCTTCAGCCGGCGAAGGTGAACCTCGCGAGCCTCGGCAACCAGGTGCCGCATGTGCATTGGCACGTCATTCCGCGTTTCTCGAACGACGCTCATTTCCCGCTGCCCATCTGGGCGCCGCGCCAGCGCACGGTGTCCGAAGCGATGCTGTCGTCGCGCCGCGCGCAGGCCACGCTGCTGCGCGAAGCGGTGCGGCAGGAAATCGAACACGCTCTCGCCTGAGCGCCATTCACCCGCCGCTTCGCGCCGCGCTCATGGGGCGCATCGGGCGCGGCGGCGCTTTCATATCGACCTATCGAGGCCATCATGAGCGGACTGACTCCCGATACTCCGGTGCCGACCGGCGTCGTCGTGCATTCGAAGTCGCGCGTGCTCGAATTGCAGTACGCGAGCGGCGAATCGTATCGGCTGCCGTTCGAGCTGCTGCGCGTGTATTCGCCGTCGGCGGAAGTGCAGGGCCACGGTCCCGGCCAGGAAACGCTGCAAACCGGCAAGCGCGACGTCACGATCACGATGATCGAAGGCGTCGGCAACTACGCCATTCAGCCGACGTTCTCCGACGGGCACTCCACCGGCATCTATTCGTGGGACCTGCTCTACGATCTGGCACGGCGCCAGGATGAACTGTGGCGCGCGTATCTCGACAAGCTGGCTGCGGCCGGCGTCGACCGCGATACGCCGATGGCCGCGCCGGGCGCTGCGCACGGCCACCGTCACTGATACGATTCGCCAGAACTGCCGCACCTGCGGCGCAATATTTTCAGAATACGCGGAAAGGACAAGCGCGATGAGCAAAACCCACTTCGGCTTTCAATCGGTCGACGAACAGGAAAAGGCGCAGAAGGTGGCGGGCGTGTTCCACTCGGTGGCCGCCAACTACGACTTGATGAACGACCTGATGTCGGGCGGGTTGCACCGTGCGTGGAAGATGTTCACGATCGCGCAGGCCCACGTGCGGCCGGGCTACAAGGTGCTCGACATCGCGGGCGGCACGGGCGATCTGTCGAAGGCGTTCGCGAAGCAGGCAGGCGAAACCGGTGAGGTCTGGCACACGGACATCAACGAGTCGATGCTGCGTGTCGGCCGCGACCGTCTGCTCGACAAGGGCGTGATTACGCCGGCGCTGCTCTGCGACGCCGAGAAGATTCCCTTCCCGGACAACTACTTCGATGTGGTCACCGTGGCATTCGGCTTGCGCAACATGACGCATAAGGACATCGCGCTGGCGGAAATGCGCCGCGTGCTGAAGCCGGGCGGGCGTCTGCTGGTGCTGGAATTCTCGAAGGTCTGGGACCCGCTGAAAAAGGCCTACGACGTCTATTCGTTCAAGGTCTTGCCGTGGCTCGGCGAGCGTTTTGCGAAAGACGCGGAGAGCTACCGCTACCTGGCCGAATCGATCCGCATGCACCCGGACCAGGAAACTTTAAAAACAATGATGGAACAAGCGGGCCTCGACAGCGTCAAATATTACAATTTGTCAGCCGGCGTGGTAGCTTTGCATGTGGGGACCAAATACTAGGGTTCCTAACCCGTCGATTTTTAAAGGAATGCACCGAAATGTCCGATTCAATGCTGTTATCTCCCCGTAAGGTCAAGCGGTCGCTGGCGAGAAGAATCGGACTGATCGCAATGGTCGGTCTGATCGTGGCCGGCTCCGTCGCCTCGCTCGACGCCGAAGCGCGCCGCATGGGCGGCGGCCGCAGCATCGGCCGTCAGTCGAACACCGTTCAGCAGCAGGCTGCGCCGCAACCTTCGCCGACCAACCCGGCCATGCAGCAGCGCGCGCAACCCGCGCCTGCGCCTACACCGGCGCCGGCCGCGCAGCCTAACCGCTCGCGCTGGCTTGGGCCGATCGCCGGTCTGGCGGCCGGTCTCGGCATCGCCGCGTTGCTGTCGCACTTCGGTCTGGGCGGCGCGTTCGCGGGCGCCATGGCCAACATCATCGTGATCGCATTGCTCGCGATGATCGGCATCTGGCTGATCCGCCGCTTCCTGGGCCGCAAGCGCGATACGTCGCAACCGGCTTACGCCGGGCATTCGCCGTCGCTGAATTCCGGCGCCACGGGCTATACGCAGGAGCCGCAAGAGCCGCGCTACACGGCGCCGCCTACCGGTTCGTATCTTGAGCCGCAAGGCAATCCGCTGACCACGCCGTCCGTGAACGCAACGCCGAGCGTGCCGGCCGGCTTCGATTCCGAAGCGTTCCTGCGCAACGCGAAGGTGTATTTCGTGCGACTGCAAGCCGCATGGGACGTCGGCAATATCGACGACATCCGCGAGTTCACCACGCCGGAAATGTTCGCCGAGGTTCGCGTCGACCTGTCTTCGCGCGGCGCCGGAACGAATCAGACGGATGTCGTGCAGTTGAACGCCGATTTGCTCGGCGTCGAAGAACGCGCGAACGAATACTTCGCGAGCGTGCGCTTCTCCGGGCTGATCCGCGAGGCGCCGGGTGCGGCGGCCGAGCCGTTCGTCGAAGTGTGGAATCTGTCCAAGGCGAACCGTCCGGGCGAAGGCTGGCTGCTCGCCGGCATCCAGCAGGTCGCGCAGCACTGAGACGCGAGAGCGTCGCGGCCGTCCGTCCGGTGGTTCGCTTGCAACGTGCGCACATGTCGCCCGACGCTGATCCGCGGTTGATCATCAAGGCCCACGATTAGCCGTTCAGCCAGGCAGGCCGCGAAGCGAACGGACGTTACAATAGGAACCCGCGCGAGCAGTCGCTCCCGCGGGTTTTTTCTTGCCACCTTCAATGACCCTCGCCGCCAAGCCCTTTGTCGCTGCCGTCAATCATCTGCTCGCCCGCGAATCGTGGGCTCGCGAGCGCCTCGCCCCTTACGCGGGCAAGACCGCGCGACTGTCGTCGCCGCCGGTCGTGCTGGCGCTCGTCGTGCAGCCGGACGGCTATCTGGGCGCGCTCGGCGAAACCGACGCGCAACAGTTCGACGTGACGCTTTCGGTGCCGTCGGATGCGTTGCCGGCGTTCGTCCAGGGTGGCCAGGCCGCGGTCATGAAGCACGTGAAGATCGACGGCGACGCCGAGTTCGCGACCGTCATCGCCAAACTGGCGGAGCATTTGCGCTGGGAGCCGGAAGAAGATCTGGCGAAGCTGATCGGCGACGGCCCCGCGTGGCGGGTCGCGTCGATTGCGCGCACGGTCGGCGAACATGTGCAGCGCACCGGCCGCAATCTGCTCGACACGGCCGCCGAATATCTGCTGGACGAAAATCCGCAACTCGTGCGCCGCACCGCGCTCGACGACTTCAACGTCGAGCTGGCGCAAGCACGCGATGCGCTCGCGCGAGTCGAAAAACGCATCCAGCGTCTTGAACAGAAGGTCGAAGCCCGCGGCGCCGTCGCGCCGGGCAGCGCCGCCACGTTGCGCGGCACGCGCTAGTCACCGGGCACCACTATGCGTTTTCTGCGTTTCCTCAAGATCTTTTTCACGGTTATCCGCTTCGGTCTCGACGAGATGATGCTCGGCCGCATCAACGACCGGCGCGTGCGCATGCTGCTGCGTATCACCACGCTCGGACGGAATTTCGACGCGCCGCCTGGCGTGCGCTTGCGGCTCGCGCTGGAAAGCCTCGGGCCGATCTTCGTCAAGTTCGGGCAGGTGCTGTCGACGCGGCGCGATCTGTTGCCCGTCGACATCGCCAACGAACTCGCGAAGCTCCAGGACCAGGTGCCGCCGTTCGATTCGACGGTGGCCATCGGGCTCGTCGAGAAGTCGCTTGGCGCGCCGGTCGATGTGCTGTTCGACGATTTCGAGCGCGTGCCGGTGGCGAGCGCTTCCATCGCGCAGGTGCACTTCGCGACCGTGAAGGCCGGGCAGCACGCGGGCAAGGCTGTCGCCGTGAAAGTGCTGCGCCCGAACATGCTGCCGGTGATTGATTCAGACCTCGCGTTGCTGCGCGACATCGCCGTATGGGCCGAGCGCTTGTGGGCCGACGGCAAGCGCCTGAAGCCGCGCGAGGTGGTCGCCGAGTTCGACAAGTATCTGCACGACGAACTCGATCTGATGCGCGAGGCCGCCAACGGCAGCCAGTTGCGCCGCAATTTTGCCGGGCTCGACTTGCTGCTCGTGCCCGAAATGTATTGGGAATTTTGCACGCCCACCGTGCTCGTGATGGAGCGCATGGTCGGCGTGCCGATCAGCCAGGTCGATACGCTGCGCGCGGCGGGCGTGGATATTCCGAAGCTCGCGCGCGAAGGTGTGGAGATTTTCTTCACGCAGGTGTTCCGCGACGGCTTTTTCCACGCGGACATGCACCCCGGCAACATCCAGGTGAGCCTCGATCCGGCGCACTTCGGCCGCTATATCGCGCTGGATTTCGGCATCATCGGGGCGCTGTCGGACTTCGACAAAAATTACCTCGCGCAGAACTTCCTCGCCTTTTTCAAGCGCGACTACCATCGCGTCGCGACGCTGCATCTGGAGTCGGGCTGGGTGCCGCCGACCACGCGCGTCGAGGAACTGGAAAGCGCGATTCGCGCGGTATGCGAGCCGTATTTCGACCGCGCGCTGAAGGACATTTCGCTCGGTCAGGTGCTGATGCGCCTGTTCTCGACGTCGCGCCGCTTCAACGTCGAAATTCAGCCGCAGCTCGTGCTCCTGCAAAAAACCATGCTCAACGTCGAGGGGCTCGGCCGCTCGCTCGATCCCGAACTCGATTTGTGGAAGACGGCCAAGCCCTATCTCGAACGCTGGATGAACGAGCAGATCGGGCTGCGCGGCTGGTACGAGCGGTTGAAGATCGAGGCGCCGCAGTGGAGCAAGACGCTGCCGCAATTGCCGCGGCTGATCCATCATGTATTGGCCGAGCGGCACGATCATGGGCGCGTCGGCAACGACGACATGATCCGGCAGATCCTGCTCGAGCAGAAACGCACGAACCGGCTGCTGCAAGGCTTGCTGCTGTTCGGCGTGGCCGTCGGTGTCGGCGCGGCGCTTGCGCGAGTGTTCCTCGCGCTGGCGTACGGCGCCTGATCCAAGCGAAGCCTAAGCGGCCCGAATGCGAGGCGAACGATGAGCGATCCGACCCAAGATCCGACCCAATCCCCGATGCCCGATTTCGAAAGCCGCGATCCGAATTCGCCGGCGTTCTGGGACGAGCGTTTCGAGCGTCATTTCACGCCGTGGGACCAGGCGGGCGTGCCGTCGGCGTTTCAGTCGTTTGCTGGGCGTCATGCCCGCGAGGCGGTGCTGATTCCCGGCTGTGGCAGCGCCTACGAAGCGGCCTGGCTGGCCGCGCACGGCAGTCCGGTGCGCGCCATCGACTTTTCGCACGCAGCCGTCGCGGCGGCGCGCGCGCAGTTGGGCGAACAGCATGCACAGCTCGTCGAACAGGCGGATTTCTTCAGCTACGAGCCGCCGTTTGCGCCCGCATGGATCTACGAGCGCGCGTTTCTGTGCGCGTTGCCGCCTGCGCGCCGCGACGACTATGCGCGCCGCATGGCCGAACTGTTGCCGGCAGGCGCGCTGCTCGCCGGCTTCTTTTTTATCGGAGCGACGCCGAAAGGGCCGCCGTTCGGCATCGAGCGCGCTGAACTCGAGACGCTGCTCACGCCGCATTTCGAATTGATCGAAGACGAGGCGGTCAGCGATTCGATCGCGGTGTTTGCGGGACGCGAGCGTTGGCTGACGTGGCGCCGCCGAGGCTGAACGTCGAGCATCGCCCACCGAGGCCGGGGCCGCCGCCGCTGCCGGTTCGAGCGCCGCCGCGCCTGGCCATCGCTCGCGCGGCCCTTGATTTTTCATGCAAGCGCCCCCATCTGGCGCGACGGCGGCTGCGCCGGACGCTCATCCCCAAAATGCCGGGGAGCGTTACGGTTTGCGGCTATAATTCAAGGCTTTGCAAGCGTTTACAAGATTTCAGTAGGGAACAGGTCATGCCGATCTACGCTTATCGTTGCGAGTCATGCGGCTTTGGGAAGGACGTCCTTCAGAAGATGAGCGACCCCCAGTTGACGCAATGTCCCGAGTGCGGGAAAGACACTTTTCGCAAACAGGTCACGGCCGCGGGCTTCCAGTTGAAGGGCTCCGGCTGGTACGTGACCGACTTCCGCGGCGGCAACAGCGGCGCGCCCGCGAAGGCCGACGCCAATGGCGCGTCGAACGGCGCTGCTAATGGCGCTGCCAACGGCGCCTCGGGCGAGAACGCCGCGGCTGCCAGCAACGGCGCCGCCAAATCCGACACAGCCGCAGCCAGCAGTTCAGCCGCGGCGCCGGCAGCACCGGCTGCAACGCCGGCGGCCAGCACGCCCGCAAGCGGCTCCAGCAGCGTCTAGTAGCACTGCCGCCCTCGCGGGCGGCGCACACGCCGCGCATTGCTTCGGCGGCGCGGCTTTTCTGGCGGTACACATGACGACGAAAAAAACGACGCTCAAATCGGTGTTTCTGACTGGCCTCCTGGTGCTGGTGCCTTTGGCCATCACGCTGTGGGTGCTCGGTCTGATCATCGGCACGATGGATCAGACGCTGTTGCTGCTGCCGCGCGCATGGCAGCCCGAGCGCGTGTTCGGTTTCCGCCTGCCCGGCCTCGGCGCGGTGCTGACACTGGCATTCATCTTTGTCGTCGGGCTGTTGACTCAGAACTTCGTCGGGCAGAAGCTCGTGAAGTGGTGGGAAGTCGTGGTCGCGCACATTCCCGTGGTCGGGCCGATCTACACGAGCGTCAAGCAGGTGTCCGACACGCTGCTGTCGAGCAGCGGCAACGCGTTTCGCAAGGCGCTGCTCATCGAATACCCGCGCCGCGGCTGCTATACGATTGCGTTTCTGACCGGCATTCCGGGCGGCGACGTGATCAATCACCTGAAAGAAGATCACGTCAGCGTTTATGTGCCGACCACGCCGAATCCAACGTCCGGCTTCTTCCTGATGGTGCCCAAGAGCGAAGTGATCGAACTCGACATGACGGTCGACGCCGCGCTCAAGTACATCGTCTCGATGGGCGTCGTGGCGCCGTCCGCGCCTCCGGCGCCGGTGCGCCGCACGACAGTCGAGCCTCCGCTGTAATGCCGGCGCGCAACGTTTCACGCAGTGTCGAACTGCGGCGCGCCGATCAACCAATGCAAAACGAAAGTCAAACATCATGTCGATGAGATCTGAATACTGCGGTCTGGTGACCGAAGAACTACTGGGCCAAACCGTCTCGCTGTGCGGCTGGGTCAGCCGCCGCCGCGACCACGGCGGCGTTATCTTCATCGACCTGCGTGACCGCGAAGGCCTCGTTCAGGTCGTCTGCGACCCGGATCGCGCGGAGATGTTCAAGGCGGCCGAAGACGTGCGCAACGAGTTCTGTCTGCAGATCAAGGGCGTGGTGCGCGCGCGTCCCGAAGGCACGACGAACGCCGCGCTCAAGAGCGGCAAGATCGAAGTGCTGTGCCACGAGCTGATCGTGCTGAATGCGTCGGTCACGCCGCCGTTCCAGCTCGACGACGACAACCTGTCGGAAACCACGCGCCTCACGCATCGCGTGCTCGATCTGCGCCGTCCGCAGATGCAGCACAACCTGCGTCTGCGCTACCGCGTCGCGATCGAAGTGCGCAAGTACCTCGACACGCTCGGTTTCATCGACATCGAAACGCCGATGCTGACCAAGAGCACGCCGGAAGGCGCGCGCGACTACCTGGTGCCGTCGCGTACGAACCCCGGTCAGTTCTTCGCGCTGCCGCAGTCGCCGCAGCTCTTCAAGCAGCTCTTGATGGTGGCGAACTTCGACCGCTACTACCAGATCACCAAGTGCTTCCGCGACGAAGACCTGCGCGCCGACCGTCAGCCGGAATTCACGCAGATCGACTGCGAAACCTCGTTCCTGTCGGAACAGGAAATTCGCGATCTCTTCGAGGCGATGATCCGTCATGTGTTCAAGGAAACGATCGGCGTTTCGCTCGACGAGAAATTCCCGGTCATGGAGTATTCGGAAGCCATGCGCCGCTTCGGTTCGGACAAGCCGGACCTGCGCGTGAAGCTCGAATTCACCGACCTGACCGACGCGGTTAAAGACGTCGAATTCAAGGTGTTCAGCACGCCGGCCAACTCGAAAGACGGCCGCGTTGCCGCCATCCGCGTGCCGAAGGGCGGCGAGCTTTCGCGTGGCGACATCGACAGCTACACGGAATTCGTGCGCATTTACGGCGCGAAGGGCCTCGCGTGGATCAAGGTCAACGAAGTGGCGAAGGGCCGCGATGGTCTGCAAAGCCCGATCGTCAAGAACCTGCATGACGAAGCGGTCAAGGCGATTATCGAGCGCACCGGCGCGCAAGACGGCGACATCATTTTCTTCGCGGCGGATCGCGCGAAGGTGGTGAACGACAGCCTGGGCGCGCTGCGTCTGAAGATCGGCCATTCGGAATTCGGCAAGGCCAATGGCCTCGTCGAGTCCGGCTGGAAGCCGCTGTGGGTGGTCGACTTCCCGATGTTCGAATACGACGAGGAAGACAACCGCTACGTCGCCGCGCATCATCCGTTCACGAGCCCGAAAGACGAGCACCTCGAGTACCTGGAATCGGACCCGGCGCGCTGCCTCGCGAAGGCCTACGACATGGTGCTGAACGGCTGGGAAATCGGCGGCGGCTCGGTGCGTATCCATCGCGAGGAAGTGCAGAGCAAGGTGTTCCGCGCGCTCAAGATCAACGCCGAAGAAGCGCAAGCCAAGTTCGGCTTCCTGCTCGACGCGTTGCAGTACGGCGCGCCTCCGCATGGCGGCATCGCGTTCGGTCTGGACCGCATCGTCACGATGATGGCCGGCGCCGATTCGATCCGCGACGTGATCGCGTTCCCGAAGACGCAGCGCGCGCAAGATCTGCTCACGCAGGCGCCGAGCGAAGTGGACGAGCGCCAGTTGCGCGAGTTGCACATCCGTCTGCGCACGCCGGAACCGAAGGCATGACGATTTGATGCCGGGTGCTGTCTGAAAACGACAGCAGAAGCAAAACGAAAAGGCGCGGGAGCAAACTCCGGCGCCTTTTTCGTTTTTTGCGTTACAGTCGATGCAACAGCTTTCGACTGTTCATTGGACCACTCGCCGACATGTATCGCGCAGCATTGCGCCCAGTCTTCACATCATGCCGAAACCGCCGAAGATCCCGCAGTCCGTACTCGTCGTCATTCATACGCCCTCGCTCGATGTGCTGTTGATCGAGCGCGCCGATATGCCGGGCTTCTGGCAGTCGGTCACGGGTTCGAAAGACCGGCTCGACGAGCCGCTCGCCGAAACGGCCATGCGCGAAGTGGCCGAGGAAACCGGCATCGTGATCGGCAGCGCTGCTGTGCCGCAAAGCGCGCTGTTCGACTGGCAATACTCGATCGAATACGAGATCTATCCGCAGTTCCTGCATCGCTATGCCGAAGGCGTGATCCACAACACCGAGCACTGGTTCAGCGTGGAAGTGCCCGAGCGCCTCGAAGTCACGCTCGCGCCGCGCGAGCACACTGCGTTTCTTTGGCTGCCGTATGAAGAGGCGGCGTCGCGCTGCTTTTCGTCGTCGAATGCGGATGCGATCCTGCAGTTGCCGAACAGGTTGCGCAAGCGTTCGGAGTCTCGCCGATGAGCGTCGGCGGCGCACGCCGTTTCGCCCGTCTGCGGCAATCGCTGCTCGGCCGCCGCTATTGGCAGCGCTACCGCTTCACGAGCGGCAACGACGTCAAGCTGCTGCGCTCCGGCGACGAGTTCTTCAGCGCGCTCGTGCAGCGCGTGGATGCCGCCGAGCGCGACGTGGTTCTCGAAACCTATATCTTTTGCTACGACGAGGCCGGGCAGATGGTCAACGCGGCGCTGCTGCGCGCTGCGGCGCGCGGCGTGCGTGTGCGCGTGATCACCGACGGCGTCGGCACCGCGCGCCTGCCGATGTTCGACGAGTGGACCGGCGCGGGCATCGAGCATCGCATCTACAACCCGCACATTTTCGGGCGCTTCGGTTTCTCGCGCACGCACCGCAAGCTCGCCGTGATCGACGACGCGTTTGCGTATTGTGGCGGCATCAACATCGTCGACGATTACGAAAACAACGGCGAGACGCTGCCGTACCGGCGCTGGGATTTCGCGGTCGAATTGCATGGGCCTGTGGTGAGCGACGTGCGCCAGGCGTTCGAAGTGCAATGGCGGCGGATTCGCGTCGGGCATCGGCCGGTGGAGTCGCTCGAGCCCGATCTCAGTCCGAAGACGTCCGCGTCGCTCGGCAGTCTGCGCCGGCGCCGCCGGCGCCGCAACGAAGAACTGTGGGCGGGCGGCGAACCGTGCGTGGCGTTCGTCGCGCGCGACAACCTGATCAATCGGCGCGCCATCGAAAAGGCGTATCTGACGGCGATCGGCCAGGCGCGCAACGAGGTGCTGCTCGCGAATCCGTACTTCATGCCTGGCCGCAAGCTGCGTCGCGCGCTCGTGTATGCGGCGCGGCGCGGCGTCGTGGTGAAGCTGATTATCGGCCGCAAGGAGTTCAAGGCGCTCGACTACGCGGTGCCTTTTCTCTATCGCGCGTTGCTGCGGGCGGGCGTGCAGATCGCGGAGTACGAGAAGACCATGCTGCACGGCAAGGTCGCGGTGGTCGACTCGAACTGGGCGACCGTGGGTTCGTCCAATCTCGACGCGCTCAGCCTCATGCTGAATAACGAGGCCAACGTCGTGCTGGTGAACGATCCGTCGATCGACGCGCTTCGCGAAGCGATCCTCGTCGCGTTCAAGGACTCGCGGCGCATCGACGAAGCGCACTACGACGCGCGTCCGGCCGGCGAACGGCTGCTTAACTGGCTCGCCTACACGACGTACCGGCTGGCGATGAAGGTGCTGACGGTGGGCGGCTACGATTAGCGGATAAGGCCGACGCTTCACAAGCACGCTCAACCATTTCCCGATGTCTTTCAGACGTTTCGCGCAGCCCCTTCGCGGACCCCGAAACCATAATCGCCGCTCACCAGCGGTCAAGCGCCCGACGCGAGAAGATGCGAGCCCATGCGTCGGCGTCAAAGACCTCTGCCATCAAGCAGCGTGCGCCGATGGCACCGCACCGCGCACCGTGAGCGGCGCGAAGCCACCGGCCAGTCATCGAGGTCCGTCCGTCCCATGTCAGCGCATTCCGAAGCCGCATCCGATAACAGCAACATATCAAGCCTGCATGACCAGGCACTGGCAGCGTACCGGGCCGGTCGCCACGACACCGTCCACGCGCTCGCCGCGCAAATCCTGACGCTGGACGGCGAGCACACCGGCGCCATGCATCTCGAGGGCCTGCTCGCGCTTGCCGCCGGCCAGCCTGAAGTGGCGCAACACTGGATCGAGCGGGCGATCGAGCTCGGCCCGGAAGCGAACCTCTACAACACGCTGTACGCGATTCAGCTCAGACTGGGCGATCACGACGGAGCCGTCGACAGTTTGCGCAAGGGCCTCGCACTGCAGCCGGAGTTCACTGCGCTTCACTACAACCTGGCGTTGACGCTGCAACATCTCGACCGTCCGGAAGACGCGGCAGTCAGTTACCGTCGGACGATCAAGATTGAACCTGGCCACTCCGCGGCGCACAACAACCTCGGCCGCATCTTCGCGGACCTGGGCGCTCTACAGGAAGCCGAGCATCACTACCGGCGCGCGCTCGAACTCGCGCCGGCCAATCTCGTCGCACGCAATAACCTGTCGATGCTGCTGCTCGCCACCGGCCGCTATCAGGAAGCGTGGCCCTATTTCGAAGACCGCTGGGTCAGCTTCCGTCACGCCGACGGAAGCCCCGCGCGAGTGCCCATTCAGGCGCCGTTGCCGCGCTGGTGGGGCGAAAGCCCCGCCGTAGTCGGCGCAGCGGAGCCGAAACGTATGCGCAGCGAACGTCTGCTCGTGCTCGACGAGCAAGGCTACGGCGACAGTCTGCAATTCGTGCGCTATCTGCCAATGGCGCTGGAGCGCTTCGCGCAGGTCGGCTATGTATGCCCGGCGCCGCTGCGTCGCCTGTACGAAGAATCGCTGTGTTCGCGCTGGCCGGGGCTCGTGCTGCTCGACGAGCCGGCGTCCGATTTTGCGAGCTGGGATCGCTATTGCCCGCTGATGTCGTTGCCGATGGCGTTCGGCACGCAAGTCGCGACCATCCCGGCGGACACGCCGTATCTCCACGCCGATACGACGCGTGCCGCCGCCTGGCGCGCGCGGCTCGACGCGTTGCCGGACGCGCATTTGCCGCGCATCGGCGTGGTATGGGCGGGCGGCCATTCGGGCATCGCCGTGGATCGCCGGCGCAGCGTCAGCGCAGCTCAGCTCGCGCCGCTCTTCGCGCTGGATCAAATCCGCTGGATCAGTCTGCAAAAGACCGACGATCCCGCCAAGCTGGCCGATCCGGCCAGCCAGGCGCGCCTAACGGACTGGACCGCCGATCTCACGGACTTCGCGGATACCGCCGCGCTGATCGCCAACCTCGATCTGGTGATTTCCGTCGATACCTCGGTCGCGCATCTCGCCGCGGCCCTGGGCAAGCCGGTATGGCTGTTGAACCGTTTCGCGGGTTGCTGGCGTTGGCTGCGCGGACGGGACGACAGCCCGTGGTATCCGGGCTTGCGTCTTTTCACGCAAACTCAGCGCGACGACTGGGACGACGTGCTCGCGCGGACATGCGAGGCACTCAAGCAGCGCTACGCAATCGGAGCTTAAACGTGTTCTAGATTCGCTTGCGCTGCTGCATCATGTCAGCCGGCTGCGCAGTTCGAGGAAGCGGATGGGTCAATGCAAAACTGCCTGACGACAAACCCCTCTAAAAAATCCGATTCCTCTGATTGCTACATGCCCCAAAATTGAAGCCAGGTTAGAAACCGGTTTCTAATAAAGTCCTTGTTTCGCGGACGGCGCCACTCAATAATAGTACGGCCGTTCGATTTTCTTTCGGTCACATTAGAACGGTAAAAGCTATGCGAAAAGGCGAACAAACGCGAGCCGCAATTCTCGATGCAGCACTTGATCTTGCAAGCCGCGACGGACTCGAAGGTCTGACGATTGGCCTCCTGGCCGAGCGCATGCAGATGAGCAAAAGCGGTGTGTTCGCGCATTTCGGGTCGCGCGAGGACTTGCAGGTGGAAGTCGTGCGCGAATATCACCGTCGTTTCGAAGACGAGGTGTTTTTCCCGAGCCTGCGCGAGCCTCGCGGATTGCCGCGTTTGCGCGCGATGATCTCGCGCTGGATCGAGAAACGCATTCAGGAAGTGACCACCGGGTGCATCTACATCAGCGGCGCCGTTGAATACGACGACCGCGCGGACAGCCAGGTGCGCGAACAACTGGTGTCGAGCGTGACGATGTGGCGCGCGGCGCTCACTCGCGCGATTTCGCAGGCAATGGAAGAAGGGCATCTGCGCGCGGACACCGATCCGCAATTGATGCTGTTCGAACTGTACAGCTTCACGCTGGGTCTGCATCACGACGCGCGTTTCCTGCATCTGCCGGATGCGGTGCGTCTGACGTGGGCCGCGTTGGAAAAACTGATTGTTTCGTATCAAAGCGAAAGCCGTTAGCAGAGAGCCGATCCGCGTCGCGCGTGCAGCTAACGGCCTGGCTTCATGTTTAAACTTTGGAGAGACTCATGGGACAGTACGCCGCGCCGCTGCGCGACATGCAATTCGTGTTGCACGAGCTGCTTAACGTCGAAGCCGAGATCAAGCAGATGCCGAAGCACGCGGATCTCGACGCCGGGACGATCAACGCCGTGCTCGAAGAGGCCGGCAAGTTCTGCTCCGAAGTGCTGTTTCCGCTGAATCACAGTGGCGACCAGGAAGGCTGCACGTACGTCGGCGACGGCGTCGTGACCACGCCGAAGGGTTTCAAGGAAGCCTATCAACAGTACGTTGAAGCCGGCTGGCCCGCGCTCGGTTGCGATCCCGAGTACGGCGGCCAGGGGCTGCCCGCGTTCGTCAACAACGCGCTCTACGAAATGCTGAATTCGGCGAACCAGGCATGGACGATGTACCCCGGCCTCTCGCACGGCGCATACGAATGCCTGCACGCGCACGGCACGCCGGAACTGCAAAAGGTGTATCTGCCGAAGCTGGTGTCGGGCGTATGGACCGGCACCATGTGTCTGACCGAGCCGCATTGCGGCACCGACCTCGGCATTCTGCGCACCAAGGCCGAGCCGAATAGCGACGGCTCGTATGCGATCAGCGGCACGAAGATTTTCATCTCCAGCGGCGAGCATGATCTTGCGGAGAACATCGTTCACCTCGTGCTCGCGCGTCTGCCGGACGCGCCCAAGGGCACCAAGGGCATTTCGCTTTTCATCGTGCCGAAGTTCGTGCCGAACGATGCGGGCGAGCCCGGCGAACGCAATGGCGTGAAGTGCGGTTCCATCGAACACAAGATGGGCATTCACGGCAACGCGACCTGCGTGATCAATCTCGACAACGCGAAGGGCTGGCTCGTCGGCGAGCCGAACAAAGGCTTGAACGCGATGTTCGTGATGATGAACGCTGCGCGTCTGGGCGTCGGCATGCAGAGTTTGGGCTTGACCGAAGTCGCGTACCAGAACTCGCTGACGTATGCGAAAGAACGTCTGCAGATGCGCTCGCTGACCGGCCCCAAGGCGCCGGACAAAGCCGCTGATCCGATCATCGTGCATCCCGACGTGCGCCGCATGCTGCTCACGCAAAAGGCCTATGCGGAAGGCGCGCGCGCATTCTCGTACTGGTCCGCTTTGCACATCGACAAGGAACTGTCGCACGCCGACGAATCCGTGCGCAAGGAAGCCGCCGATCTCGTCGCGCTGCTCACGCCGATCCTGAAAGCGTTCCTGTCGGACAACGCGTTCGAAGGCACGAATCACGCGATGCAGATTTACGGCGGCCACGGCTTTATCGCCGAGTGGGGCATGGAGCAGTACGTGCGCGACGCGCGCATCAACATGATCTACGAAGGCACGAACGCGATTCAGGCGCTCGACCTGCTCGGCCGCAAGATTCTCGGCGACATGGGCGCGAAGATGAAGAAGTTCGGCAAGCTCGTGACCGAGTTTGTCGAAGCCGAAGGCATCAAGCCGGAGATGCAGGAGTTCATCAACCCGCTCGCCGACATCGGCGAAAAGGTGCAGAAGCTGACGATGGAAATCGGCATGAAGGCCATGCAGAATCCGGACGAAGTGGGCGCTGCGGCCGTGCCGTATCTGCGCACCGTCGGGCACCTCGTGTTCTCGTACTTCTGGGCGCGCATGGCGCGCGTCGCGCTGGATAACGAAGCATCGGGCGATCCGTTCTACAAGGCCAAGCTCGCCACCGCGCGTTTTTACTTCGCGAAGCTGCTGCCCGAAACGGCGATGACGATTCGCCAGGCGCGCGCCGGTTCCAAGCCGCTGATGGACTACGAAGAAGCGCTGTTCTAAATCAACTCACGGAAAGTCGCCGCGCGGGTTCCAACGACGCGGCGACTTTGCCGGCCACATCCATCGCGAAGTAGTCGACAAACTCGCGACACATTCGCGACACCGCATAACTCCCCGGAGGAACAACGTGAGCAATCTGATCATTCGCAAGGTAGCCGTGCTCGGCGCCGGCGTGATGGGCGCGCAGATCGCCGCGCACCTGATCAACGCCAAGGTGCCGGTGCTGCTGTTCGACCTGCCCGCAAAGGAAGGTCCGAAGAACGCCATCGCGTTGAAGGCGATCGAGAATCTGAAGAAGCTGTCGCCCGCGCCGTTCGGCGTGAAGGACGACGCGCAGTACATCCAGCCCGCCAATTACGACGACGACATCGAGAAGCTCGCCGAATGCGACCTCGTGATCGAAGCGATCGCCGAGCGCATGGACTGGAAGCACGACCTGTACAAGAAGGTGTCGCCGCACATCGCGCCGAACGCGATCTTCGCGACCAACACGTCGGGCCTGTCGATCACCGAGTTGTCGCAAGGTTTCGCGGACGAACTCAAGGCGCGCTTTTGCGGCGTGCATTTCTTCAATCCGCCGCGCTACATGCATCTGGTCGAACTGATTCCGACCGCGACCACGCGCCCGGAAATTCTCGATCAACTCGAAACGTTTCTGACGAGCGTGGTCGGCAAGGGCGTCGTGCGCGCGAAAGACACGCCGAACTTCATCGCGAATCGCGTCGGCATTTTCTCGATTCTCGCCGTGATTACCGAGGCCGCAAAATTCGGCCTGCGTTTCGACGAAGTGGACGACCTGACCGGCTCGCGTCTCGGCCGTGCGAAGTCGGCCACGTTCCGTACTGCTGATGTCGTCGGTCTCGACACGATGGCGCACGTCATCAAGACGATGCAGGACAACCTGAAGGACGATCCGTTCTTCCCGGTCTACGAAACGCCGGCCGTGCTCGCCGAACTCGTGAAGAAGGGTGCGCTCGGTCAGAAGACGGGCGGCGGCTTCTACAAGAAAGAAGGCAAGGCGATCAAGGTGCTCGACCCGAAAACGGGCGAGTACGTGGATGGCGGCGCGAAGGCCGACGAACTGGTCGGCCGCATTCTGAAGCGTCCGCCGGCCGAGCGGCTGAAACTGCTGCGCGAATCGGAGCATCCGCAAGCCCAATTCCTGTGGTCCATTTTCCGCGACGTGTTCCACTACATCGGCGTGCATCTGGAATCCATCGCCGATAACGCGCGCGACGTCGACCTCGCCATCCGCTGGGGTTTCGGCTGGAACGAAGGTCCGTTCGAAGGCTGGCAGACGGCCGGCTGGAAGCAGGTCGCCGAATGGGTGCAGGAAGACATCGCGGCGGGCAAGGCGCTTTCGACTGTGCCATTGCCTTCGTGGGTGCTCGACGGTCCCGTCGCCGAAAAGGGCGGCGTGCATACGAACGAAGGTTCGTGGTCGCCGGCTTCGAAGACGTTCGTGCCGCGCTCGTCGCTTGGCGTGTATGAGCGGCAGGTGTTCCGCGCGCCGCTCGTCGGTGAAACGGCTGCGGACCCGAAGACCTACGGCAAGACATTGTTCGAAACCGACGCGGTGCGCGCATGGGTCGACGACCGCGCTGGCGAGAACGATGTTCTGATCGTGTCGTTCAAGAGCAAGATGAACACGATCGGACCGTCGGTGATCGACGGTTTGACGCAGGCGATCGAACTGGCCGAGAAGGACTACAAGGGCCTCGTGATCTGGCAGCCGACGTCGCTCAAACTCGGCGCGCCGGGCGGCCCGTTCTCGGCGGGCGCCAACCTCGAAGAAGCGATGCCCGCGTTCATGATGGGCGGCGCCAAAGGCATCGAGCCGTTCGTGAAGAAGTTCCAGCAAGGCATGCTGCGCGTGAAGTACGCGAGCGTGCCGGTTGTGGCCGCAGTGTCGGGCATTGCGCTCGGCGGCGGCTGCGAGTTGCTGCTCCATAGCGCGAAGCGCGTTGCGCACATCGAAAGCTATATCGGCCTCGTGGAAGTCGGCGTGGGTCTCGTGCCCGCAGGCGGCGGTCTGAAGGAAGCGGCGTTGCGCGCGGCCGAAGCCGCGACGCAAGTCGGCGCGACCAATGACCTGCTGAAGTTCGTGCAGAAGTCGTTCGAAAACGCGGCGATGGCGAAGGTGTCGGCGTCCGCGCTCGACGCCCGCGCGATGGGTTATCTGAAGCCGTCGGACACGATTGTGTTCAACGTGTTCGAGTTGCTCGACGTCGCGAAGAAGGAAGCGCGCGCGCTCGCCGGCGCGGGCTATCGTCCGCCGCTGCGCGTCACGCAGGTGCCGGTTGCCGGACGCTCGGCGATCTCGACCATCAAGGCATCGCTCGTGAACATGCGCGACGGCCGCTTCATCAGCGAGCACGATTTCCTGATCGCGAGCCGCATCGCCGAAGCCGTGTGCGGCGGCGACGTGGAAGGCGGCAGTCTCGTCGATGAAGAATGGCTGCTGCAACTCGAGCGCCGCGCGTTCGTCGATCTGCTCGGCACGCAGAAGACGCAGGAGCGGATCATGGGCATGCTGCAAACCGGCAAGCCGGTGCGGAACTAACAGCGACGCGCGCAAATTTCGGAGAAACAAATGAGCAAGCAATTGCAAGACGCATATATCGTCGCCGCGAGCCGCACGCCGATCGGCAAGGCGCCGCGCGGCGTGTTCAAGAACACGCGCCCCGACGAACTGCTGGTGCATGCAATCCGATCCGCCGTGGCGCAAGTGCCCGGCCTCGACACGAAGGTGATCGAAGACGCGATTGTCGGCTGCGCGATTCCCGAGGCGGAACAAGGCCTGAACGTGGCCCGCATGGGCGCGCTGCTCGCGGGCCTGCCGCAGTCGGTCGGCGGCGTGACGGTGAACCGCTTCTGCGCGTCGGGCCTGACCGCGTTGGCGATGGCCGCGGACCGCATCCGTGTCGGCGAATCGGACGCGCTGATCGCGGGCGGCTGCGAGTCGATGAGCATGGTGCCGATGATGGGCAACAAGCCGTCGCTGTCGCCGCATATCTTCGATCGCAATGAAGATGTTGGCATTGCGTACGGCATGGGCCTGACCGCCGAGAAAGTCGCCGAGCGCTGGAAGATCAGCCGCGAAGCGCAAGACGCGTTCTCGGTCGAATCGCATCGCCGCGCAATCGCCGCGCAGCAGTCCGGCGAATTCAACGACGAGATCGCCGCGTACACGGTCACTGAGCGCTTCCCCGATCTCGCCACGGGCGAAGTGCGCGTTAAAACGCGCGAAGTCTCGCTCGACGAAGGCCCACGCGCCGACACGTCGCTCGAAGGTCTCGCGAAACTGCGCACGGTGTTCGCGAACAAGGGCTCGGTGACGGCCGGCAACAGCTCGCAGACCTCGGACGGCGCGGGCGCACTGATCGTCGTGTCGGAGAAGATCCTCAAGCAGTTCAACCTGACGCCGCTCGCGCGCTTCGTCAGCTTCGCGGTGCGCGGCGTGCCGCCGGAAATCATGGGCATCGGGCCGAAGGAAGCGATTCCGGCAGCGCTGAAGGCCGCGGGTCTGACACAGGACGACCTCGACTGGATCGAGTTGAACGAAGCGTTCGCCGCGCAATCGCTCGCGGTGATTCAGGACCTGGGCCTCGATCCGTCGAAGATCAACCCGCTCGGCGGCGCGATCGCGCTTGGCCATCCGCTGGGCGCGACGGGTGCGATTCGTGCGTCGACGGTCGTGCACGGCTTGCGCCGCCGCAACTACAAGTACGGCATGGTGACGATGTGCGTTGGCACGGGGATGGGCGCGGCGGGCATCATCGAGCGGCTGTGATACGGCTCGCTTCGGTGCACGCGGCATGCCGTTAAGGCGCTCGCAACGGTTCGCAGGCCTCGCGCTTGCGAACCGTTTTTGCTTTTACTACAGCAGATTCTGTAGCACATGAAGGAGACGAACATGACGACGGACATTCTGGTCGAGCGCGCCAACGGTGTGCTGACGATTGCCTTCAACCGGCCGGACAAGAAGAACGCGATCACGGCCGCGATGTATCAGACGATGGCCGACACGTTGGTCGACGCGCAAGCCGATGCGTCCGTGCGCGCCATTCTGTTTCGCGGCAGCGCGGGCATTTTCAGCGCGGGCAACGATCTCGAAGACTTCATGAAGGCGCCGCCGATGGGCGAAAACGCGCCGGTGTTCCAGTTCCTGCGCGCGATCAGTTCGGCGGAAAAGCCGGTGGTGGCGTCGGTCGCAGGGCCGGCGGTGGGCATCGGCACGACGCTGCTGCTGCATTGCGATCTGGTTTATGCCGCGGATTCGGCGAGCTTCTCGTTGCCGTTCGCGCAACTCGGGCTGTGTCCCGAAGCGGCGTCGAGTTTGCTGCTGCAACGCGTCGCGGGCTATCAGGCCGCGGCGGAAAAGCTGCTGCTCGGCGAGGCGTTCGACGCCGCCGAAGCGCAGCGCATGGGCTTCGTGAATCGCGTGTTGCCGGCTGCGGAAGTCGACGCGTTCGCGGCATCGCAAGCCGCGAAGCTCGCCGCGTTGCCGGCGTCGTCATTGCGCGTGACCAAGAGCCTGATGAAGCGCGCGAGCCACCAGGAACTGCAAACGCAGATGTCGGAGGAAGCGCTGCACTTCGGCAAGATGCTGATCGCGCCCGAAGCGCGTGAGGCGTTCAAGGCGTTCTTCGAGAAGCGCAAGCCGGACTTCCGGCAATTCGACTGAACGAGCGGGGCGGCTGCAAAGCGCCCACTTGGCGATGCTCGCAGGAGCCGCTCAGGGCTGCGCCGTGTCGTAATCGACGTAGCTGGTTTCGCGGCAGAAGCTGACGAGCCGCACGCCGGCCTTGCGGGCAATCGCAATCGCCAGCGACGACGGCGCCGAAATCGTCGCGAGCATCGGCACGTCGACGCGCGCGGCTTTGCGCACGAGTTCATAGCTCGCGCGGCTCGACAGAAACACGAAGCCTTCTTTGGTATCCGCGCGATCGAGCACGAGCTGGCCGATCAGTTTGTCGAGCGCGTTGTGGCGGCCGACGTCTTCGAACGCGTAGCGGATCGCGCCCGCCGCGTCGCACCACGCAGCCGCGTGCAGGCCGCCTGTGAGGCGCGTCAACGCCTGATGCGCGGGCAATTCGCGGGCCGCGCGCGCGATCGCGTCGGGCGCGAGCCGTTGCAAAAAGCCGGTGTCGGGCACGCGTTCCGGCTTCAGATCGAGCAGATCGATGCTTTCGATGCCGCACACGCCGCAGCCGGTGCGGCCGGCCAACGCGCGGCGCTTTTCCTTCAGTGCGACGAACGCCTGCTGCACGACCTGCAATTGCACCTCGGCGTGCGGCAATTCGCCGTCGTCATGCAGTTCGACCTCGATGTCCTGAATGTCGCTGCCGCGCTCGACAATCCCTTCCGAAATCGCAAAGCCGACGGCGAATGCTTCGAGATCGCGTGGCGTGCACATCATCACCGCATGCGAGATGCCGTTGAAGACGAGCGCGACTGGCCACTCCTGACCGACGTGGTCGGTGACCGTTTCCACCGCCGCGCCGCGATGGCGGTGCACCTGACGCTCCACCGCGCCGGGCTGGCCTGTTTGCAGTTCGTTCACGCTGATTCACTCCGTTGATGCCGTGCGTGCGCCCGGCCATGCCGCGCCGCCGACGCACGAATAAGGTTCTAAAATACCTCAAGCTGGCCTTGTGCGTTGCCCGTCATCCAAGAGGAAACTGTCATGGGACTCAACGAAGCACCGCTGCTGTTCAACTTCGAGGTGGAGTCGTCGGAGAATTTCACCTACATCCCGATGTCGGTTCGCTTCAATCTCGATCGTTTCGGGCTGCGCATTTCGCTCGCGCAATGGCAAATGCTGCCGCTGGAGGACCGCAAGCTGCTCGCGCGTTTTCCCGTCGAAGACGATGCGGAGATCGAGCCCAACTTCGATCACGCACTGTTCGAGATGCTGCGCACGCACGCGAACGTCGAACCGGAGTGGTTCACGCCGGACGAAGCGCCCGCGTGGCGCGACACGGCGAGCGTGCCTGAAAGCGTCGAGCGTCAGGCGAAGCTGGCGGGCCTCGCGGGTCCGAGCGCCGCGCGGTGGGCGGAGCTGGAACCGTTCAAGCGCTACGTGCTGGCGAAGTTGTCGCGCAAGCAGGAGATCAACCACGACTTCATCCCGGCGATGAAGGAATTTGGTGCGGCCGGCTAGGTGCGGCCGGCTAGGCGCACCCCACCAACTTTTTTTCACCTCCCACCCTCAACCTGTTCCGAACGCTGCCGTTATCCAAAGGTTAGCGCGTAAAAGACTCGCATCGATGCCGCCGGACGCATCGCAAGCGGCCTCGCGCTCCCGCCCGAAGAACGATCGACGTTCGGAACCCATGACTCCTTTCATCTCGAAGCGGCTGCTGATCAACATAGCGGTCGTGGCCGTCGCGCTCGGCGCAAACGTGTTCGCCGCATGCTTGCAGATCGCCGGCCAGCGTGAGGCCGACGCGCGCATGCTGCATTCGACGCACGTTCGCCAGAGCCTCGACGCGTACCAGTCGGCGCTCGACGGCGGTCTCGCCGCGCTCGGCCGCCTCGAGGCCGCGGGCGATCCGCCGCCCGTCGACGCGGCCGCGACGATGAACGCGACGCTCGCGAGTCTCGAAAGCAAGTTGCAGGGCGAACTGGCCGACGAGCCCGCGATGCTCGCCACGCTCGCCCAGGTCGGCGCGGACCGGCGCGCGCTGCAACGCGACATCGGCGATGCACTGCTCACGCGCGACGCCGACGAGCCGGCCGCCTCGCGCGCATGGACGGCGGCGTCGTACATGCACGCCGGGCTCGGGTTGCAGCGTGTCGAAGCGGGCCTCGCCGCGCTGCGGGCAGCCGAGAGCCGCGCGTTGCAGGCGTCGCTCGCGGCGTCGTCGAAGGAGCGGCGGCACGCGGCGCTGTTTCTGATCGCGACCATGCTGGCGGGCGCGGCGCTCCTGATCTTCACCTTCGGCGCACGCGAAAGCAGCGCGCGCAAGAAGCTGCACAGCGTGCGCGCGCTCGGCCGCAACGACGAGCGCTTTCGCAGCCTGTTCGACGATCATCCGGTGCCGATGTATATCTTCGAGCGCGAGACGCTGCGCTTTCTCGCCGTCAATTCGGCCGCGATCAAGCAGTACGGCTATTCGGAGAGCGAGTTTCTCGACATGACGATTCGCGCGATCCGGCCCAATAGCGAGATCGGGCGGCTCGAGTCGCATTTGCAGCGCGCCGACAGCGCCGAACGCGGCCGCACGATGGCGGGCATCTGGCATCACCGGCGCAAGGACGGCTCGGTGATCAGCGCGGACATCTCCTATCACGCGCTGAACTTCATGGGCCGCGCCGCGTTCTTCGTTCTCGCCGACGACGTCACCGAGCAGATCAACGCCGAAGCCGAGGCGCAGCGCTCGAACCAGATGCTCGAAGCGGTGATCGACAACATCCCGCAGCGCATTTTCTGGAAGGACCTGGAGTCGCGCTATCTCGGCTGCAACATGGCGTTCGCGCGCGACGCGGGTCTGTCGTATCCCGAGCAGGTGGTCGGCAAGAGCGACGCCGACATGCCGTGGCGGGCGTTCGCCGAATTGCTGAACGCGCACGACAGGGAAGTGGTCGGCACGGGCGTGCCGAAGATGAACTTCGAAGTCGACGTGGTGATAGACGGCGTGCACCGCACGACCGTCACGAGCAAGCTGCCGTTCACCGACGGCGACGGCCGCGTGATCGGCGTGCTCGGTTCCTACACGGACATCACCGAGCGCAAGCGCGCCGATCTCGCGCTGCGTCTGCAAAGCCGCGCGCTCGATGCGAGCGTCAACGCGATTCTGATCACGGCGCCTTCGCCGGCGGGCAATCTCATCGAATACGTGAATCCGGCCTTCATGCGCATCACGGGCTACGATCCCGCCGAGGTGATCGGCCATGATTGCCGCGTGCTGCAACGCGACGATCGCGAGCAGGAAGGCGTCGCGCTGATCCGCGAGGCGCTCGCCGCGAATCGCGAAGTGAGCGCGGTGGTGCGCAACTATCGCAAGGACGGCGCGCTGTTCTGGAATCAGCTCTTCATCGCGCCGGTGCCGGATGCCGAAGGCATCATCACGCATCACATCGGCGTGATCAACGATGTCACCGACTTGATGCGCTATCAGGAACAGCTCGAATATCAGGCCAACTATGACAGCCTCACGCGCCTGCCGAATCGCAACCTGCTGCGCGACCGCTTGCAGCATGCGTTGATCGTCGCGCAGCGGCAGCACAAGGGCGTGGCTGTCGTGTTCATGGATCTCGACGGCTTCAAGAACGTCAACGACAGCCTGGGTCACAGCGTCGGCGACCGGCTGCTCGGTGTCGTCGCGGAGCGGCTCGCGCGCTGCACGCGCACGAGCGATACGGTCGCGCGTCACGGCGGCGACGAGTTCGTGGTCGTGATGACCGATACCGTCGACGAACAATCGCTGATTGCGTGGATGGAGCGCGTGCGCGCGTCGATCTCGGAACCGGTGTGGCTCGACGGAACGGAACTATACGTGGGCTGCAGCCTGGGCGCGAGCCTGTTCCCGCAAGACGGCGACGACGCGGAAACGCTGATGAAAAAGGCCGATCTCGCGATGTATCGCGCGAAGGACATGGGCCGCAACACGTTCCAGTTCTATCAGCCCGAGATGAACGCGAGCGCGGGCGCGCGCCTTAACCTCGAGCGGCGCCTGCGGCGCGCGCTGCGCGACAACCAGTTCTTGCTGCACTACCAGCCGCAAGTCGATATTCACACTGGGCGGATTGTCGGCACCGAGGCGCTGGTGCGCTGGCGCGATCCCGAAGTCGGGCTCGTGCCGCCGTCGTCGTTCATTCCCGTTGCCGAAGAAAGCGGGTTGATCGGCCCGTTGTCGGAATGGGTGCTGCGCGAAGCGTGCCGTCAGAACAAGGCGTGGCAGGATCTCGGTTTGCCGCCGGCGCGCGTTTCCGTGAACCTGTCGGCGCGCGTGTTCCAGCAGCGCGATATTGCCAAGCTCGTGATGCAGGTGCTCGACGAAACCGGGCTCGAGCCGCGATACCTGGAACTGGAGCTGACCGAAAGCGCGATCATGCGCAATGCCGAAGAAGCCGTGTCGATGCTCAACGAACTGAGCGCGCTGGGCATCGGCCTCGCAATCGACGACTTCGGCACCGGCTATTCGAGCCTCAGCTATCTGAAGCGCTTTCCGGTGGACCGGCTGAAGATCGACCGCTCGTTCGTGTCCGACATCGGCATCTCGGGCGACGACGAGACCATCACGTCGGCGATCATCGCACTCGCGCATTCGTTGAAGCTGCAAGTGATCGCCGAAGGCGTCGAGACCTCGGCGCAACTCGACTTTCTGAAGGAGCGCGCGTGCGACGAGATGCAAGGCTTCTACTTCGCGAAGCCTTTGTCGACCGATGCGATCTCCGCGCTGATGAAAGGCGGCACCGCGCACGAACCGGCGATGGCCTGAAGCCTGGCTAACGCCTGCGCCGCGCTCACACCGCCGGCGTGCTCACGAAAACCGGCAACTGTTCCGCTGCCGCCGAAAACGCCTGTAAATGCGGATGCGCGCTCGCGCTGACGATCTGCGGCAGCATCATCTGCGTGAAATTCCACGCGACCGCGACCGTGACTTCCGCCGCGCCGAAGCGCTCGGCCTCGGTCGGCAAGGGCGCCGCCGCAGCTTCCTGTTCGAGCTCGGCGTAGGCGGCGAGCACTTGCGCACGCACACGGTCCATCCACGGTTCATGCTGCTTGTCGGCCGGCCGCAGGTTGCGTTCGTAGACGATCTGCACGCTCTTGTCGCATGCGGCGAGCGAGAGGCCGGTCAGGCGCGCGGCGCGCAGGCAGTCGTCTGGATGCGACGGAAATAGCCGCTGCTTCGGACCGGCCAGCGACGCGAGATATTGCAGGATCACCGTCGAGTCCATCACCGCCTTGCCGTTGTCGGCGACGAGCGTCGGCGCCTTGACGACCGGGTTGATGGCCGCGAACTGGTCGTAGGTGCTGAACACCGAGATGGGCGCGTGCTCGAACTGGAGCCCGAGCAGCTTCATGCAGATAGCGACCCGGCGCACGTAAGGCGAGTCGAGCATTCCGATCAGTTTCATGTCTGTCCCGTTAGACGTTCTATCATCATGCGCCGTGGGGTCGCGGCGCTCGTTGCGTGTCGCCGCGTCCCGCCGTGTCGATGCGGCGCGCTTCACCGCAATAGATTAAGCATCCCGGCGCGGCAGAAAAAGCGAAATTATTCGACGGTTTACGTCAGAATCTCTTACATGAAACGCATTCCGCCCTTGACCGCTCTGCGCTGCTTCGAGGCCGTCGCGCGCCTCGGCGGCGTCACGCAGGCGGCCCGCGAGTTGCACGTCACGCATTCGGCGGTGAGCCAGCAGATCAAGGTACTCGAAGAGGCGATGGGCGTCGCGCTTTTCGTGCGCGAAGCGCGCGGTCTGCGTCCAACCGACGAAGGCCGTCTCTACGCGCTCGAAATCCGCGCGGCGCTGCGCGACATCACGCAGGCCACGCGCCGCGTGCTCGCGCGTCCGCACGACAGCGAACTGGTGATCGCAACATTGCCGTCGTTCGCGCAACATTGGCTCGTGCCGCGTCTGCCCGACTTTCGCGACGCGCATCCGTATTACCGCGTTCGTCTCGTCACGAGTTTGCAACTCGAAGATTTGCGCCACGGTGCGAGCGATGTCGGCATTCGCATGGGCCAGGGCCATTGGCCCGACGTCGCGCATCAAAAGCTATTCGACGATGAAATGATCGTGGTCGCCGCGCCGCATTTTGCGCTCGCGCCAGGTGGCCGCTTGCCGGTCACGGCCGAAGAGGTGATCGCGTGTCCGCTGATTTCGAGTCCCGACGCGCCGTGGGCCGACTGGTGCGAAGCCGCGAAGGTCGCGCAACCGGATGCCGCGCGCGTGGTGTTGTCCGCGAACGATTCGAACGTGGTGATCGGCGCGGTATTGCTCGGCCAGGGCGTTGCGCTCGAGCGGCGCAGCCTGGTCGCGCACGCGCTTGCGCGCGGCGAGCTGGTGCAGATCACGCGGGTTCGCGTGCCTTATCGCTATCCGTACTGGCTTGTGTGGCAGCAGCGCGAAACGCTCACTGCGCAGCAGGCGCATTTCGCGCAGTGGATCGAAGGACAGGTCGACGCGTATCTGCGCGCGAATGCGGCGCTTGGGGATCAATAGCGCCGCGCTGCGGTCGGGTGGGTTCGGCGCGTTGGGGCGGGTCCGGCGCGTTTCAGTCGAGCGCGGGCAGTGCGCGCGGACGGCGGTCGCTGTCGGTGGCGACGTAGGTCAGCGTGGCCTCCGTCACTTTGACGATGTCTTCCGCGAGGCTCATACGTTGCGCGTAGACCTCGACGGAAACGGTGATGGACGTATTGCCCGTCTTCACGATGTCCGCATAAAAGCTCAGCAGATCGCCGACGAACACCGGCTGCTTGAAGAGGAACGAATTGACCGCGATGGTCGCGACTCGCCCGTTCGCGCGGCGGCTTGCCGGGATCGAGCCGGCAATGTCCACCTGCGCCATGATCCAGCCGCCGAACACGTCGCCGTGGATATTGGCGTCCGCCGGCTGCGGCATGACGCGCAGCGCGCAAGGCTTTTGCGGGAGTTGGAGAATATCGGTCATCAGTTACCCTGGAAACGCGTGTTGGTTTGATTCGCCTGGCCGGCGCGGCTCGCGACGCAAGCCGCGCCCAACGTCCAGCCATAACGAGCCGTCTCGCCGATGAAAAGCGGCGCCAGCCGGCTTCTGCGACAATAGAACGATCAGGAATTGTACGGGAAAGCGCCCAGTCGGGTCGCGACGAGGCCCCGTGCGCCGGCAGTTGGCGGCGCGCGCGTGGCGGTCGCGGCCGCTGCGAACTCCGGCATTTCCATATCTCCCCAGCCCAATCCATGCGCCGCTCGCTTCCGTCCGAACCCTCGCCGATTTCCACCCAGCCGCGCAACGACTGGCAGACGATCCTGTCTCTGCTGCCGTATCTCGCCACGTACAAATGGCGTGTCGCGTTCGCGCTGAGCTGCCTGATCGGCGCGAAGATCGCCAACCTCGGCGTGCCGATCGTGATGAAGCGGATCGTCGACAGTCTCGCGTCCGTGCAGCATCTCACGGCGCTTGGCCGCGCGCACGATTCGCCGGGCATCGTGCTGCTCGGCGGCGTCGGCTTGCTGGTGGTCGCCTATGCGGTGGTGCGGCTCTCCACGTCGCTCTTCACCGAGTTGCGCGAAATCCTCTTTTCGAAAGTCACCGAAAGCGCCGTGCGGCAACTCGCGCTCAAGGTGTTCCGGCATCTGCATGGCCTGTCGTTGCGCTTTCATCTCGAGCGGCAAACGGGCGGCATGTCGCGCGACATCGAACGCGGCACGCGCGGCATCACGCAACTCATTTCGTATTCGCTGTACAGCATTCTGCCGACGCTCGTCGAAGTCGGCCTCGTGCTTGGCTTTTTCGTCGTCAAGTACGAGGCGTATTACGCCGCGGTCACGTTCGTGGCGCTGGCCGTGTACATCGTCTTCACGGTGAAGGTGACCGAGTGGCGCACGCATTTTCGCCGCACGATGAACGAGCTCGATTCGAAGGCGAACTCGCGCGCCATCGACTCGCTGCTCAACTATGAAACCGTCAAGTACTTCGGCAACGAAGAGTGGGAAGCGAGCCGTTACGACGAGAACCTGAAGCGCTATCGCACCGCGGCGATCAAGTCGCAGCGCTCGCTGTCGGCGCTGAACTTCGGGCAGCAGGCGATCATCGGCACGGGGCTCGTGTTCATTCTGTGGCGCGCGACCGAAGGCGTGATGGCCGGGCGCCTCACGCTCGGCGATCTCGTGCTGATCAACACGTTCATGCTGCAGCTTTATATTCCGCTGAATTTCTTGGGCGTCGTGTATCGCGAGCTGAAGCAAAGTCTCACCGACATGGACCGCATGTTCACGCTGCTCGGCGCCGCGCAGGAAGTGCCCGATGTGCCGGGCGCGCCCGCGCTGCGAGTGAGCGGCGGGCAAGTGCGTTTCGAGCACGTCAACTTTTCATACGAGCCGGCGCGGCAGATTCTGCACGACGTGAGCTTTACGATTGCGGCTGGCACCACGACGGCCGTGGTCGGGCATAGCGGCTCGGGCAAGTCGACGCTCGCGCGGCTGATGTTCCGCTTCTACGATCTGGACCGCGCGACGGGCGGCGCGATCACCATCGACGGTCAGGATATTCGCGACGTCGCGCAGGCGTCGTTGCGCGCGTCGATCGGCACGGTGCCGCAGGACACGGTGCTGTTCAACGATTCGATCTACTACAACATCGCTTATGGACGGCCTTCGGCGACGCGCGACGAAGTGATCGCGGCGGCGCGCGCGGCGCATATCCACGAGTTCATCGAAGGACTGCCGAAAGGCTATGACACGCCGGTCGGCGAGCGCGGCCTGAAGCTCTCGGGCGGCGAGAAGCAGCGCGTCGCGATTGCGCGGACCATCCTGAAGAATCCGCCGATTCTACTGTTCGACGAGGCCACGTCCGCACTCGATTCACGTTCGGAACGCGCGATCCAGCACGAGCTCGATCAGATCGCGCGCGAACGCACGACGCTGATCATCGCGCACCGGCTGTCGACGGTGGTGCACGCTCAGCAGATCATCGTGATGGACAAGGGGCGCATCGTCGAGCGCGGCACGCATGCCGAACTGTTGCGCGCAAACGGCCTGTTCGCGCAGATGTGGGCGTTGCAGCAGCAACGCGCGGCCGAGACGTCGGAAGTGGTGGAGAGTGCCGGCGCTGCGGCGATGCCTGACAGCGCGGAACTGCCGGCGCGTTGAACGCAAACTCAGCGCGACCGCACCGCGATCTCAGCGCAACCGCAACCTCTCATCGAGTTGCTGAAGCTGCGCCGGCGTGCCGACGTTTTCCCACAAGCCTTCGTATAACTCGCCGGTCGCAAGACCGCGTGCGATCGTTTCGCGGTAATACGGCGTGAGCGCGCGTCGCGTGCCACGCGGAAGATCGCGGAACATGCGCGTGTCATAGAGTCCGATATTGCCGAACGTGAAGCGCGGCGCGCCGTCGAGCGACAACACATCGTCCTTGAGCGCAAAGTCTCCGTTCGGATGAAACGGGGGATTCGGCACCATGACGAGATGCATGCCCGGCTCGGGCAAAGCCTTCAATGCGTCGGCGCGCGCGCTCAACCTGCTGTAATCGAAGTCCGCGTACACGTCGCCGCTCACCGCGACGAACACTTCGCTTGCCCCGTTATCTTCGATCAGCGTAAGCGCCTGCACGATGCCGCCCGCGGTCTCGAGTGCTTCACGCTCGGGCGAATAGCGCAGTTCGACGTGCCAGCGTGAACCGTCGCCGAGCGCGGCTTCGATCTGCTCGCCGAGCCACGCGTGATTGATCACGATGGTTTCAAAGCCCGCCCGCGCGAGCCGTTCGATCTGCCAGACAATCAGCGGCTTGCCGCCCGCTTCGAGTAGAGGCTTCGGACACGCGTCGGTCAACGGACGCATGCGCTCGCCGCGGCCCGCGGCGAAAATCATCGCTTTCTTCAGAGGCATTGTGATTGTTCAGAACGTGTAGCCGATTTCATTCGCGCGGCCTTCCAGATCGTCGAGCAGCTTGCCGAACTGACGCAGCGGTGCATAACGTTCGGCCACCTTGCGCGCGTAGCCGATGAAGCGCGGCAAGTCGTTCATGTAATGCGCCTTGCCGTCGCGGTAATTGATGCGGCAGAAGAGACCCAGCACCTTGATATGCCGTTGCAGACCCATCCATTCGATCTGCCGATAGAACTCGCCGAAATCGGGATCGACGGGCAGGCCGGCTTTCTTCGCGCGTTCCCAGTAGTAGACGAAGCAATCGAGCTCGAACTCCTCGTCCCAACTGAGGAAGGCGTCGCGCAGCAACGACGCGACGTCGTAAGTGATTGGGCCGTATACCGCGTCCTGGAAGTCGAGCACGCCGGGGTTGGCCGCGCGGCTTGCTTCGCCGGCCGCACCTGGCGCTGCGCACACCATCAGATTGCGCGGCATGAAATCGCGCAGCATGAACACTTGCGGCTGCGCCCGCGCGCTCGCGATCAGCAGCGCGAACGTGCGGTCGAGCAGGCCGCGCGTATTGTCGTCGACCTCGCGCCCCAGGTGCCTGCCGATGAACCACTCCGGCATCAGCTCCATCTCGCGGCGCAGGAACGCTTCGTCGAACGGCGGCAGCACGTCTTCGCGCGATGTCAGTTGCCAGCGGATCAGCGCGTCGAGCGCGTCGCGCATCAGCGTGCGTGCGCGGCGCGGCTCGCTATCGTTTTGCGCGGCCGTGAGCGCGCCGAGGTACGACGCGGTGCCGAGATCGGTGACGAGCATCAAGCCCGCGTCGAAATCCACTTCGAGGATGCGCGGCACATGCACGTTGGCCGCTTCGAGCAACTGCGCGACCTGCACGAACTCGCGGCATTTTTCGGGCGGCGGCGCGTCGACCGCGATCAGCGTGCCGGCGTTTTCGCCTTCCGCCGCCTTACCGGCGAGCCGGAAATAGCGGCGAAAGCTCGCGTCGGACGAAGCGGGCGCGAGCGTGCTGATGTCGAGTGCATAACGGGCCGCGTGGCCTTGCAGCCAGACCTTGAGCAGTTCGAGGCGGCTGTCGGCGGGATGGTGTGTGAAGTCTTGGGAAGGGGGCAGCGTCATGAAAACCGGCGGCAAATTCAGAGGGACAACGTCTTGCCATATAATACCCCACGACTTTTTTGACGCGACTCACGCCAGCTTTCGCGTATTCCGCTTTACCGCCCGCCTCACCGTTCGGAGATTGTAAATATTGTGTGCAGCCGACTGTCACGGTCGTGGTGTGCAGGCGGTGGATCGTGACTGCAAAAGCTGACGGACGGGCCGATTCGCCAAACGATACATGCCGCCTAGACAGCTTTCCCAAACGAATCCCTCTTGTGCCGCGATGCCGCGCAAAAGGCGGCTCGTCGCGGCGTTGATCGCCGTACCGGGCCTCGTGCCCGCGCTTGCTCACGCCCAATTGGTCGGTGAGGCGGCGCAGCCGCAGCCAATCGATCCACCGTGGGGCATGCAGCTCGCTCCGCAACTCGAAGACCATGTGCTGCAGCCGGGACAGAAGCCGGCCACGTTCGTGCTCGGCGATTCGACCAACGGCACGACGGACCAGGACATGGCCGTCAAGGGCGCGGCCGAAGTGCGCCGCGGTACGGTCGTCATCAAGTCCGACGCGCTGCATTACGATCAGGACTCGGACATGGCCGATGCATACGGCCAGGTTCACATCAGCAACAACGGTACGACCTTCGCGGGGCCCGAGGCGCACATGCGGGTGGATTCGAGCGAAGGCTTCATGACCGCGCCCAAGTATCACTTCAACGTGACGGGCGGTTCGGGCAGCGCGGAGCGCGTCGATCTGCTCGACAACGAGCGCTCGGTGTTCACGAAGGGCACCTACACGGCGTGCGCGTGCGCGGATAATCCGGCGTGGTACATCAAGGGCAGCGAGTTCGATTTCGATACCGGCGCCGACGAAGGCGTGGCCTACAACAGCGTGCTGTTTTTCCAGGGCGTGCCGGTGTTCGCGTCGCCGTGGCTGTCGTTTCCGCTGTCGGGCGAGCGGCGCAGCGGTATCTTGCCGCCCACCTTCTCGCTCAGTTCGACGAACGGTTTCGAACTGTCGGTGCCGTATTACTTCAACATCGCGCCGAATCGCGATCTGACGGTCACGCCGCGGATCATTTCGAAGCGCGGCGTGCAGTTGCAGAGCACCTTCCGCTATCTGTCGCCCACGTATTCGGGCTCGATTACCGGCGAGTACCTGCCGAACGACCGGCTGACGAAGACCAACCGCTACGCGCTGTATATCCAGCACAACCAGAACTTCGGCAACGGGTTCGGCGGCTACATCTACTACAACAAGGTTTCGGACAATACGTATCCGGAAGACCTGTCGTCGTCGTCGAATCAGTTCATGAACGGCACCCAGCTCCTGTATCAGCAGGAAGCCGGGTTGACCTACAACAACGGCCCGTGGTCCGTGCTCGCGCGCGAACAGCACTGGCAGACGCTCACGCCGTCGGTCGCGCCGTATGGCCGCGAGCCGCAGTTGAACGTGAGGTACGCGAAGTACAACGTGGGCGGCTTCGACTTCGGCGCCGAAGCGGACTACACGAATTTCCGCATCACGACCGCGGACATGACCCAGGGTCAACGGGTGATGTTCAACCCGTATATTTCGTACTCCGTGGTGGGGCCGGGTTATTTCGTCACGCCGAAGGTGCAGTGGCACTTCGCGTCGTACAACCTGAACAACATCAGCAACGATGTGCCCGCCGGCACGCCGAAGAATTTCACCGAATCGATCCCCACGCTGACGTTCGACACCGGTCTGATTTTCGACCGCTCGGTCCGGCTCTTCGGCGAGGATTACATCCAGACGCTGGAACCGCGCCTGTACTACGTGTACACGCCGTATCGCAACCAGCAGTCAGCGCCGCTCTTCGATACCGCGGAATCCGACTTCGGGCTCGCCGAAATCTTCACGCCGAACACGTTCGTCGGCAACGACCGTATCGCGGATGCAAACCGCCTGACCGCGGCCCTCACCACGCGCTTCATCAACCCCGCAACGGGCGACGAACGCGCGCGCTTCGTGATCGCGCAGCAGTACTATTTCCGCGATCAGCGCGTCACGCTGACGCCGACGCAGACGAGCACGCAGGCCACGCATTCCGACCTGATCGTGGGCGCGTCGCTCAAGCTCGGGGCCGGTTTCGCGTCGGAAACTGCGTTCCAATATAATGCCGACAACAACCAGCTGGTCAAGACGAGCGTCGGCTTCGGATTCAGTCCGGCAACCGGCAAGGTGCTCAACGTCGCGTATCGGTACACGCGCGCGAACACCACGCTCGACAACGAGCCTATCAACCAGGTGCTGGTGTCGGGGCAATGGCCGCTGGCGCATCGGGTGTTCGGTGTCGGGCGCTTCAATTACGATCTGGGCGGACATCGCATCGTCGACGGACTCGTTGGTCTGCAGTACGACGCAGATTGCTGGACGCTCGGCGCGGGTCTTCAGCGCTACGCAAACGGGCTGAATACGTCGGGGCAGCACCAGTCGAGCACGCGCTTTCTCGCGCAGTTGACGTTCAAGGGCTTGTCGAGCGTCGACAACGGGCTGATTGCCGCGTTCCGCAGCAGCGTGGCGGGCTATACGCCGCTGCCGCCACCGCCGCCGCCGGAGTCGCGGTTCATCAATTACGAATGACGCTCGCCCGGTCGTTCATCGAATGCGAAAAGACGGGCCAGGCGTGCCCGACATCATTGGAGTATCTGTGGCAATCATGAAAAAGCTTCGCTTGGCAACGCTCGCGGCAGGTCTCGCCGCCGCGGCGTCTTTCCTGTCGGTGGCGCCGGTGCACGCGCAGGCGCTCGCCGGCAACCGCGGCCAGACGGTCGACACGATCGCCGCAGTGGTCAACAACGGTGTCATCACGCGGCGTGAACTCGAAGAACGCGTGAGCCTCATCACGCGCCGCCTGAACCAGCAAAACGCGCCGATTCCGCCGGCCGACCAGTTGCGTCAGCAGGTGCTCAACCAGATGGTGCTGGAACGCATCCAGTTGCAGAAGGCGAAGGAAGACGGCATCAATATCGACGACGCAGCCGTGCAGAAAACGCTGGAGCGGCTCGCGCAGGCGAACAACCTGTCGCTCGACGTCTACCGCGCGCGTATCGAGGCGCAAGGCGTGCCCTGGACCACGTTCACGAGCGACGCGCGTACCGAACTGACGCTCTCGCGTCTGCGTGAGAAGGAAGTGGACAGCAAGGTCACGGTATCGGACGCGGAAGTCGCGAACTACATCGCAAGTCAGCGCGGCCCGAACGCGGGCGCGACGAGCGACCTGCACCTGGAGCACATTCTGCTAAAGGCGCCGCTGAACGCGCCGCAACCCGACATCGAGGCGGCTCAGAAGAAGGCCGAGGCATTGCTCGCCGAGGCGAAGGGCGGTGCCAACTTCGAAAAGCTCGCGAAGTCGAATTCGCAGGCGCCGGATGCGTCGAAGGGCGGCGACATGGGCTACGCGGCGCCGTCGAAGCTGCCGCCGGAGTTCGTCAAGGCGGCGTCGGCACTGCGTCCGGGCCAGGTCAATCCGGAAGTGATCCGCACCAGCGACGGCTTCGAGGTCGTGCGTCTCGTCGATCGCCGTGCCGGTCAGGGCACGAGTTCCGATGCGCCGAAGCTCGTGCAAACGCATGTGCGCCACATTCTGCTGCGCGTCGGCGACGGCATGTCGGAGCCGCAAGCGCGTCAGAAGCTGCTCGAAATCAGGAAGGAAATCGCCGCGGGCGGCGACTTCTCGAAGTTCGCCAGCACCTATTCGCAAGACGGTTCGTCGTCGCAAGGCGGCGACCTGGGCTGGATCAGCCCCGGCGAGACGGTGCCCGAATTCGAGCGCGCGATGAACTCGCTGCAGGACGGCCAGATCAGCGACCCGGTGCGCAGCGAATACGGCTATCACCTGATTCAGGTGCTGGAGCGCCGCGAAGCGCAAGGCTCGATTGCACAGCAAATGGATCTTGCGCGCCAGGCGATCGGTCAGCGCAAGGCCGAACAGGCTTACGCCGACTGGCTGCGCGAACTGCGCGATACTGCGTACGTCGAAGTCAAGCCTGATCTGTCGAGCATTCGGTAATCGTCATGAACACCGCCGCCCAGTCCGCCAGCTTGCCGTTGCAGATCGCGATCACGACCGGCGAGCCGGCCGGCGTCGGTCCCGAACTGACGGCGCAGGCGCTCGCGGGCGCGGCGACGCATTGGCCCGGCGCACAGTTCACGGTGCTGGGCGATTCGGCGCTGCTCGCCGAACGGGCGCGCGCAGTGGGTGTCGACTGGAGCGCGCTCGCCGCGCAGGCGGGGCGCATTCGCATGCAGCATCGGCCGCTCGGCGCACCGGCGGTCGCGGGCAAACTGAACGCGGCCAATGGGCGCTACGTGCTCGATCTGCTGGACAGCGCAATCGACGGCGCAATGGCCGGCACCTTCGAAGCGATCGTCACCGCGCCGCTGCAAAAGAGCACGATTAACGACGCCGGCGTGCCCTTTACCGGCCATACCGAATATCTCGCCGAGCGCACGCACACGCCGCGCGTGGTGATGATGCTGGCGGGCACCGGCAAGCGTCCGTTGCGGGTCGCGCTCGCGACCACGCATCTGCCGCTGAAAGATGTTTCCGCCGCGTTGACGCAGCAAGGTCTCGTCGAAACGTTGCGCATTGTCGATCACGACTTGCGGCATCACTTCGGCTTGCCCGCGCCGCGCATTCTCGTGACCGGGCTCAACCCGCACGCGGGCGAAAACGGCTATCTCGGGCGCGAGGAAATCGACGTGATCTCGCCCGCGCTGAAACTCGCGAACGGTGAAGGCATCGACGCGCGCGGTCCTTATCCGGCCGACACGCTGTTTCAGCCGCGTTATCTGGACGAAGCCGACTGCGTGCTTGCCATGTTCCACGATCAGGGCTTGCCGGTGCTGAAGTACGCGACGTTCGGCGAAGGCATCAACATCACGCTCGGCTTGCCGATCATCCGCACGTCGGTCGATCACGGCACCGCGCTCGATCTGGCCGGCACCGGCCGCGCCGACGCGGGCAGCCTGATCGCCGCCATCGACACAGCAGTGTCCATGGCGCAACATCGCCGCGCGGGCTGATTCAACGCTGCCGCGGCAGCCTCGCGCGTCGTCTCTTTTCAAGCAGTGTTCTTTCTTTAGCGTTTCTTCGATGTCCACCAGCAGACAGCAGCAGGGCCGCCACCAAGGTCATATCGCGCGCAAGCGTTTCGGGCAGAACTTTCTGGTCGACATGGGCGTGATCGATTCGATCGTCGACGTGATCCGGCCGCAACGCGGCGAGCGCATGGTCGAAATCGGGCCGGGACTCGGCGCGCTGACCGAGCCGCTGATCGAGCGTCTCGCCACGCCCGAGGCGCCGCTGCATGCCGTCGAGCTGGACCGCGATCTGATCGGGCGTCTGAAGAACAAGTTCGGCGAGCTGCTCGAACTGCATGCGGGCGATGCGCTCGCGTTCGACTTCGGCTCGCTGGCCGCGCCTGGCGACGCGCCGTCGCTGCGCATTGTCGGCAATCTGCCGTACAACATTTCGAGCCCGCTGCTGTTTCATCTCGTGTCGTTCGCGCCTCGCGTGATCGATCAGCACTTCATGCTGCAAAACGAGGTGGTGGAGCGGATGGTGGCCGAGCCGGGCACGAAGGCGTTCAGCCGTCTTTCAGTGATGCTGCAATATCGCTATGTGATCGACAAGCAGCTCGACGTGCCGCCCGAGGCGTTCCAGCCACCGCCGAAAGTCGATTCCGCGATCGTGCGAATGATTCCGTATGCGCCGCACGAACTGACGCCCGTGGACGAGCGCGTGCTCGGCGAGGTGGTCACCGCGGCCTTCTCGCAGCGGCGCAAGATGCTGCGCAATACGCTGGCTGCATTCCGCGATCGCGTCGACTTCGAGGCGATCGGCTTCGACCTGCAACGCCGCGCCGAAGATGTGCCGGTCGCCGAATACGTGCGCGTCGCGCAGATCGTGGCGGCCAAGGCCTGATACGCGGCTCAGTGGCGGCGTGGCTTTGCGACGGACGCCTCGCCGCCTTATAGCGAGCGTATAGCGGAGCGTGCGGCTACGCTCCCGCCCGTTTCCCCGGCGCATTGACGAGCGCGATACCGGTCAGCACGAGCGCCGCCGCCATAAGAAAGCGCAAGCTGAACGACTCGCCGAGCAGCAGCACGCCGAAGGTCACGCCAAAGAGCGGTGTCAGAAACGAGAACACCGACAGCCGCGACGCGACATAGCGCGTGAGCAGCCAGAACCACACCAGATAGCTGACGAACGCGACTACCACCGCCTGATACGCGAGGCTCGCGACCGCGAGCGGCGTGACGGTGTCGACATGCGCCTCGCCGAGCGCCAGCGCCATCACGAGCAGAACCACGGCCGACACAGTCAGTTGATAGAAGAGCGTCTTGCTCGCGCTCGACTGCGCGAGCCGCGTGGCGCGCACCACGACGGTCGTCGCGGCCCACGCGACGCCTGCCAGCACGCCGAGCGCGTCGCCGGCCACCGCGGCCAGTGACGAGCCGCTCGCCGTGGCGCCATGCAGGAAGCCATCCGCGAAAGCCAGCGCGATGCCCGCAAACGCGACGACAATGCCGATCCATTGGATGCGCCGCATCCGCTCGCCGTCGACGAACCAGTGCAGCCCGAGCGCCGTAAAGCACGGCGCGGTGTACAGAAAGACCGCCATGCGCGACGCGCTGGTCAGCGTCAGCCCGAGGAAGATGCACACGAATTCGGCGGCGAACAGGACGCCCGCCAGCAGACCTGCGGCGAGCGTGCCGTCGTCGCGAAAGAGCGGCGTGCCGCGCGAGCGAGCCCAGCCCCACACGAGCAACGCCGCGATGGTCGAGCGCAAGCCTGCCTGAAATAGCGGCGGCAACGCGGCGTTGGTGCTTTTGATGGCGACTTGCTGGAAGCCCCAGATCGCGCACAAGCCGACCATCAGCAGGACGGCGAAGCCATCGGGGGCGCGGCGCGCGGGCAGGGCGGTGGTGCTCATGGGCGATGTCGTGAGAGGAAGGCAAGACGGTTGAACGGCGCAGCACGTACCATATCAAACCCGCCGGCCCGCCCGGCCGATGCCCCCACCGCCTACGCGTGCTTCCTATAACTCGCAAGTCCTTTTGCTGATTTTGCGCAACGCCCGCGCAACACCTCGCGCAACACCTATTTCTTACCGTCGTTATTTCGCGCTAAGGTTCGACGACAGCGCCGTGAGCACTGCCTGTCAGTACGTTAGTGCGCACTGTGTCGCCGATTCCGGGCTTCTGCAGGAAGCCGACCTCGCGGACGCTGCGCCGCGTCAGCAGTCAAACTCTATCCGCGCAAAGCGGAGCCGATACGAGGAAACGACATGATGACCCTCAGCAGAGGCGCGGCCGTTGTCACGTTGATGTCGCTCGGCTGTCCGGCCGCGCACGCCCAATCGAGCGTGACGCTGTACGGCGTGGTCGACGAGAGCGTGCGCTATCTGACGCATGCCAACAAGGCCGGCGATTCGTCGCTCGGACTCGGCACCGGCGGCATGACGCAAAGCCGCTGGGGGCTCAAGGGCGTCGAGGATCTGGGCGGCGGCTGGTCGACCTTCTTCAAGCTCGAGAACCGCATCTACATCAACAGCGGGCAGAGCGACCCGACCTTGCCGTTCTTCAACGAAGCGCAGATCGGTGTGCGCTCCACTTCCTACGGCCAGGTCATTTTCGGCCGTCAGTACAACGTGATGATCGAAGGCATCACGGTAGGCGGCTACGGCAGCAATCCGTGGATTCCGTACGATTTCAGCTTTCAGCCCGAAGTGACGATGACGGGCGGCATCTGGACCAGCAACCAGGTGCAGTATCAGGCGAAGTACAACGGACTCACCTTTGCAGCGGGCTACGCGTTCGGCGGCAATGCCGGCAACTCGTACGGCAGCCAGATCGGCGCAGCGGCGGCCTATGCGCCGGCGGGAGGACCGTTCACCATCGGCGGCGCGTATGAGGAGTCGAAAGACTCGGTCAACGGCGCGTCGGCGAAAGCGTGGACATTCGGCGGCTCGTACACGTGGGACAAGACGCGCTTTTCGCTCGGCTATATCGTCAATCGGGCCGACGCCGGTTTCTCCACGTTCGCCAACGGACCGTTTTCCGCGGCCTCGCTGACCGCGCTCAAGTACACCGACTTCTCGCGACGACGCATGTTCATGGGCGGCATCACGCAGCAGATCGGCAACGCGTGGCATGTGGCGGCGAATGTCTGGCGGACCTTGCAGGACGGCAAAACTCCCGCGAAAGACGGCTCGGCGTGGCAATACCAGCTCGTCGCCGACTACAACCTGTCGAAGCGCACGGATGTCTACGTCGAAGGCGATTATTCGCTGTATCGCGGCGACCTGATCGGCGCGCAATTGCAGGGCGTGAATGCCGTGGGCCTCGCGCAGAAAGGCTCCCAAATCGGCTTGATGGCGGGGCTGCGGCATCAGTTCTGAAGCGTTGCGAAGCGCGTTTCACACGTCGATTGCGAGCATTGCGTCCGCTGCAACGGCGGGCGATTCCGGGTACATTGACGGTCTCGACGTCAAAGCAACAGGGAGTACACGATGCGCCTGCTTCACACCATGCTCCGGGTCGGCGACCTGGATCGTTCAATCGCGTTTTACACCGAACTGCTCGGCATGAAGTTACTGCGCCGCGACGATTATCCGGATGGCAAGTTCACGCTGGCGTTCGTCGGCTACACGGATGAGCGCGACGGCACCGTCATCGAATTGACGCATAACTGGGACACGCCGTCCTATGACCTCGGCAACGGTTTCGGGCATCTCGCCGTGGAAGTGGAAGACGCCTACGCCGCCTGCGAAAAAATCAAGGCGCAAGGCGGCACGGTGGTGCGCGAAGCGGGCCCGATGAAACACGGCACGACCGTGATTGCATTCGTGACCGATCCGGACGGCTACAAGATCGAGTTCATCCAGAAGAAGAAGTAGCGCGGGCCACGGGCCTTAAAGCGTCGGCAGCAATTCAGGCGGATGCGACTTGAGCGTCTGCCGCGCTTCGCGAAATTCCGGGAAGATCGATTCGACCGTTTGCCAGAAGCGCGGGCTGTGGTTCATTTCCCGCAGATGCGCGAGTTCGTGCGCAACCACGTAATCGATAATCGAAAGCGGGAAGTGAATCAGCCGCCAGTTCAGGCGAATCTTGCCGTCGCTCGAACAACTGCCCCAGCGCGTGGCCGCTGACGAAAGCGCGTACGCGCGATAGTTGACGCCCAGCTTCTCCGCGTAAATTGCAAGGCGCTCGCCGAACACACGCTTCGCTTCGCCCTGCAACCAGCCTTGCACGCGGTCCTTGATCTGCTGCGGATCGGCTTGCAAAGGCAGCGGCACTTGCAGCGCGGAATCTTCCGCGCTGAACGCGAGCGTGCCTTGCGGCGAGCCGAGCCTCACATGCACCGGCTGACCGAGATAGGGCACTTGCGCGCCGTCTTTCCAGTCGACCTTCGGCAACGCGCGCTGTTCGACGCGCGTTTGCCATTCGATCAGCTTCGTGAAAATCCAGCGCTGCTTCTCGGTGATCGCGGTTTCGATATCGGCGAGCGTGACCCAGCGCGGCGCCGTGATCGTGAGGCCGGTGCTGTCGATGGCAAAGCCAATTGAGCGGCGCGCCGAACGCTTGAGCGCGTAATGCAGCGTGCGTGAGCCGATCACCAGTTTGCGCAGCTTGCTGCCGTCGGGTGCAAGCGGGACAGCGGGCTGCTGCCCGTGAGGCGTCGCGGTAGGTGCGGACGGCGAAGGAGACGACGACGTCGAACCCGGCTCGGCGAAGAGCGGGAGATCGAGTTGCCGGTTATCGAGCGCCGCGGCGGGCTGCGGCGTAGGAGACTTCTGCATCGGATTCGGCTTCGCGCAAGTACGCCTTCGAGGGCGTGGGCGCGTCAGATTGGTGCGGCGGCGGAACTGCTATCCGCCGCGCGATACGCAGTGGGATCGATGCGACGCATTTCAGCTTCGATCCACTGTTCGACGCGCGTGTTCACTTCATCGGGCGTGAGCCCCGTGGTGTCGATCGGCTTGCCGATTGACACTGTGACTATACCCGCATATTTGAGAAACGAGTTGCGAGGCCACACGCGTCCGGCGTTGTGCGCGATCGGCACGACTGGCGCGCCGGTGGCGATCGCGAAGCGCGCGCCGCCGGTCTTGTACTTGGCCTGCTTGCCAGTCGGCGTGCGCGTGCCTTCCGGAAACATGATGACCCATGCGCCTTCGGCCATGCGCGCCTTGCCTTGCCGGATGACCGACTCGAACGCGTACTTGCCTTCCTTGCGGTCGATGTGAACCATCTTCAGGAGACCGAGCGCCCAGCCGAAAAACGGCACGTACAGCAGCTCGCGCTTGAACACATAGCACAGCGGCCGCGGCATCAATGCGGGAAACGCGAGCGTCTCCCATGCCGATTGATGCTTCGACAGCAGCACGGCCGGACCGTTGGGCAGGTTCTCCATGCCTTCGAGCGTGTAGCGGATGCCGGTCAGCCAGCGAGCGACGATGACCGTGACGCGGCACCAGCCCGCCGCCATCCAGTAGCGCTTGTCGGCGCGCATGAACGGAAACGCGATGAAGCACGCGGTCGCGTAGGGCACCGTGAATACGACGAAGTAGATCAGCAGCAGCAAGGAACGAATGAAGCGCATCGGCGTGGTCTGTGAGGGTTGGGGACGCGCGACGTGCGCGTCACTCTTGAGCGTCGGCGAGGAAGTCGAGCACGAACGCGCGCAGATCGTCGTGGACCGTGGTGCCTTCCGGCAGTCCGCCGGCCGCGAGTGTTTTGCGGCCCTTGCCCGTCAGCACCAGATGAACCGGATGGCCGAGCGACGCGCCCGCTTGCAGATCGCGCATCGCGTCGCCGACTACCGGCGTGTTCTCGGGGGCGACCTCGAAACGCTCGTTGATCATCTTCAGCATGCCGGCCTTCGGCTTGCGGCATTCGCAGTGATCTTCCGCCGTGTGCGGGCAGAAGAACACCGCGTCGATGCGCCCGCCGACCGAAGCCGCCATGCGATGCATCTTCAGATGCATCGCGTTGAGCGCGTTCATGTCGAACAGACCCCGGCCGATGCCCGACTGGTTCGTCGCGATCGCCACGCGATAGCCCGCCTGGCTCAGACGCGCGATGGCTTCGAGCGAGCCCGGCAGCGCGACCCACTCGTCCGGCGACTTGATGAACGCGTCCGAATCGACGTTGATCACGCCGTCGCGGTCGAGAATGACTACTTTCTTGGTCGGCATGGCGTGCGGCTCAGGCGGCGAGCCGGGAAATGTCCGCGACGCAATTCATCTGCTGATGCAGCGCGCCGAGCAGGGCCAGGCGGTTTGCACGCAGCGACGGATCTTCCGCGTTGACCATCACGTCGTTAAAGAAAGTGTCGACCGGTTCGCGCAGTGCGGCGAGCGCGGTCAGCGCGCCCGTGTAGTCGCGTGCGGCGAGTTGCGACTGCACACGCGGCGCGACTTGTTCGAGCTGCGCATGCAGCGCTTTTTCCGCCGCTTCAACTAACAACGCCGGCTGCACGCCGCCGCTGACCGTCGCGCCTTCCGACTTCTTCAGAATGTTCGAGATGCGCTTGTTGGCTGCCGCGAGCGATGCCGCTTCGGGCAACGCCGCGAATTCGCGCACGGCATCGAGACGCGCGACGATGTCGTCGAGTCGCGTCGGATTGAGCGCGAGCACCGCGTCGATTTCGCCCGGCGCATGGCCGCGTTCGCGCAGCAAACCGCGCAGGCGATCCATGCTGAAGTCGTAAATGGCTTGCGTCGAATCGGCGACGTTCGGCACGGCGGCGAACTGCGCGTAAGCGGTGCGCAGCAGTTCGACGAAGTCCACGGCCAGTTGCTTTTCAACGAGAATGCGCAGCACGCCGAGCGCATGACGGCGCAGCGCGAACGGGTCTTTCTCGCCGGTGGGTTGCAGGCCGATGCCCCAGATGCCGACGAGCGTTTCCAGCTTGTCAGCGAGCGCGACGACCGTACCGGTCGCTGTGCTCGGCAACGCGTCGCCCGAAAAACGCGGCTGATAGTGTTCCGAGCACGCGAGCGCGACTTCTTCCGGCTCGCCGTCGTGGCGCGCGTAGTACGTGCCCATCGTGCCTTGCAGCTCGGGGAATTCGCCGACCATGTCGGTGATCAAATCCGCCTTCGCGAGACGCGCGGCACGTTTGGCGAGCGCGACGTCGGCGCCGATCAACGCGGCGATCGCGCCGGCCAGCGCTTCGACACGCTCCATGCGTTGCAGCGCCGAGCCGAGCTTGTTGTGATACACGACGTTCGCGAGCAACGGCACGCGATCGGCGAGCGGCTTCTTCTTGTCCTGCTCGAAGAAGAACTTCGCGTCGGCAAGACGCGGACGCACCACACGTTCATTGCCTTCGATAATGTCGCCCGGCGTGGCCGTTTCAATGTTCGACACGATCAGGAAACGCGAGCGCAGCTTGCCGTTTGCATCGGTCAGCGCGAAGTATTTCTGATTCGTCTGCATCGTGAGGATCAGACATTCCTGCGGCACTTGCAGGAATTCGTCCTCGAAACGGCATGCGTAGACCACCGGCCATTCGACCAGCGACGTCACTTCGTCCAGCAGCGATTCGGGCATCACGACCTGGTCGCCGTCAGCGTGCGCGAGCAGATGCGTGCGGATCGTTTCCTTGCGATCAGCGAAGTTCGGGACCACGCGGCCTTTGTGCATCAGCGTGTCCGCGTAGGAATCGGCGTGCTGGATCTGCACGAAACCTTCGGACAGGAAGCGATGGCCGAGCGTAGTGTCGTCGGCGTCGATGCCGAGCGCACTGACCGGCACCACCTGGTCGCCATGCAGCGCGGTCAGGCGATGCGCCGGACGCACGAACTGCACATTCGAGCCGTCGGGACGCTGATACGTCATCACCTTCGGAATGGGCAGCTTGCTGAGCGTTTCGTCGAGCGCGGCTTGCAAGCCTTCCGCGAGCGTCGCGCCCGGCGCGGCATAGCGCAGAAAGAAGGCTTCGGCCTTGCCGTCTTGCGCGCGTTCGAGGTCGCTGATGGAAAAATCGGGGAAGCCGAGCGCGGCCAGTTTCTTCGCGAGCGGCGCGGTGGGCTGGCCGTCTTTATCGAGCGCGACGGAAACCGGCAGCACTTTTTCGCGAACGTGTTTTTCCGGCGCGACCGTGCGCACGTTTTTCACCGTGACCGCGAGGCGGCGCGGCGTCGCATAACGTTCGAACGACAGTTGGCCTTCGATCAGATCGCGCCCGGCGAGGCGTTCCGCGATGCCTTCGGCAAAAGCGTCGCCGAGACGGGCGAGCGCCTTGGGCGGCAGTTCCTCGGTCAGCAGTTCGACCAGCAGGGTAGCTTGATGGGATTGAGTCATTTCTTGATGTTCTCGTCAGTCCTGGTCGATCTTGCGTTCGACTTTCAGCGGAGGCGCCCACGCCGGCATGGCGGCGTCCTGCTCGTCGGTCGTGAGGCCGGGCACGCCGTGCACCGGATTGCCGAGCATCGGGAAGCCGAGCTTCTCGCGCGAATCGTAATAAGCCTGCGCGACAAGACGCGACAGCGCGCGAATCCGGCCGATGTAGGCCGCGCGCTCCGTCACGGAAATCGCGCCGCGCGCGTCGAGCAGATTGAACGTGTGGCCGGCCTTCAGCACGAGTTCATAGGCGGGCAGCGCGATCTGCGCTTCGATCATGCGCTTCGCTTCCGCCTCGTAGCTGTTGAAGAACGTGAACAGCAGATCGACGTTCGCGTGCTCGAAGTTGTACGTGGACTGTTCGACTTCGTTCTGGTGGTACACGTCGCCGTAGGTCAGGCGCCGCGTTTCCGGGCCGTTCGGGCCTTGCTCTTCCCACTCGGTCCAGATGAGGTCGTAGACGTTCTCGACCTTTTGCAGATAGATCGCGAGACGCTCGAGGCCGTAGGTGATTTCGCCGAGCACCGGCTTGCAATCCAGACCGCCGACCTGCTGGAAGTACGTGAATTGCGTCACTTCCATGCCGTTTAGCCACACTTCCCAGCCGAGGCCCCAGGCGCCGAGCGTGGGATTTTCCCAGTCGTCTTCGACAAAGCGCACGTCGTTCTGCTTCAGATCGAAGCCGAGCGCTTCGAGCGAGCCGAGATACAGATCGAGGATATTTTCCGGCGCCGGCTTCAGCACGACCTGGTATTGGTAGTAATGCTGCAGACGGTTCGGATTCTCGCCGTAGCGGCCGTCTTTCGGGCGGCGCGACGGCTGCACGTACGCCGCGCGCCACGGCTCCGGGCCGATCGCGCGCAGGAAGGTGTGGACGTGCGAGGTGCCCGCGCCGACTTCCATGTCGATCGGCTGGAGCAACGCGCAACCCTGCTTATCCCAATAGGACTGCAGTGTCAGGATGATTTGCTGAAACGTGAGCATGAAGTGCCTTTCGGGCATGGGGCCGCGCCGCGGGCGCGTGAGCGCGCGGGGCGGCCGTGGAGCGAAGTGCTAAACCGGAGATTTTAACGGAAAGGCGGGGGGGGGGGTGTCCGTTTTGGGAGGGGGAGCGGCTCTCGTCAGCGGAGGCCTTCACGCCACCGCCAACTCCACCTTCGGCGAAAACGAATCGCTTTGCGCAACCGGCCACCATTTCTCATACAACGAGTAACGATAATTCCCGTTGAGAAGATCGTTCGGCTCGAGATACTTCAGCAGCTCGGACATCAACTGCACCTCATGCGACGACACACGTCGCACGATGTGATGCGCGCGCAGTTCCGCAGGATGCTTCAAGCCTGCAGCCTGAACGATCTCCTTCAGCGCATGCAGCGTGTTGTGATGGAAGCTGAAGACGCGGTCGGCCTTGTCCGGCACGACGAGCGCGCGCTGGCGCACCGGGTCTTGCGTCGCGACGCCGGTCGGGCAGCGTCCGGTGTGGCACGTCTGCGCCTGAATGCAGCCGACCGCGAACATGAAGCCGCGCGCCGCGTTGACCCAGTCCGCGCCGATCGCGAGCGTCTTCGTGATGTCGAACGCGGTGATCATCTTGCCGCTCGCGCCGATGCGAATCCGCTGCCGCAAGCCGATGCCGACCAGCGTGTTGTGCACGAGCAGCAAGCCTTCCTGCAACGGCACGCCGACGTGATCGGTGAACTCGAGCGGCGCTGCGCCGGTGCCGCCCTCGGCGCCGTCCACGACGATGAAGTCCGGCAGAATGCCCGTCTCGAGCATCGCCTTCGCAATGCCGAAGAATTCCCACGGATGCCCGATGCACAGCTTGAAGCCGGTCGGCTTGCCGCCCGACAGTGTGCGCAGCCGATCGACGAATTCGAGCAGCCCGCGCGGCGTCGAAAACTCCGAATGCGTGGCCGGCGAAATGCAATCGCGGCCCATCGGCACGCCGCGCGTTTCTGCGATCTCCGGCGTGATCTTCGCGGCGGGCAGCACGCCGCCGTGACCGGGCTTCGCACCTTGCGACAGCTTCACCTCGATCATTTTCACTTGCGGCTCGGCGGCCTGCTTCGCGAATTTTTCGGCGCTGAACGTGCCGTCGTCGTTTCGGCAGCCGAAGTAACCCGACGCGATTTCCCAGATGATGTCGCCGCCATGCTCGCGGTGATACTTCGACATCGAGCCTTCGCCGGTGTCGTGCGCGAAGTTGCCTTTCTTCGCGCCGAGATTCAGCGCCATGATCGCGTTCGCCGACAACGAGCCGAAGCTCATCGCCGAGACGTTGAAGATCGACATCGAATAAGGCTGCGCGCGGTCGGCGCCGACCACGATGCGAAAGTCGTGGCTATCGAGCGTGGTCGGCGCGAGCGAATGGCTGATCCATTCGTGCGCGACGGCCTTCACGTCGAGTTCGGTGCCGTAGGGCCGGCTGTCGACGTCGTTCTTCGCGCGCTGATAGACGATGCTGCGTTGAGCGCGCGAGAACGGCTTTTCGTCGGTATCGTTTTCGACGAAATACTGGCGGATTTCCGGCCGGATGAACTCGAACAGAAAACGGAAATGGCCCCACAGCGGATAGTTGCGCAGAATCGCGTGCCGTTGTTGCGTCAGATCGAAAATGCCGAGCGCGACGAGCGCGAGCGGCACGACGATCCACAACCACGAAACGTGTTGCGTCGCGGCGAGCGCCGTGGACAAACCGAGGAGCGCGATGGCGCTCCACATGGCCAGATAACGTCGAGAAAACATGAGGACTCCGGTGCAGTGAATCGTCACGGAGGGATTGCCGAGCGCGGAGCACAGGCAGATCCACCGTGGGAAAAACGAGCGACTGCCTGTCGGGAAGACGTGAGCGGGTCGTTGGTGAGGTTTAAACGTCGTGCAAAGGCTTGCTGAGTTGAAGTCGGCGAGCGAAACGCAGCAAGCTAGCGCGCGCTCAGCAGTGCCGCCTTTTGCGGCTCGCGCACGGCCGGCTGCCCGGTCGCCGCGTGTTCAATGATGCCGCCGCCGAGGCAAACATCGCCATCGTAAAGCACGGCCGATTGCCCCGGTGTGACAGCCCATTGCGCATCGTCGAAGGTGAGTTCGAACAGACCTTCGCGCTGATTCGCGCGGCTGAACGTGCAGCGCGCGTCCGCCTGCCGGTAGCGGGTCTTCGCGCCGCACGCGAAGCCTTCCGCCGGCGGCTCGCCCGCGACCCAGCTCGTGTTGCCCGCGCTCAGCGTATGGCTCAACAGCCACGGATGATCGTGGCCCTGCGCGACATACAGCGTGTTCGAAGGAATGTCCTTGCCCGCGACGAACCACGGCTCGCCGCTGCCGTCCTTGCTGCCGCCGAGGCCGATGCCCTTGCGCTGCCCGAACGTATAGAAGGCGAGGCCGATGTGCTCGCCGACCACTTTGCCGTCGGTGGTTTTCATCGGGCCGGGTTGGGTCGGCAGATAGCGGTTCAGGAAGTCGCGAAACGGCCGCTCGCCGATAAAGCAGATGCCGGTCGAATCCTTCTTCTTCGCATTGGGCAGCGCGATCTGTTCGGCGATTTCGCGCACTTTCGTTTTCGGAATTTCGCCGAGCGGAAACAGCGTTCTCGACAACTGCGCCTGATTCAGCCGATGCAGAAAGTACGATTGATCCTTCGTATGGTCGAACGCTTTCAGCAGTTCGAAGCGGCCATTGTTTTCGCGCACGCGCGCGTAGTGGCCGGTCGCGATGGTTTCAGCGCCGAGCGACATCGCGTGATCGAGGAAGGCCTTGAACTTGATTTCGGCGTTGCACAGCACGTCCGGATTCGGCGTGCGGCCCGCCGAATATTCGCGCAGGAATTCGGCGAACACGCGGTCCTTGTATTCGGCCGCGAAGTTGACCGCTTCGACGTCGATGCCGATCAGGTCCGCCACCGACACCACGTCGATCCAGTCCTGGCGCGTCGAGCAGTATTCGCTGTCGTCGTCGTCTTCCCAGTTCTTCATGAAGAGGCCGACCACGTCGTAGCCCTGTTCCTTCAGCAGCCACGCGGTGACCGACGAATCGACGCCGCCCGACATGCCTACTACGACTTTCTGCTTGCTCATAAGATGCTCACTGGGTACTGCGTGACTTCATGGATCGTGGAAGTGACCGCTCGCGGCTGCATGCGGACGGCTACCTCTTTGGCCCGACCGAATGCGTATGCACGAAATCGAGCGGAAAACGCCGGCCTGCCAGGTAATCGTCGATACATTGCATGACGAGCGGCGTGCGGTGCCTTTCGGGGCAGGCGCGCAGTTCGTCGGCGCTCATCCACAAGGTTCGAACGATGTCGGGATCGAGCGCGCGCTCTGCTTCCGGTTCGCCGCCGGCGCCGCAATACGTGAAGCGCAAATAGGTGACGCCGCCGTTGTCCGGCCGTTCGAAATGCGTCATGTACATGCCGACCAGCGCCTCGGGCGTGAACGGATGCGCGGTTTCCTCGAGCGTTTCGCGGATCACCGCTTCCAGCAGCGTTTCGCCGGCTTCCAGATGGCCGGCCGGCTGGTTCAGGCGCAGCCCGGCGGCCGTGTGTTCCTCGACCACGAGAAAGCGCCCGTCACGCTCGACGATGGCCGCGACGGTCACATGCGGCAGCCAGGTTTCCGGTTTCATGGGTGCGCATTTTACCGTTTATGGCCGCTCACTGCCGGGATGCGGGCGGGACGCGGCCGGGTCGTTGCCGGTTCATTGCGGCGGCCGGCGGTGACCGGTGACATGCGGCCGGCTGCGGCGACTTGCCGCATGCGACTGCCGCCGCCCACACGCCTCGGAGCCCCGTATCCGCGCGCACCCCCGGATTGTCCCCGATTTCTGCCGCCCCCCATGTTTCGGGTAAAGTGAGGCGTTAGCCGTTGCACTTGCAAGCCGGCGTGCCTCGTCGGCCGATCTGTCGTCAAACAGTAAGTCGAGGAGGAACACGATGCACATCGGAGTGCCAGCCGAGACGCGCGCGCACGAAACCCGCGTCGCCGCGACGCCCGAGACCGTCAAGAAGTACGTGGCGCAGGGCCATCGGGTCACCATCCAGAGCGGCGCCGGGGCCGGCGCGAGCTTTCCCGACGACGCTCTCGCGGCAGCCGGCGCGGAAATCGTCGATGCGGCCACCGCTTTTGGCGCCGACCTCGTCCTCAAAGTCCAGTCTCCCACCGAAGCCGAACTGCCGCTGCTCAAACGCGGCGCGACGCTGGTCGGCATGCTCGATCCGTTCAATGCGGAGAATGCGCAGCAACTCGCCGCGGCGGGCGTCACCGCCTTCGCGCTCGAAGCCGCGCCGCGCACCACGCGCGCGCAAAGCCTCGACGTGCTGTCGTCGCAGGCGAACATCGCCGGGTACAAGGCGGTGCTGCTCGCCGCGACGCTTTATCCGCGCTTCATGCCGATGCTGATGACCGCCGCAGGCACGGTGAAAGCCGCGCGCGTGCTGATTCTGGGCGCGGGCGTGGCGGGCTTGCAGGCGATCGCGACCGCCAAGCGCCTCGGCGCCGTGATCGAGGCATCCGACGTGCGTCCCGCCGTCAAAGAGCAGATCGAATCGCTCGGCGCGAAGTTTCTCGACGTCCCCTACGAAACCGATGAAGAGCGCGAAGCCGCGCAAGGCGTCGGCGGCTATGCGCGGCCGATGCCGCCTTCGTGGCTGCAACGCCAGTCGGCACTCGTCCACGAACGCGCGAAACAGGCCGACGTGGTGATCTCCACCGCCTTGATTCCGGGCCGCGCGGCGCCGACGCTGCTCTCGGTCGAAACCGTGCAGGCGATGAAACCGGGCTCGGTGCTGGTCGATCTGGCAGCGGGCCGCGGCGCGGACTATGAAGGCCGGCGCGGCGGCAACTGCCCGCTCACCGAAGCCGACAAAGTGATCGTCAGGCACGGCGTGACGATTGTCGGCTACACGAATCTCGCCTCGATGGTGCCCGCGGACGCGTCCTCGCTCTACGCGCGCAACCTGCTCGACTTCCTCAAGCTCATCATCACGAAGGAAGGCGCGCTCAACATCGACCTCGCCGACGACATCGTCGCGGCCACGCTGCTCACCCGCGACGGCGAAGTCGCGCGCAAGGCATAACGCGAATTCACCTGGAGAAACGGCGATGGAAGTGCTCAACCACACCGTCATCAACCTGATTATTTTCGTGCTGGCGATTTACGTCGGCTACCACGTCGTCTGGAACGTCACGCCCGCGCTGCACACGCCGCTGATGGCCGTGACCAACGCGATTTCCGCGATCGTGATTGTCGGCGCAATGCTCGCGACCGGCCTCACGCTGGGCACGCCGGGCAAGTTCTTCGGCACGCTCGCCGTTGCGCTGGCGGCGGTCAACGTGTTCGGCGGCTTCCTCGTCACGCGGCGAATGCTCGAGATGTTCCGCAAGAAAGAGCCGAAAAAGCTCATCGCCGATAAGAGCAAGGAGAACGCGTAATGAGTCTGAACGTCGTCACGCTGCTTTATCTGGTTGCGTCGGTCTGCTTCATTCAGGCGCTCAAGGGGCTGTCGAATCCGAAGACGGCGCGCATCGGCAATACGTTCGGCATGGTCGGGATGGCGATTGCGATTCTCACGACCATCGCGCTGATCGCAAAGCAGGCGAATGCACTGGGCTCGAATCTCGCGCTCGGGCTCGGCTTGCTGTTCGCCGCGCTGATCGTCGGCGGTGCGATTGGCGCGTTTGTCGCCGCGCGCGTCGAGATGACCAAGATGCCGGAACTCGTCGCGGCGATGCACTCGCTGATCGGTCTCGCGGCGGTGTGCATCGCGTATGCGGTGGTGTCGGAGCCGGCGGCATTCGGATTGATCGATCCGGAGAATCCGGTGCCGGGCTTTCTGCCTTATGGCAATCGCGTCGAGTTGTTCATCGGCACGTTCGTCGGCGCAATTACGTTTAGCGGCTCGGTTATTGCGTTCGGCAAGCTGTCGGGCAAGTACAAGTTCCGGTTATTCCAGGGCGCGCCGGTCGTCTATGCGGGTCAGCATCTGATCAACCTGATGCTCGCGATTGCGATGCTCGGCTTCGGCGTGATCTTCTTTTTCACGCAGTCGTGGTTGCCGTTCATCATCATGACGCTGATCGCGTTCGTGCTCGGCGTGCTGATCATTATTCCGATCGGCGGCGCGGACATGCCGGTCGTCGTGTCCATGCTCAATTCGTATTCGGGCTGGGCGGCGGCGGGCATCGGCTTCTCGCTGAACAATCCGATGCTGATCATCGCGGGCTCTCTGGTGGGCTCGTCGGGCGCGATTCTGTCGTACATCATGTGCCGCGCGATGAACCGCTCGTTCTTCAACGTGATTCTCGGCGGCTTCGGCAACGAGCCGGGCGCGGCTGCGGCGGGCGGATCGGCTGAGCAGCGTCCGGTGAAATCGGGTTCTGCCGATGACGCATCGTTCATGCTCGGCAACGCAGAAACCGTCGTCATCGTGCCGGGTTATGGCCTTGCCGTTGCGCGCGCGCAGCATGCGTTGAAGGAGTTGACCGACAAGCTCGTCGAGAAAGGCATCGAGGTGAAGTACGCGATTCACCCGGTCGCCGGACGCATGCCCGGTCACATGAACGTGCTGCTCGCCGAAGCCGAAGTGCCGTATGACATGGTGTTCGAAATGGACGACATCAACGGCGAGTTCGGTCAGGTCGACGTGGTGCTCGTGCTCGGCGCCAACGACGTCGTGAACCCGGCTGCGAAGAACGATCCGAAGTCGCCGATTGCGGGCATGCCGATCATCGAGGCTTATAAAGCGCGCACGGTGATCGTCAACAAGCGTTCGATGGCGGCGGGTTACGCGGGGCTCGACAACGATCTGTTCTACATGGACAAGACGATGATGGTGTTCGGCGACGCAAAGAAAGTGATCGAGGATATGGTCAAGGCGGTCGAATAACACGCGATAAATTGCGCGGCGCCCGAAGGTCTGCGCCGCGCAATGCTCACTTCTGTTTCGGTTTGGCGTTCACATGCCGCAGCAGGTCCGCGAGCCGTCTGCCTTCCTGATCGGGATACGGCTCGCGCACTTCGAGTTGCTGGATCTTCTCGAGCCCGAAGTTGCGGAAATCGCCGCGCAATTCACACCACGCGCCAAGCGTCCAGCGCGCGCCCCAATAGGCGAGTGCGAGCGGCCATACGCGCCGCTCCGTCGCCGCGCCGTTGGCATCCGTGTACGCAAAACTTACGACATGCCGCGCGTCGATCGCGCGGTGCAGCGTGTCGAGCTGCGTCGAAAAATCGCTTTTGATATGGAACGACGGCGCGAAGATCGCGAGCCGTTCGAGCGACGCGCGCTTGTCTGCGGGCATGGCCGACGCAATCTTGGCCAGTGCGCCGCGCGCTCCGCTCGCGAAGCCGGCGCCGCCCCACGATTCGAGCATGCGCGCGCCGGCGGCGAGCGCCGCGAGTTCATCGGCGGTGAAGGTCAGCGGCGGAAGACTCGCACTGCGGCTCAGCCGGTAGCCGATGCCGGCCTCGCCTTCGATCGGCACGCCGGATAGCTGCAGGTCGCGCACGTCGCGATAGACGGTGCGCAGCGAGATGTTGAGCCAGTCGGCGAGTTGCTGCGCCGTGGTCAAACGCCGGCCGCGCAGCAATTCGGCGATCTGGAACAGACGGTCGGCGCGGCGCGTCATCGTGGGCGTCTTGTAGAAGAGGACAGGGACAGTCCCGCGATGATAGCGCCGCATGCCGCGCTCCGGTCAGCGTTCGGGTTAGCGTTGGGTTCAGCGTTGAGTCGAGCGTTGAGTCAAGCGTTCGGGTGAGCGTTTGAGTGAATGCTCAGGTGAGCGTTCGGACGGCGGGCTCGATGCGTGTGTCGCCCGCGCGGGCGTTAGCCGTTCGCTGCCCGCAGCGCGGTTAGCCGTTGGTGCGCGAATGCAGGCCGAGGCGATTGCCTTCGCTGTCGATGAAAAACGCGATATAGCCGATGTCCTGCGGCAGCTTGATGACCGGTCCGTCGGTCTTGCCGCCGGCTTCTTCGATGCGGGCGAGCGCGGCGTCGGCGGTCGGCTGCGCGTTCAGGTAGACGAGCACGCCGTCACCGTTCGGGGTCATCGACGGGCTGTGGACGATCGCGCCGCCCGTCGCCGGTTCTTCGTAGCCGAACACGGCGATGGGCTGGCCGCCGATTTCCTGGCGGTTCAGCTTCACGTCGAGCGCGGCTTCATAAAAGCGGACGGCGCGGTCGAAATCGACGGACGGGATTTCGAACCATGCAACAACTTTGGACGATGCGGACATGACACTCTCCTGTGGATGGCGGTAAGCCGAGTAAATCGCCGGATGGCGTGAGGAGCAGTGTGCGGGGGTGCTGCTGACAGCGTGGTGTCAGTAGGATGGGGCGGTGGGTTAGATCGTGTGAACGTGCGGACGTGCGGATGGGCGAGGCGAAAAAACCGCGGCACTGTGTGTGGCCGCGGTTTGTTTCTGGCTGCGTTTGCTTGGCGCTTGTTGTTTGTCGCTTGCCGCTTGTCTTAACCGGCAGGCGTATCGCCTTGCGGCCGCTGACGCACGCTGCCCGCGATCAGATCGAAGCGGAACAGCCGGCATTCGAGCGCTCCGTTAAAGAGCGGTGTCTTGGTCGATTCGCGCAGGCGCAACTGGCCCGGCAGCTTGCGATCCGACGTCAGGATGAATGCGTGCCAGCCGGTGAAGCGCTGCTTGAGCGCGTCGCCGAGCGACTGGAAGAACTCGCTGTCGGGCGCTTCTTCCTGGGCGCGGCGAAAGCTGTCGTCCTCGCGGTTGTCGCGACTGCGTCCTTCACGTCCTTCGCGGATTTCGCCGCGCGCGTTGCGCCCGCGCACTTCGATCCGCTCACCATACGGCGGATTGGCGACGAGAATGCCCGGCGCCGATGTCGGCGGCGTCATGCCGCGCGCGTCGACCTGTTTGAGCGGAATGGTCGGCAAGCCGGCGCGCTGGAAATTCGCGCGCGCCTTGTCGAGCATGTCGCCGGAAATATCGCTGCCGAAAATCTGCAGGTCGGCGCGCGAACTGCGGGCGGCGTGTTTGGCGTCGAGCGCGGCGGCCTTCAGCGTCTGCCACGTTTTGCTGTCGTACTGCTTGAGCTTCTCGAAGCCGAACCGGCGTTCGGCGCCGGGCGCGATGTCGAGCGCGACCTGCGCGGCTTCGGCGAGGAACGTGCCGCTGCCGCACATCGGGTCGTATAGCGGCGTGCCGGCGCTCCAGCCCGTCAGCCGCAGAATGCCCGCCGCGAGATTTTCACGCAGCGGCGCCGCGCCCTTGTCGAGGCGCCAGCCGCGCTTGAACAGTGGGTCGCCGGACGTGTCGAGGTAAAGCGTGCAGTCGGTCGCGGTGAGAAACGCGAACACGCGCACGTCGGGCGTCGCGGTGTCGATGTTCGGGCGCGCGCCGCTGACTTCGCGCAGACGGTCGCAGATCGCGTCTTTCACGCGCAGCGTGGTGAATTCGAGGCTGCGCAGCGGCGACTTGATCGCGGTGACGTCGACGCGCAGCGTTTCGTTCGCGGAGAACCATTGCTCCCAGCGTTGTTCGACGGCGAGTGCGTAGATGTCCTGCTCGCTGCGATACGGACGATGCGCGATTTTCAGCAGCACGCGGCTCGCGAGGCGCGAATGCAGATTGGCCGCCATGCCGGCTGCCCAGCCGCCGCGAAAATGCACGCCGCCGGGGACTTGCGAGCCGGGCGCGAACGGCGCGCCGTGCAGATGCTTCGCGGCGATCTCGGCGAGTTCGGAGGCGAGCGCGGCTTCGAGACCGCGCGGGCAGGGGAGGAAGAAATCGAAGGACATGGAGGGGCTAGCCGGTGGGCTGTGGGTAAGGGGGTATTGTACGCGGTGGGGTGTCGCGGTTGTTTTTTGGCCCTTTGGCCTTTCCTTGTTTTTTGTCGGTGGTCTATTTGTGTTGCACCTGGCTTGCTTTGGCCTTGTTTTCTCTGTGGTCTATTTGCGTTGCCCCTGTGCGGGGCGGCACTCACTTTCTTTGCCGCCGCAAAGAAAGTAAGCAAAGAAAGCGGGCTTACACCGGTGGCTTATAAGTGGGTCCCACTGGCTCGCTTTGGCCTTTCCTTGATTTCGCGGTGGTCTATCGGCGTTGCCCCTGTGCGGGGCGGCACTCACTTTCTTTGCCGCCGCAAAGAAAGTAAGCAAAGAAAGCGGGCTTACACCGCCAGCTTATAGATGGCTCCCCCGGTTCGGAGGGCGTGGCGGTGCGGCAGACATCCGTGCTCTCGCGCATTCGGCGTTAGTGACAAGGCAGTCATGCTTCCCGACTTGCACTGCGTGCTCGCCGGGAGGGTTGCTTCCGGCGCGCACGCCGCTTCGCGCACGACCGGAAATCGCGCCTGTTGTCTTGCGAAATGTCCCACGCCTATCCCGTTCTCGCCGGCGTAGTCTTGTATTGGGTGCCACGTGGAAGTCTGGTCAGAGCTGCACAGCCGTCGCAACCAGTGCTGCACACGTTTCCACGGTCTTAATGGCATCTATCGCGCACCGTTCTTAACGGCGCGCGGTTTTTTCGGTCGTTTCTATCAGAAAGACAAAAACATGAAATGGTATCTGCTAGTGCTTTCGAAGTACGTTGAATTCAGTGGACGAGCGCGTCGCAAGGAATACTGGATGTTCCTACTGTTCAACGTAATCATCGGGATTGCCTACGGAGTCGTGCTGGTCATCCTCGATCTGGAAGAGTCCAGGTTCTGGCGCAACCTTTATCCCTTGCTGGTGTTCCTTCCGGGCCTGGCGGCGCTGGTTCGTCGCATGCACGATTCCAACCGAAGCGGTTGGTGGGCCCTTTGCCCCGTCGCCAACCTGGTGTTTGCCTGCTTCGAGGGAACGCGAGGCCAAAACCGCTTCGGCCCCGACCCAAAGCAACCAACGCAATGAGCGAGCGCTGACCCTTCAATAGAGCGAAAAGCGAAAAGCGAAAAGCCAAACAGACACCGCAGCGAACCCTTCCGACGAGCACGAGTGCGAGTCGGGAAGCATGACTGCCTTGTCACAAGTGCGGAGTGCGCGAGAGCACGGATGTCAGGCGCACCACTGCCCACTCCGAGCAAGGGGCTCCATTTATAAGCTAGCGGTGTAAGCCCGCTTTCTTTGCTTACTTTCTTTGCGGCGGCAAAGAAAGTAAGTGCCGCCCCGCACAGGGGCAACACAAATAGACCACAACGAATTCAAGGAAAGGCAAAAAAGAAAGCAAAAGAACCAACGTGAAAAGCACAAAAACCAATCACCGCCCAGCAACACCCGCATCCAAAGCAGGACACCCCGGCACACTACCGCGAGCACTCGCCTTCCCCCCCTGCGAAGCAGAAGCAGAACCCGCAGCAGCAGCCATAGCCTGCAACGCAGCAGCCACCTGCGCCGAAACACGCATCAAAGCCCGCCGATGCCCATCAACAAGCGCATCATACCCACCACCGACAGGCTCACTAACAACACTCCTGCAAGTCATCACAGCAGTACTGCGCACCGCCCGCACACTCCACACCGCATCGATCAGCGCATGCGACCCGGGCCACGACTCGAACCGCTGCACATTCATGCTCACGCGATACACCGGCGTCGCATCGGAATAAGCCGTCCCGTACACATCAATCGTATTGAGTTGCTGAGTGAGACTGGTCGACAACGCGCGGCGCAGTTCATCGCCGGGCAGCGACGCCCAGCGATCTTCTTCCAGCACCTTGACCTGCGTCGGTCCCGTCTGCACGACGAGCTGAGTCTTCGCGACTTGCGGCGGCACATCGATAGGCGCGACTTCGATCAGCCACGCGGGCGCCGCCGACGTCCGCAAGCCCGACGCCGCAGCGGACGCAGCGCCATTCACATCGCCCAACGTATAAAACCGGCTACTCGGCGACGCACACGCCGCGACCGCCAGCACCGCGGCGAGCGCGCCGGCACGAACAGCGCTGCGCGCCACTCCGCGCGACAAACGGGGGAGTCGAACGAACATCATGGCTTGTCTCCTGCTTTACCGCGCAACAACGATTCCGGGTGGCGCTCGAGATAATCCGACAGCGCATTCAGCGACTGCAACGTGCGCGTCAATTCCTGCAACGCCTGATGCACATCCGACTGCAACGGCGAGTCCTGCTGCAACGTCGCCTCGGCCGAGCCGAACGTCTGTTTCGCGGCGGCCAGCGTGTCGCGGGCTTGCGGCACGACTTCCGTGTCCAGTCGCTTGAAGAGCTGGTCGGCATTCTTCAGCGCGCTGTTCAGGTTGTTGCCGATCTGATCGAACGGCACCTTGTCGAGCTTCTTCGCGATGTCGGCGACCTGCAATTGCAGTTCGTCGAGCGTGTTCGGAATGGTCGGCAATTCGAGCGGGTCGCTGGCTACGTCGACGGTGGCCGGCGGCGCCTTCGGGAAAATATCGAGCGCGACGTACAACTGGCTCGTGATCAGATTGCCCGTGCGCAACTGGCCGCGCAGTCCGTGCTTGACGAGTTGTTGCAGCAGCGTCTGACCGGCGAGGCTGCCCGGCGTCGGCGCGGTCTCGCGGAAGCGCTTGCCGAGGCGGTCAGGGTAAATGTTCATCGTCACCGGCATGGTGAAGCTGCGCGTCTTCGGATCGTAGTCGATGCCGATGTTGGTCACCTGACCGAGCACGATGCCGCGGAAATCGACCGGCGCGCCGACCGACAGACCGCGCAGCGACTGGTTGAAGTTCATCACGACGCGCAGCGGCACGCCGTCCGGCTCGCGCATCGCGTCGCCTTCGTCGGAACCGAGGCGGAACGTCATGTTGTTCGGCGCCTGCGCGCCCACGCCCTGACCCGGCGGCGACTGGAACGACAAGCCGCCGACGATTACCGTCGCGAGCGACTGCGTGTTCAGCTTGAAGCCGCTCGAATCGAGCCGCAGATCGACGCCGCTCGCATGCCACCAGCGCGAATTGGTGCCGACGTACTGGTCGAACGGCGCGGACACGAACACCTGCATGGTCACGCCGGTGCCGTCCTTGTCGAGCGAGAAGCCGACCACCTGGCCGACCTGCACGCGGCGATAAAAAATCGGCGAGCCGATGTCGATGGAGCCCAGCGAATCGCCATGCAGAATGAACTGGTGGCCCTTCTGATCGCCGGTAATCGGCGGCGGCGTCTCGAGGCCGACGAAGTTCTTCTCGCTGTCCGGCGAATGACCGGCGTCCGCGCCGATATAGGCGCCGGAGAGCAGTGTGGTGAGGCCCGACACGCCGCTCGCGCCCACGCGCGGCCGCACGACCCAGAAGCGCGAATCCTTGACCGCGAAGTCTTCGCCTTCCTTCGTCAACTGCACCTGCACGAGCACGTGCGAAAGATCCTTCGACAACGTGATCGACTTGACCGCGCCGACGTCGACGTCCTTGTACTTGACCTTGGTCTTGCCAGGCTCTAGCCCTTCCGCGCTGATGAAACTGATCGTGATGGTCGGGCCTTTTTCCGTCACCGATTTGATGACGAGCGCAATGCCGATCAGCGCGGCAATCAGAGGGATCACCCAGACGAGCGACGGCAGCCAGCGGCTACGCGGCTCGATGTCGGGGTCGGGCAGTTGGGGCGGCAGCTTCGGTCCGTTCGAATCGTTGCGCGGCGCATCGGAGGCGGGCGTCGGTCCTGGCGGGCTAGTCATGTTCGAGGTCCTGAGGTTTTTGGGTACTGCCGTCCACGTGGTCCCAGATGAGCCGTGGATCGAATTGCATGGAGGCCATCATCGTCAGGATCACTACCGAGCCGAACGCAATCGCGCCGGGGCCGGCCGTGATCACGGCAAGCGATTTGAAACGCACGAGCGCCACGGTCAGCGTGACGACGAACACGTCGAGCATCGACCAGCGGCCGATCCGCTCGACCATCCGGTAGAGCGTCGTGCGCTGCTCCGGCCGCCAGCGCGAGCGTCGCTGCGCGGTGACGGTGAGCAGCACGAGCACGCTCAGCTTCAGCATCGGCACCATGATGCTGGCGATGAACACGATCACCGCGAGCGGCCAGTCGCCGGAGGTCCAGAAATAAACGACGCCGCTCATGATGGTGTCGTCTTCGGAACCGAGCAGCGACGACGTGTGCATGACCGGCAACAAATTTGCCGGAATATACAGCAAGGCCGCGGCGATCAGCAGCGCCCAGGTTCGCATCAGACTGTCGGGATTGCGCGAGTGCAGATGTGCGCCGCAACGCCCGCAGTGCTGCGGCGTGACCGAGCGGATGCGCGGCTCGACGCGTCCGCACGCATGGCAGGCCACGAGCCCCGCGCGTTTTGCGGTGACGTATTTCATCGCGCGGGTCATCCTCGATTGGAGGCCGGCGGGGCGCCGGGAGTGGTGCCGCGGCCAAGGTCGCTGCGTGTGTCGCGGCTGGAGTCGGCTTCGTCGCCGGCTTGCAGCAGCGGCGGCGCGGGCGGGCCGGCCATCGAGCCGAGCGCGGCTGCCGCGCTGTCGGCCGACGTGCGCGGCAGCGGCCGCTGGCCGCGCGCGCCGAGTTCGTCGGCGAGGTCCCACAGAATGCGCGGATCGAACGTGACGACCACGGCGAACATCAGCGTCAGCGCGCCGAACGCGAAGAGCGCCGCTTCCGGAATCACGCGCGCGAGACTGACCATCTTCACGATGGTGATGAGCACGCCGAGCATGAACACTTCGATCATGCCCCAGGGCCGCACGAACTGGATCGCGCGCAACACGCGGTTAAAGCCTCCCGGCACATAGCCGGCGCGCAGCGGTACCAGCACGTAGAGCAGCGCGACGAGTTCGGTGAGCGGAAAGAGAATCGTCGAGCAGAACACCATGACGGCGACGATCTGCATGTTCTCGTTCCACAGCGCGACGAGCGCACCGAACAGCGTGGTCTGCGAGGTAATGCCATTAGTCTCCAGCTCGACGATGGGAAAGCCCTGCGCGATCAGGAACGTGATCAGCGCGGCGAGCGTCATGGCGCTGATGCCGTCGAGCTTGCGCGATACGCCCGCGTAGAGCGTCGCGCCGCAGCGCGGACAGCGAGCGACTTTGCGCCCGACAAGCCGTGGCTTGCGGAACAGCGTATCGCATTCATGGCACGCGATCAGGTTGTCATGTTCCATGCGGCAGCGGGCCAACGATATGTAAGTGAGCGTGCAATGCCGGTCGCAATTTCGGTGGCAATACTGGTTGCAATGCGGGTCGCAATGTGGCCGATACGGCGGGTCTGTAAAAATTCGTGGAGCAATAGTACCAAAAGGCATTGCCGTGCCGCGCCGGTGAGCGCGAAACGCTTGGCGCGCAACGGTTCTGACAGCGTCCGTCCCCAATTGTTCAACCGGCTGATCCGGGAACGTGAAGGCGTCTTTCGGTCAATTTCGCTTTGCCGCAGCCAGCTTTTTGCGCTTCGGGTAGCATGGCGGCCTGGTGCGTCTCGAAGGCCGCGGCGCCCGGCACTTTGGCGATGGACTTTACATCGGCGGGGAATAGCCGGGGGTGCCGCGCCGTTAACCTCTCTTAGCAAGCGTTGACCTGTCATGGCACACAATCCTTCATTCGGCGGCCGGGAGTCGTACACGCGGACCGCCATTGCGATTCATTGGCTGATCGCGCTGCTGATCGTTTGCGGCTTCGCGCTCGGCTGGGTGATGACCGACATTCCCGGTTTCACGCCGACCAAGCTGCGCTATTTTTCGTGGCATAAGTGGATCGGCGTGACCGTGTTCGCGCTCGCTGTCGTGCGCATTCTGTGGCGCGCGACGCACGGCGCCCCGGCGATGCCGCGCCGCATGCCCGCCTGGCAGCGCGGCGCCGCCCATCTCGTGCATCTGCTGCTGTATGCGTTGATGATTGCGATTCCCGTCTCCGGTTATCTGTATAGCTCGGCGGCGAACGTGCCGGTCGTCTATCTCGGGCTGATTCCGCTGCCGCGGCTGATCGCGCCGGACCCGCATCTGAAGGAACTGCTCAAGAACGTCCACATCGTGTTGAATTACACGTTGCTGACGCTGGTCGCGATGCACGTCGCGGCGGCGCTCAAGCATCAGTGGCTGGACCGCGACGGGCTGCTGTCGCGCATGATTCCCTTCCTCAAATAAGGACCACCATGAAGGTCTCGTTTTATCGCTACATGCTGGCGGCGTTTGCCGCAGCCTCGCTGACCGCGGCCGGCGGCGCGCTGGCCCAGGTCGACACCGCGAAGAGTTCGGTGACGGCTACCTCGAAGCAGATGAACGTGCCGGTCGAAGGCAAGTTCGGCAAATTCACCGCGCAGGTCAAGTTCGATCCGGCCAAGCCCGCCGAGGGCAGCGCGCAACTGAACATCGACGTGGCGAGCTACGATCTCGGCGACGAGAGCTATAACGATCAGGTCCGCGGCAAGGAATGGTTCGACGCGAAGACCTATCCGAGCGCGACCTTCGTTTCGAGCGCGATTGCGCCGGCCGGCGGCAATCAGTACAAGGTGACGGGCAAGCTGACCATCAAGGGCAAATCGCAGACGGTCGTGGTGCCCGTCACCGTGACGCAGCAGGGCGCGACGCAGGCGTTCGACGGCTCGTTGCCGATCAAGCGTTCGCAGTTCGACATCGGCACGGGCGAGTGGAAAGACACGTCCGTGGTTGCCGACGACGTCGTCATCAAGTTTCATATCGTAGCCGCACGCAAGTGACTTGCGCTGCGCGTTGAGCGCAGCCGTTCTTACCTGACTGGGAGCATGAATTGAAGACATCCACGTTGATCGCCGCCGGTGCATTGGCCTCCTGCGTTTCGCTTGGCGCATTCGCCGCCGCCGACACTTATCAGCTCGACCCGACTCACACCTATCCGAGTTTCGAGGCGGACCACTTCGGCGGCCTGTCGGTGTGGCGCGGCAAGTTCACGAAAAGCTCGGGCACGGTCACGCTCGACCGCGCGGCCAAGACCGGCACAGTCGAAGTGAACGTCGATGCGGCGTCGATTTCCACCGGCAACGGCAAGCTGGACGATCACCTGAAGACGGCGGAGTTCTTCGATGTCGCTAAGTTTCCCGCCGCGACGTACAAAGGCACCGACATCAAGTTCGACGGCGACAAGCCGTCGGAAGTGGTCGGCAGCCTGACGCTGCACGGCGTGACGAAGCCGCTGAATCTGAAGGTGGAGTCGTTCAAGTGCATGCAGCATCCGGTGCTCAAGCGCGAAGTGTGCGGCGTCGAGGCCAGCGCGCAATTCAATCGCGCGGATTACGGCATGGATTTCGGCAGCAAGTACGGCTTCAGCATGGAGACGAAGCTGCATATCCAGGCTGAGGGCATCAAGCAATAAGCGCTGGTGAGGGCGCAGCGGGCGCCTGCCCGCTTGCGCCTGCCGCTTGCGGTTGCGCTTGAGAGGATGCCGCCGTCGCGGCGCATCAAAAAGCAAACGGTCCGTTTTACCGCGCGTTTTACCGCTGTTCCGGCCGCTTCGTCGCTTTCGCGACGAAGCGGCTTTTTCATGGCGTCGCCGGAAATCGAAGGCGATCGAGGCGTTATGTGAGGCCGGTTCGACATTTCGCACTCGCGCCGCTTTAATTTTTCGGGTACATAGAGCGCTGGCACCGCATTGGTTGTGCGCGCATCCAATGCGGCGAGATCGGGCGTCGGCTCGCATCCATAATATTCGCGCGAACTGGAGATCTGCATGAACGCAACGACTGCAGCAAGCCTTGCGGGAAGCCGGCGAAATTCGTGGCGGGCGGTGATCGCCGCGTCCATCGGCAACGCGCTGGAATGGTTCGATCTCGTGGTCTACGGCTTTTTCGCCGTGGTGATCGCGAAGCTGTTTTTTCCGGCCGGCAACGACACCGTGTCGCTGCTGCTCACGCTCGGCACATTCGGCGTGTCGTTCTTCATGCGGCCGCTCGGGGCCATCGTGATCGGTGCGTACGCCGACCGCGCCGGACGCAAGGCGGCGCTCACGCTGTCCATCCTGCTGATGATGGGCGGCACGCTGATCATCGCGATTTTGCCGACGTACCGGAGCATCGGCATTGCGGCGCCGGTGATTCTCGTCATCGCGCGTTTGATGCAGGGCTTCTCGGCCGGTGGCGAATTCGGCAGCGCGACGGCGTTTCTCGCGGAGCATGTGCCGGCGCGGCGCGGCTTTTTCGCAAGCTGGCAGGTCGCGAGCCAGGGGCTCACGACGCTGCTCGCGGCCGGTTTCGGCGTCGTGCTGACGGGCAATCTGACGCCGGAGCAGATGGCGGCCTGGGGATGGCGCGTGCCGTTTTTCTTCGGGCTGCTGATCGGACCGGTTGCCTGGTACATTCGCACGAAGCTCGACGAAACGCCTGAGTTTCTCGCCGCGGAAACCACGACGACGCCGCTGCGCGATACCTTCACGAGTCAGAAGCTGCGGCTTCTGATCGCGATCGGCGCGGTCGTGCTCGGCACGGTGTCGACTTACCTCGTGCTGTTCATGCCGACCTTCGGCGTGAAGCAACTGGGGCTCGCGCCATCGGTTGCGTTTTCGGCGATCGCACTGACCGGCCTGATCCAGATGGTGTTTGCGCCGCTCGTCGGGCATCTGTCGGACCGGCACGGACGCACGACGATCATGCTGATCTCCGGCGTGCTGCTGCTCGTGCTGATCTACCCGGCGTTCGTCTATCTGGTCGCGCATCCTACGTTCGGCACGCTGATCGCGCTGCAAATCCTGCTCGGTTTCCTGATGACCGGTTATTTCGCGGCGCTGCCGGGCTTGCTGTCGGAGATGTTTCCGGTGCAAACGCGCACGACCGGCATGTCGCTCGCTTATAACATCGCGGTCACGGTGTTCGGCGGCTTCGGGCCGTTCATCATCGCGTGGCTGATCAGCTTTACCGGCTCGAAAGCGGCGCCGAGTTATTACCTGATTTTCGCCGCGCTGTTGAGCCTGGCGTCGCTGGTGGCGGCGCGACGGAAGTTGGGGTTCCGGTAGGCTCGTAAGCGGACATCGCGCGGTAAACGCAAAAGGCCGGTTCGTCGATGAACCGGCCTTTTGCTTTACAACGATGCACTGCGCGTTAGTTAAACGCCATCACACCTGCGCACCCGCATTCGGATCGTTCGGATCAACGCGTTCTTTCTTGTCCTTCACCAGATCCTCGCGCTTCACGCCGAACCACATTGCGAGCGCCGCCGCGACGAACACCGACGAGTAGATACCGAACAGAATACCGACCGTCAGCGCCAGCGCGAAGTAGTGCAGCGTCGGGCCGCCGAACAGGAACATCGACAGCACCATCATCTGCGTACAGCCGTGCGTGATGACGGTTCGCGACATCGTGCTCGTAATCGCGTGGTTGATGACTTCGATCACCGTCATCTTGCGTTCGCGGCGGAAGGTCTCGCGAATCCGGTCGAAGATAACCACCGATTCGTTCACCGAATAACCCAGCACCGCGAGCACGGCCGCCAGCACCGACAGCGAGAACTCCCACTGGAAGAACGCGAAGAAGCCGAGAATGATCACGACGTCGTGCAAGTTCGCGATCACACCGGCCACCGCGTACTTCCATTCGAAGCGGAACGACAGATAGATCACGATGCCCACGACCACGCAGGCGAGCGCGAGCAGGCCGTCGGTGGCGAGTTCCTTGCCGACCTGCGGGCCGACGAACTCGACGCGCTGCAACTGCACCTGCGGCGTATCGGTCTTGAGCGCGCTCATCACCTGGTCGCTCTGCTGCGCGGACGTCAGCCCTTGCTTGAGCGGCAAACGGATCAGCACGTCGCGCGAGGTGCCGAAATTCTGCACCTGCGCGTCGCCATAGCCGAGCTTGTTCAACGTGCCGCGCACCGGGTCGAGCGGCGCCGCGCCCGGATACTGCACTTCGATGACCGTGCCGCCGGTGAACTCCACCGACAGATGCAGCCCGCGATGCACGAGAAAGAACACGGCGGCGAGGAATGTCAGCAGCGAAATGGCGTTGAAGATCAACGCACGCTGCATGAACGGAATGTCTTTGCGAAAGCGGAAAAATTCCATGGTCTTGTTCTCCGGGACTCAGCGGGATGAACCCGGTTTCTGCGACGAGCTCGGCGTGCCCGGCGCGTTGCGGCGACGCACGGTCGGCTTGCCCGCGCGCGACTGCGCGGCGGCGGCCGGCGCTTTCTGCTTCGCGGCGGCGGCTGCGCTTGCCGCGCGCATGGCTTGCGCGGTGTCGGTTGCGGCGTCGTCTGCGGTCAGGTCATTACCGAGGTAAGCACCCGAGCCCGCAGCCGCGGTTTCCGGACGCCACACCTGGCCGATGGCCAGCGACTTCAGCTTCTTCTTGCCGCCGTACCAGAGGTTCACGATACCGCGCGAGAAGAACACCGCCGAGAACATCGACGTGAGAATGCCGATACAGTGGACGATTGCAAAACCGCGCACCGGACCGGAGCCGAAGGCGAGCAGCGCGACACCGGCGATCAGCGTGGTGACGTTCGAGTCGAGAATCGTCGCCCACGCATGCGCGTAGCCGTTCTGGATCGCCAGTTGCGGCGGCGCGCCGTTGCGCAGTTCTTCACGCACGCGTTCGTTGATCAGCACGTTCGCGTCGATCGCCATGCCGAGCGCGAGCGCAATAGCTGCGATGCCAGGCAGCGTGAGCGTGGCCTGCAACATCGACAGCACGGCGACCAGCAGCAGCAGGTTCACGGACAGGCCGATCATCGAGATCACGCCGAACAGCATGTAGTACGCGATCATGAAGACGGCGATCGCCGCGAAGCCCCACACCACCGAGTGGAAGCCCTTCTTGATGTTGTCGGCGCCGAGGCTCGGGCCGATGGTGCGTTCCTCGATGATGTCCATTGGCGCGGCCAGCGAACCGGCGCGCAGCAGCAGCGCGAGGTCGGCGGCGCCTTGCGGCGTGGCCTGGCCGGTGATCTGGAAGCGGTCGCCCAGTTCCGACTGGATGGTCGCCACCGTCAGCACTTCGCCCTTGCCCTTTTCGAACAGCACCATCGCCATCGGCTTGCCGATGTTGTCGCGCGAGACACTGCGCACCGCGCGGCCGCCGGCCGAGTCGAGGCGAATGTTGACGGACGGACGCTGATGCTCGTCGAAGCCCGCCGACGCGTCGATAATCCGGTCGCCCGTGAAGATGATCTGCTTTCTCAGCAGCACCGGCGTCTGGTTGCCTTGCGTGAACAGTTCGTCGCCTGGCGGCACCGGATCGGACGGATTCGGATGCGTGTTGACCGGATCGGCGAGGCGCGCTTCGAGCGTCGCCGTGCGGCCGATGATGTCCTTCGCCTTCGCCGTGTCCTGCACGCCCGGCAGTTCGACCACGATCCGGTCGGTGCCTTGCTGCTGGATCACCGGCTCGGCCACGCCGAGTTCGTTCACGCGGTTATGCAATGTGGTGATGTTCTGCTTGAGCGCGGCGTCCTGCACGGCTTTCTGCACCGTCGGCGTGAACGTGCCGACAAGTTGCACCGAGCCGTCCGGACTGTTTTGCGACGCCCATTGCAACTCGCCGATGCCGCGGCCCAGTTGTTTCGCGGCCGCATCCGCCGTCGCCTGGTCGGCGAAATTGATCACCACCGTCTGGTTGACGCGGTTCACGCCGCCGTCGCGGATATTGTTGTCGCGCAGGAGCGTGCGGGCGTCCGACGCGTCGGAGTCGAGCTTCTTGTTCAGCGCGCCCGCCATGTCCACTTGCAGCAGGAAGTGCACACCGCCGCGCAAATCCAGACCGAGATACATGGGCAGCGCGTGCAACGCGGTCAGCCAGCGCGGCGACGCGCTTTGCAGGTTCAGCGCCACGATGAACTGGGGGTCGTTCGGATCGGTGTTCAGCGACTTTTGCAGCAGGTCTTTCACGCGCAGTTGCATGTCGGTGTCGACAAGGCGCACGCGGATGTTCGCGTTGGCCGACGTGTTGTCGAACGTGACGTCTTCCGGCTTGATCTGATTGGCTGCGAGCGCGGCTTCGACTGCCGAGAGCGTGGTCGAGTCGAGCTTGACCGTTGCCTTGCCGCTCGACACCTGCACCGCTGGCGCTTCGCCGAACAGATTGGGCAGCGTGTACACGAGGCCGATGACCAAAGCCACCAGCATCACGGCATATTTCCAGAGGGGGTAACGATTCATGAGTGGTCCAACGGAAGGTTGGCTTGAAAGCGATGCGCCCGGCGATGAGCGCGGGCGATCCGGTCAGGTATGCGTGGATCGCCGGCGAGGCCGCGCCGGACGCTAGAGAGCAGGCCTTACAGCGACTTGATCGTGCCCTTCGGGAGAATCGTCGTGACCGACGCTTTCTGCACGGTGATTTCCGTGCCTTCCGAGATTTCGACGCCGACGTAAGCCTCGCCCACCTTGGTGACCTTGCCGACGATGCCGCCATTCGTCACCACTTCGTCGCCCTTGGCCATGGCGGCGAGCATGTTGCGGTGTTCCTTCTGGCGCTTCATTTGCGGGCGAATCATGATGAAGTACAGCACGCCGAACATGAGGATCAGCGGCAGGAAGCTCATCAGGTTTGATTCGATGCCACCACCTGTGGCCGTGCCTTGGGCGAAGGCATTGGAAATGAACGACACGTTGGTCTCTCCGTTATAGATCAATTCAATCAAAAAAATCAGCCGGTTATTCTACCACCGGCATTGCGCGCGTCGGCGCGGCGTTTCGGCTTTGCGATCAACCGCTTAAAGCCGATTTTTGCCGTCCGCGAAAGTGGATTGTAAGGTTTTTCGCTCGCTGTCTGATGATTCTTGTCCGCAATCAGATTGCGTTCGCCGTCATGGCGCGTCGTCGATGCCGCGCGCGCGGTTCTCGTGAAAGCGCTTGCGGAACGGCTCGAACATTTTCGCGTCGATTGCATCGCGCATTTCCTGCATGAGTTCCAGGTAGTAGTGCAGGTTGTGGATCGTATTCAACTGCGCGCCGAGAATTTCCCCCACGCGATGCAGATGATGCAGATAGCCGCGAGTGAAATTTCTGCATGTATAGCAACCGCATTGCTCGTCGAGCGGACGCAGCGAATTCTTGTGCGCGGCATTGCGGATCTTGATGTCGCCAAAGCGCGTAAAGAGCCAGCCGTTGCGCGCGTTGCGGGTCGGCATTACGCAGTCGAACATGTCGACGCCGGCCGCGACGCCCGCGACCAGATCTTCCGGCGTGCCGACGCCCATCAGATAGTGCGGCTTGTTGGCCGGCAGCTTCGGGCCGATGTGATTCAGCACGCGCATCATGTCTTCTTTCGGCTCGCCGACCGACAGACCGCCGATCGCGAGACCGTGAAAATCCTTCTCCGCGAGACCCGCGAGCGACTCGTCGCGCAGGTCTTCGAACATGCCGCCCTGCACGATGCCGAACAGCGCATTCGGATTGCCCAGGCGCCGGAATTCGTCGATGGAACGCTGCGCCCAGCGCATCGACATGCGCATCGAGTCCGCGGCTTCCTTGTGCGAGGTCGGCACGTTGTTGGTCGCGTACGGCGTGCATTCGTCGAACTGCATCACGATGTCCGAGTTCAGCACCTTCTGGATCTGCATCGACACTTCCGGCGACAGAAACAGCTTGTCGCCGTTGATCGGCGACGCGAACGTCACGCCGTCTTCGGTGATCTTGCGCAGGTCGCCGAGCGAGAACACCTGGAAGCCGCCCGAGTCCGTCAGGATCGGCTTTTTCCAGCCCATGAAGCCGTGCAGGCCGCCGTGCGCGCCGATGGTTTCGAGCCCAGGCCGCAGCCAGAGGTGAAACGTATTGCCGAGGATGATCTGCGCGTGCATTTCCTCGAGTTCGCGCGGCTGCACCGCCTTCACCGTGCCGTAGGTGCCGACCGGCATGAAGATCGGCGTTTCGACCACGCCGTGATTCAGCGTGACGCGGCCGCGCCGCGCCTGGCCGTCGGTGCCGAGCAGTTCGAACTTGAGGCCGTCCGCGGGCTGTTGCGTTTGATGACCGATGGTCATTGAAATGACTCCTGTGCTACCGGAAAACAGTCCGGCGCGATAAGAAAACGCCGCCGCGAGTGTTCGCAGCGGCTTCAGGGAACGACGAAAGCAAGAAGCGCCGGGTTAGCTCAACCGTCGCGCCGCGTCAGAAGCATCGCGTCGCCGTAGCTGAAAAAACGATAGCGCTGTTCGATTGCATGACGATAAGCGGCGCGGATCGTCTCCACGCCGGCGAACGCCGACACCAGCATCAGCAACGTCGACTTCGGCAAATGAAAATTCGTCACCAGCCGGTCGACCACGCGGAAGCGGTAGCCCGGCGTGATGAAAATATCGGTTTCCGTGCTCGTCGCGGCAAGCGGGCGGCCGGTGGCTTCGGCGTCGCGCGCGGCGGCTTCGAGCGCGCGCATCGACGTCGTGCCCACCGCGATCACGCGATTGCCGCGCGCTTTGGCCGCGGCGATCTTGTCGGCGAGCGATTGCGGCAGGTGATACCACTCGCTATGCATCTTGTGCTCGGCGAGATTCTCGACGCGCACCGGCTGGAACGTGCCCGCGCCGACGTGCAGCGTCAGCGTCGCGCGCTCCACGCCGTGCGCGTCGAGCCGCGCGAACAGCGCGTCGTCGAAATGCAGGCCCGCCGTGGGCGCCGCGACCGCGCCGGGATTTTGTGCGTAGACGGTTTGATAACGGGCTTCGTCGATCGAGTCGGGGTCGTGCTCGATGTACGGCGGCAGCGGCAGCCGCCCGAACTGCTCGATCAGCGTCAGGCAGTCGGCGGGAAAATGCAGCGTGTAGAACGGCTCGACGCGCTCGCCGACGGTGACGTCGAACGCATCGGCAAGACGGATCGTGGTGCCCGGCTGCGGGCTCTTGCTCGCGCGGATTTGCGCGAGCGCCGTGCGCTCGCCGGTCAGGCGTTCGACCAGCACCTCGATCTTGCCGCCACTGGCCTTCTGGCCGAGGAAGCGCGCCTTCAGGACTTTGGTATCGTTGAAGACCAGCAGATCGCCGGGCGCAATGCAGTCGGGCAATTCGGCGAAGCGGCGGTCGATGAGGCGCGCGGCGCGATCGGCGTCGGCCGCGTTGTCCACCTGAAGCAGCCGGCTAGCGCTGCGCTCGGGCAGCGCGACTTGCGCGATCAGCTCGGGCGGCAGATCGAAATCGAAATCGGAAAGCGTAAACATGCGAACGACTGGAAGCGAATGGAAACTGAATTGAGCCGAAGCCTGAGCCGGGCGGCTATGATTGCGGGACGCCGCGGCGGCCCGCGAGCCCGCGCGCTTGCGCAGCCCGCGAACAGCCGCGCGGCCTTCGATACTTTTGACAGCCGATATTGTACTTGCGAAGCAGCCCATGCCTTTGTCCGACCGCCGATTGCCTTCCGCTACCGATGATGCGAGCGCCGAGCCGGCACCCGGCGTCGCGCGCGGCGGCGCGGCGGCGCAAGGCAAACGGACGGCGCGAACGGGCTCTGCCAAAGCCGCCGACAAATCGGCAGCCAAATCGGCAGCCAGGCCCGCAGCCAAAGCTGCCGACAAGCCCGTCGACAAACTCGCCAAGCTAGGCCTCACGCGCGACATCGACCTCGTGCTGCATCTGCCGATGCGCTACGAGGACGAAACCTCCCTCACGCCGATCGGCCATCTGCTGCCGGGCGGCATCGCGCAAACCGAGGGCGTCGTGTTCGACAACGAGATCGCCTATCGGCCGCGCCGCCAGTTGCTCGTCAAACTGCGCGACGACGCCGGCGACGAACTCGTGCTGCGTTTTCTCAATTTCTACGGCTCGCAGGTCAAGCAGATGGCGATCGGCGCACGGCTGCGCGTGCGCGGCGACGTGCGCGGCGGCTTTTTCGGCATGGAGATGGTGCATCCGGCCGTGCGCGTCGTCGATGAAGACACGCCGCTGCCGCAAGCGCTCACGCCGGTTTATCCGAGCACCGCGGGCGTGACGCAGGCGTATTTGCGCAAGTCCATCGACAACGCGTTGTCGCGCACGTCGCTGCCCGAACTGTTGCCCGAGGCCGTCGCGCGTCAATGGTTGCAGCCGCTTGGCGTGCCCTCGCTGATGGACGCGGTGCGCACGCTGCATCATCCGGACGCGCAATCGGACGAAACGGCGTTGATCGACGGCACGCATCCGGCGTGGGTGCGCATCAAGTTCGAGGAACTGCTCGCGCAGCAGATGTCGCTCAAGCGCGCGCACGACGAGCGCCGCACGCGCGCCGCGCCGGCCATGCCGCGCCGCAAGCTCGGCGACGAATCCGCGCTGGTCGCGCGTTTGCTCAAAGCGCTGCCGTTTTCGCTGACGAAGGCGCAGGAGCGCGTCGGCGGCGAGATTGCGCTCGACCTCACGCAGCCGCATCCGATGCAGCGGCTCTTGCAAGGCGACGTCGGCAGCGGCAAGACGATTGTCGCCGCGCTCGCGGCCGCGCAGGCAATCGACGCCGGTTATCAGGCCGCGCTGATGGCGCCCACCGAAATCCTCGCGGAGCAGCACGCGCGCAAGCTGCGCGGCTGGCTCGAGCCGCTCGGCGTGAGCGTCGCGTGGCTCGCGGGCAGTCTGAAGGCGAAGGAAAAGCGCGCGGCCATCGAAGCGGCCGCGCTCGGCACCGCGCAACTCGTGATCGGCACGCACGCGATCATTCAGGACACGGTGGAGTTCGCGCGGCTCGGGCTCGTGATCGTCGACGAACAGCATCGCTTCGGCGTCGCGCAGCGGCTCGCGTTGCGCGCGAAGGCGCAGAACGCCGCCGACGGCGCGCGCGATTTCCAGCCGCATCAGCTGATGATGTCGGCCACGCCGATTCCGCGCACGCTCGCCATGACGTATTACGCGGATCTCGACGTCTCGACCATCGACGAATTGCCGCCCGGACGCACGCCGATTCTCACCAAGCTCGTGTCCGACGCGCGCCGCGAAGAAGTGATCGGCCGCGTGCGCGAAGCGGCGCTCACCGGGCGGCAGGTCTACTGGGTGTGTCCGCTGATCGAGGAAAGCGAGACGCTGCAATTGCAGACCGCCGTCGAGACATACGAAACCCTCGTCGCGGCGTTGCCCGAATTGAAGGTGGGCCTCGTGCACGGGCGTCTCGCGCCGGCTGAAAAAGCCGCGGTGATGGACGCCTTTACGCGCAACGAAGTGCAATTGCTGGTCGCGACCACGGTGATCGAAGTGGGCGTCGACGTGCCGAACGCGTCGCTGATGGTGATCGAGCACGCCGAGCGCTTCGGCCTCGCGCAATTGCACCAGTTGCGCGGACGCGTGGGGCGCGGCAGCGCGGCGTCGGTGTGCGTGCTGCTCTACACCGGCCCGCTGTCGATGACCGCCCGCGCGCGCCTGCAAACCATGCGGGAGACGACCGACGGCTTCGAAATCGCGCGCCGCGATCTGGAGATTCGCGGCCCCGGCGAGTTTCTCGGCGCGCGGCAATCGGGCGCGGCGATGCTGCGGTTCGCCGACCTGCAAAACGATCAATGGCTGATCGAGCCCGCGCGCGAGGCGGCCGCGGCGCTGCTCGAGCAATATCCGGAAGTGGTCGCCCAGCATCTGGCGCGCTGGCTCGGCGCGCGCGAACAGTATCTGAAGGCTTGAACACGCTGCTGTTGGCGGCGCCGCGGCATGGCGTATTTCGCCGATATTGAAAACCGGCGAACCCGGTTGGCGAACCGACCCTATGGGTGTATAACTAGAACCTATCGAATCCACCGCACTGATTGGTCCCCCAATGACGCTCACCGAATTGAAGTACATCGTCGCCGTTGCCCGCGAGCGGCACTTTGGCCGGGCCGCCGAAGCGTGTTTCGTCAGCCAGCCGACGTTGTCTGTGGCCATCAAGAAGCTCGAAGACGAGCTCAACGTGCAGATTTTCGAGCGCGGCACGAGCGAAGTCAGTGTCACGCCGATCGGCGAGCAGATCGTCACGCAAGCTCAGCGGGTGCTGGAACAGACGCTCGCCATCAAGGAAATCGCCAAGCAGGGCAAAGATCCGCTTGTCGGGCCGCTGCGCCTTGGCGTGATCTATACGATCGGGCCGTACCTGCTGCCCACGCTCGTCAAGCAGATGATCAAGCGCGTGCCGCAAATGCCGTTGATGCTGCAGGAAAACTACACGCTCAAGCTGATCGAACTGCTGAAGCAGGGCGAGATCGACGTCGCGATCATGGCGCTGCCGTTCCCGGAAACGGGCTTGATGCTGCGTCCGCTCTACGACGAGCCGTTTGTCGTCGCGCTGCCGTCCGGTCACGCGTGGGAAAACCGTCCGAAAATCGACGCCGACGATCTCAAGCAGGAAACCATGCTGCTGCTCGGCAGCGGTCACTGCTTCCGTGACCACGTGCTCGGCGTGTGTCCGGAGCTGATGCGTTTCTCGCAGAACGCCGACGGCATCCAGAAAACGTTCGAGGGGTCGTCGCTGGAAACGATCCGCCATATGGTGGCGAGCGGCGTCGGCATTACCGTGCTGCCGCGCATGTCGGTGCATGAGGTGAAGCCGCACGCGGGCGGCATCGACTCGGGCCTGCTGTCCTATGTCGCGTTCGGCGAGCCGGTGCCCGATCGCCGCGTCGTGCTCGCGTGGCGCAAAAGTTTTACGCGGATGCCCGCCATCGACGCGATCTGCGACGCCATCAACGCCTGCGACCTGCCGGGCGTGAAGAAGCTGGATTTGCCGGTCGCGGTGAACTGACGCGCGTTGAGCGCGGAAGCAACAGCAACAGCAGCCGCAGGCGGGGCCCAACTCGCGCCCGCCTTGCGCCTATGGCATAGATTAAATTTATAAAACACACTATTTCGATAGTCTTGATATAGTCTTCCTCATACATCGCCCGATGACAAAAACCCGGAGGACATCATGACGCAATCGAACGTGCCGCAAACTCAGACCTTCGCCGCTGAACCGGCCAGCGCCAATGCCGGCTTGGCGGCGGCCATGCTCGGCATGCGCACGGCCGCGTTTTCGTTGCTGGTCGACCGCGCTTTGTCCGCGTAGTCCGCTAATTGTTCGTCTAAGCTTTCGGCATTGCCTTGCCGCGCTTCTCCCCCCAATCCGTTTTGAACGAAAACCATCCAGGAGTCCCGCATGTCCGAACAGAAGCTCACCAATGCCGCCGGCGCGCCCGTCGCCGATAACCAGAATTCGATGACGGCCGGCGTGCGCGGCCCGGTCGTCCTGCAAGACGTATGGCTGCTCGAAAAGCTCGCGCACTTCGATCGCGAGGTGATTCCCGAGCGCCGCGTTCACGCGAAAGGCTCCGGTGCATTCGGCACGCTGAAGGTCACGCACGACATCTCGCGCTACACGAAGGCGAAAGTGTTCGCGCAAGTCGGCAAGGAAACGCCGTTGTTCATGCGCTTTTCGACGGTGGCGGGCGAGCGCGGCGCGGCCGACGCCGAGCGCGACGTGCGCGGCTTCTCGATCAAGTTCTATACGGACGAAGGCAACTGGGACGTGGTGGGCAACAACACGCCGGTGTTTTTCATCCGCGATCCGCTGAAATTTCCGGACTTCATTCACACGCAAAAGCGCGATCCGTACACGAACCTGCGCAACAACATTGCCGCGTGGGATTTCTGGACGCGCCATCCGGAGTCCATGCATCAGGTCACGATCCTGATGAGCGATCGCGGCATTCCGAAGAACTATCGTCAGATGCACGGCTTTGGCTCGCACACGTATTCGTTCATCAACGCGAACAACGAGCGTTTCTGGGTCAAATTCCACTTCAAGTCCCAGCAAGGCATTGAAAATTTCACCGATGCCGAAGCGTCGCAAGTCGTCGCGCAAGACCGCGAAAGCGCGCAGCGCGATCTGATTGGCAGCATCGACGAAGGCAATTTCCCGAAGTGGCGCTTTGCGATTCAGGTGATGCCGGAGGCGGAAGCCGCGGCGTATCGCTTCAATCCGTTCGACATCACGAAAGTGTGGTCGCAGAAAGACTATCCGCTGATCGACGTCGGCACGATCGAGTTGAACCGCAACGCGGCCAACTATTTCGCGGACGTGGAACAGGCTGCGTTCACGCCGGCCAACGTGGTGCCCGGCATCGGCTTCTCGCCGGACCGTTTGTTGCAAGGCCGTTTGTTCTCGTATGGCGACACGCAGCGCTATCGCCTCGGCATCAATCACCATCAGATTCCGGTGAACGCGTCGCGCGTTGCGAACCCGCATTCGTTCCATCGCGACGGCGCGATGCGCACGGACGGCAACCTGGGTGGCAACGTGAACTATGAGCCGAATCGCTTCGGCGACTTCGCTCAGGATGCGAATGCGTTGGAGCCGGCGCTCGCCGCGGGTGCGGTGGACCGCTATGACCATCGCGCGGATGACGACTACTACACGCAGCCGGGCATGCTGTTCGCGCTCTTCGATGCAGCGCAGCGCCAACGTTTGTTCGGCAACATCGCGCGGCATATCAACGGTGTGCCGCAGGACATCGTCGCGCGTGCGGTCGAGCATTTCCGCCGCATCGATCCCGCTTATGCCGAAGGCGTGATCGCCGCGATGGCCGAACTCGCGGAAGGCAAGAAGTAACGCAGTGTGTAAAGCGGGGCGCGCGTGCATGTTGCTTGCGCGTGTGCCCCGCGAGTATCGATACGAACAGGGAGCACGCTCATGATCGAGTTGATGAAAGCCACCGCCGGCAGATCGCCGGCCATGCATCGCGCGCAACAGCAGCAGACGCTCAACTTGCGCAGAGCCGTGGGCTTCGCCATCGTGACGAGCGGATTCGCGGTGATCGCGGCGCAAATGCTGCAACACGCGTTTGGCGGCTGAGCGGCGCGGCGTAGCGGCGACACCTCACACGAACATTTCGCCGTTCTAAGATAAACTGTCGAACGCTCGTTTTTGCCGGGCCTGCTGCCGGCAGGCCGCTCGCACGCGTTACTTCGTCACCGGTTCGTATCACTCTCGAAGGAGTCATCATGGCCAAAAAAGAAGCTGTACAGCACGTCAATATCGGGATCAGCGACAAGGACCGCAAGAAGATCGCGGAAGGTCTGTCGCGTCTGCTCGCGGACACCTACACGCTGTACCTGAAGACCCACAACTTCCACTGGAATGTGACGGGTCCGATGTTCAACACGCTGCATCTGATGTTCGAAACGCAATACAACGAACTGGCGCTGGCCGTCGATTCGATCGCTGAACGGATTCGCGCGCTGGGCGTGCATGCGCCGGGCAGCTATAAAGATTTTGCGAAGCTGTCGTCGATTCCCGAAGCGGACGGCGTGCCTGCCGCTGAAGAGATGATCCGTCAGCTGGTGGAAGGGCAGGAAGCCGTGGTGCGCACCGCGCGCGCGATTTTCCCGTCGACGGAAGCCGCCAACGACGAGCCGACCGCCGACCTGCTGACGCAGCGCATGCAAACGCATGAAAAGACCGCGTGGATGCTGCGCTCGATGCTGGCTTGATGGCTTGAGTCGGTTGCGGTTGCTGTTCGCGTTCGTTTCGCAGAAGCCGAATGGCCGGATGTAACGTGGCACGATGCAAAGCCTCCCTTCGCGGGAGGCTTTGTTTTTTGCGCGCCGCTTTTGAGAACGCTGTGGCGGGGTCGCCATTGCCATCTGCTTTCGTCGGTAGCAGTTCGCACCGACGCGCCACGCCTTCCGCATCCCGTAAAATAACGGCACCGTCCTCGCACTTCGCCTGCATTCAACGAGTCCGCCATGTTCGCCCGACTTCCCCTGTATCTGCGCCTCGTGCGCATGGACAAGCCTATCGGCAGTCTGCTGCTGCTGTGGCCGACGCTCAACGCGCTGTGGATCGCGACCGACGGTCATCCGTCCTGGCCGCTCCTCGTCATCTTCGCGGTGGGCACGATATTGATGCGCTCGGCGGGCTGCGCCATCAATGACTACGCGGATCGCGATTTCGACCGTTATGTGAAGCGCACCGAGAATCGTCCGATCACGTCCGGCAAGATCAAGGCGTGGGAAGCGGTCGCGCTCGCGGCCGGGCTGTCGTTGCTGGCCTTTCTGCTGATTCTGCCGCTGAACACGCTGACGAAGGAATTGTCGGTGGCGGCGCTGTTCGTCGCGGGCTCGTATCCGTTCACGAAGCGTTTCTTTGCGATCCCGCAGGCGTATCTCGGCATTGCGTTCGGCTTCGGCATTCCGATGGCGTTCGCGGCCGTGCAGAATCAGGTGCCGATGCTCGCGTGGGTCATGCTGCTCGCCAACGTGTTCTGGTCCGTCGCGTACGACACCGAATATGCGATGGTCGATCGCGACGACGACATCCGGATCGGCATTCGCACGTCGGCGCTCACGTTCGGCCGCTTCGACGTGGCGGCGATCATGCTCTGCTATGCGGCCACGCTCGGCATCTACGTCGGCATCGGCGTGATGCTCGGCTTTGGCGTGCTGTACTGGTTGGGCTGGGCGGCTGCGGCGGGCTGCGCGATCTATCACTACACGCTGATCCGCCACCGCGAGCGGATGCCGTGCTTCAAGGCGTTCCTGCACAACAACTGGCTCGGCGGCGCCTTGTTCGTCGGCATTGCCGCGCATTATGCGGTGGCTTCGTTTTAGTTTTTAGCGCGGCGTTGATGCCGCGAGGCCGATCGTTGCGGTAAGCGCGGGCTTTGTTGAGTAAAGACACCGCGCCTCACGGCTTGTCACGTTTCAGCGGGCAATAACCGCTCACTGCTTGCCGAACTCATCGCCCATTTCTTTCGCGCGCGCATCGGCGGCCAGCGCGCCGCGCACGATGGCTTCCTTGATGCCGCTCGCGTCGAACGATGCAAGCGCCGCGGCGGTGGTGCCGCCTTTCGACGTCACGCGCTCACGCAACACGGCCGGCGGCTCGTCGGAATTCGCGGCCAGTTGCGCGGCGCCCGTGAAAGTCGCGACGGCGAGCGCGCGGCCTTGTGCTTCGTCCATGCCGAGTTGGCGCGCGGCTTCCTGCAATGCTTCGATGAAGTAAAAGACGTAGGCCGGCCCGCTGCCCGAAATCGCGGTGACGGCGTCGATCTTCGCTTCGTCGTCGAACCATACCGTTTCGCCCACCGCGCCCAGCACCTGCGATGCGAGCGTGCGGCCCGCATCGTCGACGCTCGCGGTCGCGGTCAAGCCGGCGACGCCCATGCCGATTAACGCCGGCGTGTTCGGCATGACCCGCACGATGCGCGTATGGCCGTTGAGCCAGCGCGACATGTCATCCATGCGAATGCCGGCGACGATGCTGATCGCGAGTTGCGACGCCTTCAGATGCGGCGCGAGCGCTTCGGCGACGCTCTTCAGGATCTGCGGCTTCACCGCGAGTACGACGGCGTCATAGGTGCCGAGCGCGGCGTCCGCGGCCGCTCCGGTCTTGATGCCGAACTGCGCTTCATTGCGCTTGCGCGCGTCTTCGTTGGGATCGATCGCGTAGAGATCGGCGGGCGCGACACCGCGCTTGATAAGGCCGCCGATCAACGCCGCAGCCATGTTGCCGCCGCCGATAAAAGCAATTTTCATGATGTTCCGCGAAGGTTGGATGGAGCTTGTGAAACCGCGTGTGCGCCCGTTAATGCAACGTTAATCGCAACGCTAGTGCGAATAATCGCGCGCGCCGAAGATGGCCGTGCCCACGCGCACAATGGTCGCGCCTTCGAGCACGGCGGCCTCGAGGTCGCTCGACATACCCATCGATAACGTATCGAGTTCGAGCCCCTCGCCGACAAGACGCTCGAACAGTTCGCGCAAGCGGCGATGCGGCACGCGTTGGTCGTCGATACTGCCGGCCGGCTCGGGTATCGCCATCAGGCCGCGCAACCTGAGCCGCGGCAGCGCGGCGATGTCTTTCGCGACCTGCACGGCTTCGTCGAAGCCGACGCCGCTTTTCGACGCCTCGCCGCTAATGTTGACCTGCAAGCACACGTTCAGCGGCGGCAGCGTTTCCGGCCGCTGCTCAGAAAGCCGTTGCGCGATCTTCAGGCGATCCACCGAATGCACCCAGTCGAACTGTTCGGCCACCGGCCGCGTCTTGTTCGACTGCAACGGGCCGATGAAATGCCATTCGAGCGTGCTGCGCAAATCGGCGAGCACTTCGATTTTCGTGAGCGCTTCCTGCACGTAGTTTTCGCCGAATGCGCGTTGACCGGCGGCATGGGCCGCGCGTACGTCTTCGGCGGGAAAGGTCTTGGAGACGGCAAGCAACGCGATGGAACGCGCGTCGCGTCCCGCCACGTGCGCGGCGAGGGCGATGCGTTGCTGCACCGCTTCGAGGTTATGAATCAGATCGGGCATGGAACGAACCGGAGCGGACCAAAGGTCGATGGGTCGATAAAGTCGATGCCCCGATTATACGGACAGCATGTGCTCGACCAGTTCGATCCAGTGCGCAACCGGCGTCGACGTGCCGCTTTGCAGATGTGAAATACAGCCCACGTTCGCCGATACGATCACCTGCGGTTCCTGCGCATGCAGCCGCTCGAGCTTCTGATCGCGCAACGCATACGAGAGCTTCGGCTGCGTCAGCGAATAGGTGCCTGCGGAGCCGCAGCACAGGTGACTGTCGGCCGGCAGTCGCACTTCCAGGCCGAGCCTCGTCAGCAGATGTTCGACCGTGCCGCGCACTTTTTGCCCGTGCTGCAACGTGCACGGCGGATGAAACGCGACCGTATGGATCGCGCGGCGGCGCGTGACGGCCACGAGCTCTTCCTCGAAATCCGGCAGAATTTCGGCGATGTCGCGCGTCAATTCGACGATGCGGCGCGCTTTTTCCGCATACTCCGGATCGTCGCGCAGCAGGTGCGCGTATTCCTTCACCGTCGCGCCGCAACCCGACGCGTTCATCACGATCGCCTCGACGCCCTGTTCGACATGCGGCCACCATGCGTCGATGTTGGCGCGCATGTCGTCGAGCGCTTCGTCGTTGTAGCCGAGGTGCAGCCGGATCGCGCCGCAGCAGCCGGCGTCGGGCGCGACCACGGTTTCGATGCCGAGCGCATCGAGCACGCGCGCGGTGGCGGTGTTCACGTTGGGCATCATCGACGGTTGCACGCAGCCGGCCAGCATCAGCATCTTGCGTGCATGCGTCGCGCTCGGCCATGTTAGCGGACGCTGCCGCGCGGGCACCTTGTCGCGCAGTTTTCTTGGCAACAGCGCGCGAAAATGCTGGCCGACGCGCATGGTCGGCGTGAACAGCGCGCTGTTCGGCACGAAGCTCGCGAGCAGCCGGCGCGTGAGACGCTGGCCGAGCGGGCGCGTCACTTTTTCCTCGGTGATCTTGCGGCCGATTTCGACCAGCTTGCCGTACTGCACGCCGGACGGGCAGGTGGTTTCGCAATTGCGGCACGTCAGGCAGCGGTCGAGGTGAACCTGCGTGCTGCGCGTCACCTCCGCGCCTTCCACCATTTGCTTGATCAGATAGATGCGGCCGCGCGGGCCGTCGAGTTCATCGCCGAGCAGTTGATAGGTCGGGCACGTGGCCGTGCAGAAGCCGCAGTGCACGCAGTTGCGCAGAATGGCGTCGGCTTCGTCGCCGTCGGGCGTATTGCGAATGAAGTCCGCGAGATTGGTTTGCATCGCGCGCTCAGAAGTCGGGGTAGAGACGGCCGCGATTGAAAATGCGGGCCGGGTCGAAAGCGGTTTTGAGGCCGCGATGGATTTTCATCAGCGGCGCGGGCAGCGGTGTGAAGACGCCCGCGCCGCGGTCGTAGCCGAGGCCGGTGCGGAAGATCGTCGCGTGGCCGCCGGCCTGCTTCGCGCTGATGCGCACCGTTTGCGCGTCGGTGTCCGTGATCCACCAGCGCTGCGCGCCGCCCCATTCCATCAGTTGCGCGCCGGGCAGTTGCAGCGGCTCGGTGATGGACGGCAACGCGAGCCGCCAGAGCGCGGCCTTCGGCGGAATCGCGGCGAAGAACGAGTCGGTCTGCTCGCGCAGGCCGGCCCAGAAGCGTTCGGCTTCCACCGCATCGACGACTTCGCCGCCCAGCGACGAGCGCGCCGATTTAACCGCGCTCTCCGCGCCCGCGAGACGCACGGCGAGCGTGCCGTGGCGCCAGGCGCTTGCGGTGATCGGCAACGGCCGGCCGCCCCATTCGTTGAGCTTGCGCACGGCGTCGGTGCCGTTCATGTCGAACTTGAGCGTGGCTTCGGCCTGCGGCTGCGGCAGCACCTTCACCGACAATTCGAGGATCAGCCCGAGCGTGCCGAGCGAGCCCGCCATCAAGCGCGAGACGTCGTAGCCGGCGACGTTTTTCACGACCTGGCCGCCGAAGTGCAGCGTTTGCCCCTGGCCGTTCATGATGACCGCGCCGAGCACGAAGTCGCGCGCCGCGCCGGCCGACGGGCGGCGTGGACCCGCAATGCCCGCGGCCACGCAGCCGCCGAAGGTGGCCTGCGGCCCGAAGTGCGGCGGCTCGAACGCAAGCATCTGATTGTGTTCGGCGAGCGCCGCTTCGATCTCGACGAGCGGCGTGCCGGCGCGGGCGGTGATGACCAGCTCCGCCGGGTCGTACGCGACGATGCCGCGATAAGCGCGCGTGTCGAGGATCTCGCCTTCCAGCGTCTGACCGTACCAGTCTTTCGTGCCGCCGCCGCGCACGCGTAACGCGCGTCCCTCGGCGCTGGCGGAACGCACGCGCTCCGACCACATGGCGACGATGTCGTCCTCTTCCATGATGCCCTGCTTCGTTATGTTTCGAACGATTGTACCGGGCGGGGCCGCGCTGACAACCCGGAGCGGACCCCTATCGGGTAATCAGGGTGACATGACGCGAAACCCCGCCGCGACGGGCTATGCGCGATGCGTGGATGCTAGAAGCGCGGCAACTCGGGATGCGGCAGCAGACCGCCGCGCACGTGCATCTTGCCGTATTCGGCGCAGCGCGCGCGAGTGGGGATGCCCTTGTCCGGGTTCAGCAGGCCGGGCGGATCGAAGGCCCGTTTGACCGCGTGAAACGCATCGCGCTCCTCGGGCGAGAACTGCACGCACATCGAATTGATTTTCTCGATGCCGACGCCATGCTCGCCCGTCACCGTGCCGCCCAGTTCGACGCACGCTTCGAGAATATCGGAGCCAAACGCTTCCGCGCGGTGCCACTCGTCCTTGTCGTTGCCGTTGAAGAGAATCAGCGGATGCATGTTGCCGTCGCCCGCATGAAACACGTTGATGCAGCGCAGCCGGTACTTCTTCTCCATCTCCTCGATGCGCGACAGCAGCGGCCCGATACTGCGGCGCGGCACGGTGCCGTCCATGCAGTAGTAATCCGGCGAGATGCGGCCGGCGGCCGGAAACGCGTTCTTGCGGCCGGACCAGAAGCGCAGCCGCTCGTTTTCCGTGCGCGAGATCGCGATGCGCGTTGCGCCGTGCTCGCGCAGCACCGCCGTCATGCGCACGATTTCGTCGGCGACTTCTTCCGGCGTGCCGTCGGATTCGCATAGCAGAATCGCCGCCGCGTCGAGGTCGTAGCCCGCGTGGACGAATTCTTCGACGGCGCGCGTGGCGGGTTTGTCCATCATCTCGAGGCCCGCCGGAATGATGCCCGCGGCGATGATGCCGGCGACCGCGTCGCCGCCTTTCACCACGTCGTCGAAACTGGCCATGATGACCTGCGCCGTTTGCGGTTTCGGAATCAGCTTGACGGTGACTTCGGTGACGATCGCGAACATGCCTTCGCTGCCGATCAGCACCGCGAGCAGATCGAGCCCCGGCGCGTCGGGTCCGAGCGAACCGAATTCGACGATCTCGCCTTCCATCGTCACCGCGCGCACGCGCAGCACGTTGTGCACGGTGAGGCCGTACTTGAGGCAATGCACGCCGCCCGAATTTTCGGAGACGTTGCCGCCGATCGTGCAGGCAATCTGCGACGACGGGTCCGGCGCGTAGTACAAGCCGTACGGCGCGGCGGCTTCGGAGATCGACAGATTGCGCACGCCGGGCTGCACCGTGGCGGTCCGCGCGTACGAGTCGACTTCGATGATCTTTTTGAAGCGCGCGAGCGACACGACGACGCCGTGACGAATCGGCATCGCGCCGCCGGACAGGCCGGTTCCCGCGCCGCGCGGCACGATCGGCACGCCAAGGCGATGGCAGATCTGCACGATGCGCTGGACTTGCGACTCGGTCTCCGGCAACGCGACGGCAAGCGGCAGCCGACGATATGCGGCGAGGCCGTCGCAGTCGTAGGCGACCGTATCTTCGTCGCGATAGAGCAGACAGTGGTTCGGCAGGACCGCCATCAGCGCCTGCACGACTTCGCGCTGGCGCTGGGCGAGAACTTCTGCCGACAGTTCGGCGGGTGCGTTCATGTGCGTCGTCTCCTCTTGTCTTTCGCCGCGCGCGCTTTCAGGCACTTCCGGGCGCTTCCCGCGCGCTTGTATTGCGGCGACTGTTGCGGCCGGCGGGGTGGTCCGCGCTCATGCCGCGTTTGCTACCGTTGCTACCGGTGCTACTACTCATATTGCGCCTGAATTGCGCTGGCTTGCGCTCGCCTGTGTGTCTGCCGACGCGTTAAGCCGCCCAGCTAAAAATCTTGCCGGGGTTCATCAGATTGTGCGGATCGAGTGCGTGCTTGATGGAGCGCATCGTGTCGATCGCGACATCGCCGTGTTCCTCAAGCAGAAAATTCATCTTGTGCAGACCGACGCCGTGCTCGCCGGTGCACGTGCCGTCCATGCGTAACGCGCGCTGCACGATGCGATGATTCAGACGTTCGGCCTCGACCAGTTCCTCCGGCTTGTTCGGATCGATCAGGATTGCGACGTGGAAATTTCCGTCACCGACATGGCCGACGATCGGGCAGGGCAGCGGCGACGTCTTCAGGTCCTGCTCTGTTTCGACGACGCATTCGGCGAGGCGCGAGATCGGCACGCAGACGTCGGTCGTGACGGCGCGGCACCCCGGCTTTAATTGCAGCATCGCGAAATAGGCGTTGTGACGCGCGTTCCACAGACGGCTGCGGTCTTCCGGCCGCGTCGCCCATTCGAAACCTTCGCCGCCGTTCTGCGCGGCCAGTTCCTGCACGAGTTCGGCTTGTTCCTTCACGCCGGCCTCGGTGCCGTGGAACTCGAAGAACAACGTGGGCGCCTCGCGCAGCGTCAGATTCGAATGCCGGTTAATCGAGCGGATCGCGAGCGCGTCGACGAATTCGACGCGGGCGATCGGCACGCCCATCTGAATCGTTTCGATGACGGCGCGCACTGCATCGCCCATCGACGGAAATGCGCAGACGGCCGCGGAAACCGCTTCCGGCTGCGGATAAAGGCGCACGGTGATTTCGGTGATGACGCCGAGCGTGCCTTCCGAGCCGACGAAAAGACGCGTGAGGTCGTAACCCGCGGACGACTTGCGTGCTCGCGTGCCGGTTTTGATGACGCGGCCATCGGCGAGCACGACGGTCAGGCCGAGCACGTTCTCGCGCATCGTGCCGTAGCGCACCGCGTTCGTGCCGGACGCGCGCGTGGCCGACATGCCGCCGATGCTGGCGTCCGCGCCTGGATCGATCGGAAAAAAGAGGCCGGTGTCGCGCAGCGCCTCGTTGAGCTGTTTGCGCGAGATGCCGGGCTCGACGGTGACCGTCAGATCTTCGGCGTTGATCGACAGGACGCGGTTCATTTCCGACAGATCGATGGACACGCCGCCTTGCACGGCGAGCAGATGTCCTTCGAGCGACGAGCCGTTGCCGTACGGAATGATCGGCACGTTGTACTGGCCGCAGAGCTTGACGATGGTTTGCACGTCTTCGGTGTTGCGCGCGAACACGACGGCGTCGGGCAATTGCGGGTCGAACGGCGATTCATCGCGGCCATGATGTTCGCGCACGGCCTGGGCGACCGACACACGTTCGCCGAAGGCGTCGGTGAGGGCGTTTAGCAATTCGGGGGGAAATGGCCGGCGCAGCGCGGCCGGCGGAACACCATAATTCACGCATGTCTCCTGTGTCGACTGGAGTTAGCGCTTCAGCGCTTACTCCAGTCCCATGCTAGCGGTCGACTGGAGTTAGCGCTTCAGCGCTTACTCCAGTCCCATGCTAGCGGTCGACTGGAGTTAGCGCTTCAGCGCTTAGTCCAGTCCCATGCTAGCGGTCGACTGGAGTTAGCGCTTCAGCGCTTAGTCCAGTCCCATGCTAGCGGTCGACTGGAGTTAGCGCTTCAGCGCTTAGTCCAGTCCCATGCTAGCGGTCGATCCAAGTTAGCGCTTCAGCGCTTACTCCAGTCCCATGCTAGCGGGCAACCCGAGTTTGGCACCTCAGCGCTTACCCCAGTCCATCGACCACGGTTATCAATCATTGTCAGCCGAAGCGATTCTGCAGCAACCGTTTCATTTTACGCCGATCGTTTGCAGGCCGGCTCGAGTCCTTGCAGGCCGCCGACGATCACTGCGGCCCGGACCTCGCTCCTATAATGGCCACGGCCGCCCGATGCGCGCAATATGTCCGATGCGATAGCTGCGCCGCGACTAACCCAGCCGCCGCCAAGCATGATCAACACCCACAGGCCAACGTATCGGCCGAGGCATCAGCGACTCCGCCACACCACCCGCATCCCGACCGACCAACCAGAGGATCACCATGGGTAACCGCCTAACCAAAATCGCCACCCGCACCGGCGACGACGGCACCACCGGCCTCGGCGACGGCCGGCGCGTACGCAAGAGCAGCGCCCGCATCGAGGCAATCGGCGACGTCGACGAACTCAACTCCAATCTCGGCGTGCTGCTGTGCGAAAACCTGCCCGAGAACGTGCGCGCGGCATTGGTGGCGATCCAGCACGACCTGTTCGACCTCGGCGGCGAGCTCTGCATTCCTGGCCACACGATGATCGCCGACCGCCACCTCGCACAACTCGACGGCTGGCTCGCCGACTACAACGCCGCATTGCCGCCGCTCAAGGAGTTCATCCTGCCGGCCGGCTCGCGGGCGGCGTCGCTTGCTCACGTCTGCCGCACGGTTTGCCGCCGCGCCGAACGGGCGATTGTCGCGCTCGGCGAAGAAGAGACGATCAACGCGGCACCGCGCCAGTATGTGAACCGCCTGTCGGATTTGCTCTTCGTGCTCGCTCGCGTGCTCAATCGCGCTGACGGCGGCACCGACGTCCTCTGGCAGCACGACCGCGGTCACGGCTAGGCAGCAGACGCGATTCTGTAGGCATCAACGCCAGGGCAATTCAGCCTGCGACAATCTGTCTGGGCGAGGGCGCTCTATAAGATGTATCGTATGCGCATCTTTAAGGAGAAGTACAAATGACCGCCCTTACCGCCGACCAGATTGCCCGCGTCAAAGCCACGGTTCCCGTGCTCGCCGAACATGGTACGACCATCACCAAGCATTTCTACAAGCGCATGTTCGCGCATCACCCGGAACTGAAGAATCTCTTCAACCAGACGCATCAGCAAAGCGGCAATCAGCCCGAGACGCTCGCCCGCGCCGTGTACGCGTACGCGGCCAACATCGACAATCTCGGCGCGCTCGGCCCGGCCGTCTCGCGAATCGCCAACAAGCACGCGAGCCTGAACATTCGGCCCGAGCACTATCCGATTGTCGGCCGCCATCTGCTGGGTGCGATCGTCGACGTACTCGGCGACGCGGTCGATCAGCCGACGCTCGACGCATGGCAGGTCGCGTATGGCCAACTCGCGAACATTTTCGTCGGCACCGAGGCGAAGCTGTACGAGGGTGCGGCGTGGAGCGGCTTCCGCCCGTTCAAGGTGGCGCGCAAGCAGGTGGAGAGCGACGAGATCACGTCCTTCTATCTGACGCCCGCCGACGGCACCGCAGCCTGTGAGTTCGAACCCGGCCAATACGTGAGCGTCACGCGCTTTGTCGACAAGCTGGGCGTCGACCAGCCGCGGCAGTACAGCTTGTCGGATGCGCCGCATGGCAAGTGGCTGCGCATTTCGGTCAAGCGTGAAGACGGCCGCGAGGACGCCGCGCCGGGTCACGTGTCGAACCTGCTGCACGCGGGCGTGGAGGAGGGCACGATCGTGCACGTGAGCGCGCCGATGGGCGACTTCACGCTCGATCGCAAGAAGACCACGCCGGTCGTGCTGATGAGCGGCGGCGTGGGCGTCACACCGATGACGTCCATGCTGTCGACATTGCTCGCCGACGGCAGCGAGCGGAGCGTCACTTTCGTTCACGCATGCCGCAACGGCCGCGTGCATGCGTTCCGCGAGTGGCTCGACGAAACCGCTGCGTCGCATGCGAACGTGAAGCGTGTCGTGTTCTACGAAGCCGTTGATGCAAGCGACCGGCACGGCATCGATTACGATTTCGAAGGCCGTCTCGACGTGACAAAAATCGCGGATCGCGTCATCGCGCTGGATGCCGACTACTACATTTGCGGCCCGGTGCCCTTCATGCGCGCGCAGCGCGACGCGCTGGTTGCATTGGGCGTGGAGCCGGCGTGCATTCACACGGAAGTGTTCGGTTCAGGCGCGGTCGAGTAAGCCGGTCGATGTAGCAGGTCAGGCAAAGCGCGCGCGCTCGCTGCCAGCAGCTAGCTGCGCGAATCCGCCACCCTCGCGCGCTATCCCACCGCCATCGTGACCGGCTTGCCAATCCGGCTCAACATTTCGACGAGCGTGTCGATGGTGAACTTGGTGGTTTTCTTGTTCACCACGTCCGATACCCGCGGGCGCGAGACCATGAGAATTTCAGCGGCCTCCGCCTGCTTCAGATGATGCTGCTCGATCCACGTGGACAATTCCGTCATGAGCTGCTCCTTGAGCAGCCTCGTGTCGTTGATCTGCTTTTGCGACGCCGCGTGCAGACGCTTCGCCTCGTCGGCGGAAAAGCCGAGTTCGAGAAACACGTTTGCGCCGGGCTTTGTCACGTGACGAATTTTGGTGTCGATCGTCATTTGTTAAGGTTTCCTATCGTTAATGATGGCGCGATACCGCGTTTCGGCAATCAGTTTGTCGTGCGGCGCGAGCTTCTGGGTTTTCTTCTGCATGCAATGAAGCACGTAAAGCGCTTCTGCAAACTTCGTGACGTACATCACGCGATAAATGCCGTTCTCTTCCCGGATGCGAATTTCGCGCGTTCCAGGACCCACCGAGTCGAACGGTTTCCAGTCGTCAGGGTCGAGACCCGCCTGGATCTTGCCGATCTGAAACCCGGCTTGCCGACGTGCCTCTTCTGGAAAGGCGAGCAAATCGCGATAGCTGGAGCCTAGCCAGCGAACTTCTTTTTCCAGCGTCATAACCGCCTTCGACGTACAAAATATTATACGCAAATTCCCGCCTGGTCAAGTCATTCGCGACCTGGCGATGAACTGCTACGGTACATAGACGGCGGCATCTCCACCATTCGTCCGTTCGGCCAACGAAATAAAAAAACCCGGCTGTGAACTGCACGAGCCGGGTTTCTTAACGCTGCAAACCGCATTCTTGCGATGCGGTCAAACGGTAAAACCACAAAACAAAAAATCAGTTGCCGCTTCCGCGCGCCACGCGCCGCTGCTTGACCGCGTCGGCGAGACCTTCCAGCACGGCGACGCTTTCGTCCCAGCCAATGCATGCATCGGTGATGCTCTGACCGTACGTGAGCGCGCAGCCTTCCTGCAAGTCCTGGCGGCCCGCCACCAGATGCGACTCCACCATCACGCCGACAATTCGTTCGTCGCCCGAAGCAATCTGCCGGCCGATGTCCGCGCACACCGGAATCTGGTTCTCGTGCTTCTTCGAGCTGTTCGCGTGGCTTGCGTCGATCATCAGGCGCGCCGCGAGTCCGGCCTTGCCGATGTCCGAGCACGCCGCGTTCACGCTCGCAGCATCGTAGTTCGGCGTCTTGCCGCCGCGCAGGATGATGTGGCAGTCCTCATTGCCCGCCGTCGATACGATCGCCGAGTGCCCGCCCTTCGTGACCGACAGGAAATGGTGCGGCTGCGACGCGGCCTTGATTGCGTCGACGGCGATCTTGACGTTGCCGTCCGTGCCGTTCTTGAAGCCGACCGGGCACGACAGGCCCGACGCGAGTTCGCGGTGCACCTGCGACTCGGTGGTCCGCGCGCCGATCGCGCCCCACGAGATCAGATCGGCGATGTATTGCGGGCTGATCATGTCGAGGTATTCGGTGCCGGCCGGCAGACCCAGTTCGTTGATGCGCAACAGCAGCTCGCGCGCGGTGCGCAAACCTTCGTTGATCTTGAAGCTGTTGTCCATGTGCGGGTCGTTGATGAGCCCTTTCCAGCCCACCGTCGTGCGCGGCTTTTCGAAATACACGCGCATCACGACTTCGAGTTCGCCCGCAAAGCGCTTGCGCTGTTCGACGAGACGCCCCGCGTATTCCATTGCCGCTTTGGTGTCGTGAATCGAGCACGGTCCGACGATCACGATCAGGCGGTCGTCCATGCCATGCAGGATCCGATGCATGGCGGTGCGCGAACTGTAGATAAGGTCGGAGACCGCTTCGTCGCAGGCAAATTCGCGGATCAGGTGCGCCGGGGGCGTGAGCTCTTTCAATTCTCGAATGCGGACATCGTCGGTGTTGTGCGGGGGCATGTTGTTCTCCTGAATCGGTTCGTAGCGTGTTCACGCGGGCGGCGCGTGCAAGGCAAAGTGTTCAAAGGCTGAATGAGCAAAGACTGAAGGCGAAAAAAAACCGCCAGACTCGCTGGCGGTTTTTCGGGAATTCTCGGTGTTCTGCGTGCACTAACACCCCTCTCGATCCGCCAGCGGTCTGAGATACCAAAAAAAGTAAAAGTAAAACTTGGCGGACATGGCGAAATGGAGTCGCTGGTCAAAAAAGGGTGATTGACTTTATAACCCGGGGAAGCTCGGCTGGCAAGCTATGCGGTCTAAAAATGCGGAAAAGCCGCACGATCGAGCGTTTCCACGCATGAATCGTGCGGCCGGAGCCTCGTCAGGCCGTGCCGCCCACCGTCATCCGGTCGATGCGCAGCGTCGGCTGGCCGACGCCCACCGGCACGCTTTGGCCTTCCTTGCCGCACACGCCGACGCCCGAATCCAGCTTCATGTCGTTGCCGATCATGCTGACGTATTTGAGCGATTCCGGGCCGCTGCCGATCAGCGTCGCGCCCTTGACCGGATACGTGATCTTGCCGTCCTCGATCATGTACGCCTCGGACGCCGAGAACACGAACTTGCCGTTGGTGATGTCGACCTGGCCGCCGCCGAAGTTCACCGCATACAAGCCGTTCTTCACCGACTGAATGATTTCCTGCGGGTCCTTGTCGCCGTTGAGCATGTACGTGTTCGTCATGCGCGGCATCGGCAGCGCGGCATACGATTCACGACGCGCGTTGCCCGTGACCGGCATCTTCATCAGGCGCGCGTTGAGCGTGTCCTGAATGTAACCCTTGAGAATGCCGTCCTCGATCAGCGTCGTGCACTGCGTCGGATTGCCTTCGTCGTCGATATTGAGCGAGCCGCGGCGATTCGGCAGCGTGCCGTCGTCGACAACGGTCACGCCCTTCGCCGCGACCTGCTCGCCGATGCGTCCCGCGAATGCGGACGAGCCCTTGCGGTTGAAGTCGCCCTCGAGCCCGTGGCCGATCGCCTCGTGCAGCAGCACGCCCGGCCAGCCCGGCCCGAGCACGACCGTCATCGCGCCGGCCGGAGCGGGGCGCGCTTCGAGATTCACGAGCGCCGCGTGCACGGCGTCGTCGACGTAACGCGACAGCACTTCGTCGGTGAAATAGCTGTAGTCGAAACGGCCGCCGCCGCCGCCGCTGCCGATTTCGCGGCGGCCGTTCTGCTCGGCGATCACTGTGACCGAGACGCGCACGAGCGGCCGGATGTCGGCCGCGAAGCCGCCGTCGCTGCGCGCGACCAGCACGACGTCGTATTCGCCTGCGAGGCCCGCCATCACTTGCTGGATGCGCCGGTCGCGGCCGCGCGCCATGTGTTCGATGCGCTCGAGCAGCTTGACCTTGGCGGTGGCGTCGAGCGAATGCAGCGGGTCGGCGGGCAGATACAGATCGCGCCCGGCGATGCCTGTCAGCGACGACGCCACCTTGATCTTCTGCTTGCCGCCGCCCGCCTTGGCGATGGCGCGCGTGGCGATCGCCGCCTGGCGGATCGCCTCGGGCGACAGATCGTCCGAATAGGCGAAAGCCGTGCGGTCGCCCGACACGGCGCGCACGCCGACGCCCTGGTCGATGCTGAAGCTGCCCGACTTCACGATGCCTTCCTCGAGGCTCCACGCTTCGCTGCGCGTGGCCTGGAAGTACAGGTCCGCGTAATCGACACGATGCGTGAAGATCTCGGCGAGCGTGCGGGTGAGCAGCGATTCGTCGAGACCGTAGGGCGTCAGGAGGATGTCCTTGGCGGTGGCGAGATTGCGGATACCAGGTTCGATGATGTTCATGCGAAGTATGTTCTGCTCGATACGAAGGATTCGGTTAGCGCCACGCTCACTATATGAGTGACGGACGCCGCAGTTTCAATGTCACGTGTTCTAGCTCAGCACCCGATGACGCCATGCGGGCAGACTCTGCCGCACCTCGTCGATGCGCGTGCGTTCGAGCGTCCCCGCGACCACGCCGGCGCCTTCGTCGCGCACCGCGACGACTTCGCCCCACGGATCGATCAGCATGCTGTGGCCCCACGTGCGGCGGCCATTCTCATGCTTGCCGCCTTGCGCCGCGGCCAGCACGTAGCACTGGTTTTCGACGGCGCGCGCGCGCAGCAGCATTTCCCAATGCGCGCGGCCCGTCGTGTAAGTAAACGCCGACGGCACCACCATCAGCGCGCAATCGCCCATGCGCCGGTACAGCTCGGGGAAGCGCAGATCGTAGCAGACCGACAAACCAACGCGGCCGAACGGCGACTCGAAGGTGCGGACTTCGCCGCCGGGGCAAATGGTGCGCGCCTCGTCGAACGATTCCTCGCCCTTTTCGAAGTTGAACAGATGGATCTTGTCGTAGCGCGCGGCCTCGTTACCCTCGGGGTCGAACACGAGCGTCGTGTTCAACACGCGCGACGGCTCCGGCGCCGTGATCGGCAACGTGCCGCCGATTACCCATACCTTGTGGCGGCGCGCGGCATCGGCGAGAAAACGCTGGATCGGGCCGTCGCGATACGCTTCGCGAACCGCGAGCTTGTCGGTGTCCTTGAAGCCCATGAAGCAGAAGTACTCGGGCAGAAGGACGAGCTGCGCGCCGTCGGCGGCGGCTTCGGCGATCAGACGTTCGGCGTCGGCGAGATTGCGCTCGCGATCCGGCGTGCTGACCATTTGCAGCGCGGCGACGCGGAAGCTGTTTGGCTGACCGCTCGCCGGTTCGCGCTGCGCACTATCAAGCGCAGTGTCGGACGAAGCGTGGGATGAAGACGAAGAGACGTGTGTTTCGCTCATGAGCGTTTCGGAAAACTCCCGGCAAGGCGGCGCGACAGCCGGCGCCGCATACGTCGTTCAGGGCAGGCTCGTGCCGCCGGTGTGCGTCACTCGAAAGCGCCTACTGGATGCGCTGACCGAAGCCGTCCGATCGCGATCGACAAAGCCCCGGTTGCACGCTTGCTTGGACGCTCAGTTCGCGCCGGCGGTCGAAGCTGGAGCGTCCATCTTACCCCGATCGCTCTTGACCCGCTCGATGTGCGGTTTCGACCAGGAGCCCGTTATCGCATAGTCCCGCGCGAACGCGTGCGACACCGATTTGCTGAACGCGAGGTCCGCCACCAGCGCGCCCAGGCCGAGCAGCGGGTTGATCACCGCGGCCGCGACGACCGCCGCGCCCGCGCTCACCGTCGGCACGATCTTGACGTGCATGTCCTGCGTTTCCTGCGCCAGGTCGACCGAGCCTTTCATCTCGGCGCGGGCCGGCGCGGTCACCATCTCGAAGTTTTCCGTGCGGCCGATGCCGTTGCGAATCTGCGCCGTCCCCGTGACATGCTCGAAGGGCAGACCTTCGCCGATCACGTCACGGAAATTGAGCGTCGCGAAGCGCGCGAGGCTTTGCAGGCTGAGCACGCCGAGCAGCTTGGCGACGCCCGGATCGACCTTGAGAATCTGCCCATGCCGCAGATCCACGGCGATATTGCCGTTGAGCGTCGGATAGTCGATCGCCGTCGGGCCGCCGCGCCACACCATCTTGCCGTTGAGCGTGCCGCTGCCCGCCTTCAGCGTGCGTGGCTGGCCGAAGCGCTCGAGCAGGCCGCCCGCGTCCTTGATGTCGAGCTTGAAATCGAACACAGTGCGCCGCGGCGTGCTTTCGTCCGCGGCGTTGCCGAGTTCGGTCGAGGTGCGCCAGTTCGCCGTCGCGGTTAACGTGGCCGCAGGATTCGCGATATCGAGCTTGTCCAGTTGCCAGACCGGCACGCCGTCTTCGTTGAAGTTGTGCGCGAGCACTTCAAGCCGGCCGATGTCGCGGTCGCGCACGATCAGCTCGTTGACGACCAGATCGATCGACGGCATGTTTTGCGCCGGCGCCGACATCGCCTGGCCGAGCAGATCCTTGTCGGCGACCGACGGAATCACGACGCGTGCAAAGCGCGCCTGCAGCGTGCCCGGCGATGCCTTGTCGGCGCCCGGCAGCCACGAAACGTGACCGGACACCTGATTCGACGCGATGTTCGCCTGCCATTTGCCGTCCGCGTGCGAAGCGCCGACGATCACGCTCTCCCAGTGGCGCTTGAGCAGCGTCAGCGTGCCGATGTGCAGCGCGAAGCGGCTTGGCAGAAACTGCGCGACGGTCGGATTCGGGGTTGCGGGCGGGACGGGCGCGGCGGGCGCCTCGTTGCTGCGCAGTTGTGTAATCAGCGCGCGCCACGCATCGGCGTCGAATGCGTCGACGTCCACGGCGGCGATCACGCCTTCGCTCGGCAAGTCGGCCGGCCGGTTCACGCCGATGGCGCCGCGCACCACCGTCGGCGGGCTTTTCGGGTCGTAATGCAGCAGATAGCGCGCGGCGATGGGGCCGAAGTCGAGCTCGGCGCGCTCGAGTCCGCTTTCGCCGGCGAGCGTCGACGGACCGGCACTGGCGCGCAGCGGCATCGGCGTGCCGACCGGCTTGTTGAACGGCGCGGGGAAGTCGAGCGCGAGGCCGGTCAGGTCGGAGTTCGCGGTCAGTTGCGGCAGCTTGCCTTTGGCGCCGCGCACCGTGAGCGCATACGGCGCGCTGCCGCTCATGCGCGTGAGGACCTGCGCGGCCGGGCCATGCAGATCGAGGCCGCGCGCGGCCTCGACGGCGATATGGCCGTTCATGTCGAGCGCGTAGGTGCCGTCCTGTTTCAGCCCGCCGCTCGCCCGCACATCGCCGCCGAGGAACTGCGCGGTGAGCCGCTCGGTCTGCGCGCTGCGCTCGGTGAAGCGCACCTTGCCCTTCACTTGCGACAGCGGCGGCACATTAGCCACGCTCAAACGATTGTTCTGGAAACCGAGCGCGCCTTCCACGCCGATATGCGGCTTCGGCGTGCGCGGCACCGTCAGCTTCAGCGCGAGCGACGCCGGCCCTTCGGCGCGGATTTTCTCGGTCTGATGCCGCGCCATGATGCCAAGCGAGCTTTCGTTCACGTAGTCGAGCATGTCGGCGAGCGGCCCGAGCCCGTCGCCCTTGATGACCAGATTCGACTCGCGCGTGCCGAGGTCGTCGATCCTGCCGTTCACGCCGTGCAGCGCGACGCGCTTGTAGCGTGCCCGGTCGATGTCGAAGCGCAGCACGTTCTGCCTGATCTCGAACACGCCGTCGATGCCGTCGAACGCCGGCCACACGTTCGGCGTGCCGTTGCGCATGTTGCGCGGCGGGTACGGCGACGGGTCGAACTTGCCGCCCTTGAACGGCGCGACGATATGGAAGATGCCCGCTTCGGGATCGCGCGAGTAGGGGAATTTGGTGAGGTCGCCATGCACTTCGATCTTCGCGCCGCGCGACATGCCGGCCTGCAAGCCGTGGCCGAGATACATGCGCAGCTTCTCGCTGATGCTGGTCGGCAGATAGCGGACGATGCGCGACACCTGCGCGCGCTCGAAGTCGGCGGTCAGATCCAGCGAGCCGCGGCCGTGGCCGGGGTTGCTGTAGTCCGCGCTTGCTGTCGCCGCGACGTCCGCATTGGAGACGCCTAGCTCGGCCAGCTTCACCGTGAACGCCGGATGGTTCTCGCCGGGCGCCTTCGGCGAAATGGTCCAGTCGGCGCGGCCATGCAGCCGGTCGAGCGTGAGGCGCGGATCGTCGAACACGCCCGGCAGCGTGATGGCGACGTTGGACGTGTCGAGCGTGGCGGTGCCGCGGCGTTGGTCGGCGTCCACGCGGCCCCACAGATTTTCGATGCCCGGAATGCCGGCGCGCGGGTGATTGCGCGCCGTGAGCCCCGGCGGCGGCTCCTGCGCGGCGACGCTGATGCCTTGCAGGTCGCCCGTGAAGCGGTAGCGCTCGATCGGCTCCGCGCCGGTCCCATGACGGTCGCCGCCCGGCTCGCCGGATTCCGGCTTGCCGCGCTCGACTTCGATCAGGTAGTTGGCGACGAGCCCGCGCGGGTTATAGCGCACGAGGCTGTTCAGGAGCGCACGCGGCAGCGGCAGCGCGCGGCTGAACTCCGCGAGTATGCCCAGGTCGACGCGATCGCCCGACACGCTGATGAACTGCCCGTGTTGCTGCGAAGCCGTCCGGTAGTGCCCGTTCAGCGTCTGGAACGCGAGCGTGCGCGTGAGCGGCGTGCCGTCTTCGAGCGGCGGCTGACCGAGTTCGGCGCGCATGTCGTTCAGTTGCAGCTCGTAATCGCCTTGCTGCGCTTGCAGGCGCCAGCCGAAATTCGCAATCGGCAACAGCAGCTTCGGCTGCGTGGGCCGCACTCGCAGCGCCACGTCGGCGCCGGCCATTTGCCCGCTTGCCGAGGTCATGCGGCCGTCGGCGAAATCGACCCAGATTGCGTTGTCGATGCGGCCCGCAAACGTCTCGATCGGGAATTTGATGTAGCGCGCGAGCGTCGGCAGATCGACTGGCCCGGTCGAGACATACGCCTGTCCTTTCCAGTTGATCGGCTTGCCGATCGCGGCGAGCGGCGCGTGCCGGAAATGCGTGCGGAAATCGAGCGGGCCGCGCAGCAACTGGCCGTCCGGCGGCGCCTGAAGCGCGAGGCGGTGATCGTAGCCGTCGTTGAGAATGGCGATGCGGATGTCGCGCAGCGCGAGCTCCGGCGCGTCGCGCTGGGCGTCGCGCCAGCGCAGCACGCCGCCGCGCACGACGATCGCCTGCTGGCGCACGAGCCACGTCGACAAGGTGTCGTTGCCGCTATGACGCGTCGGCACCGGCACGCCGGCGACCGACAGCACGCCGTCGCCGCCGCGCGAAATCAGCACGTCGGGCTGGTCGACGATCAGACTCGACAGCGCCGGATGGAATTGCCAGAGCGAGCGCCACGACAGCGTCGCGGTGGCGTGCGGAATGGTGAGCGCGGGTTTGCCGTCATGGTCGCGGATCACCAGATTCGTGATGTCGAGCCCCGGCTGAAACCCGCTCCAATGCGGCGCCAGTTTGCCGATGGTGAACTGCGCATGCAGCTTGTCGGAGACGGTCGCTTCGATTCGCGGCCGGAACGCGTCGACGCGCGGCAGCACTACGTAGCGCAAGCCGAGAAACAGCCCCGCCGCGATGAAATAGAGGACGAGCGCGAGCGCGAGAACAACGTGGAGCGTCCGGCGCAAGACGACGTGGTCGCTTCCGCTCACAGGCCGGGCCGGCCCGGTTTCCTGCGGGTCGGCGGATTCGTTTCGCTCGGACATGCTGCGGCGGGTGGGCGTATGGTAGTTTTGCGGATTAACGACGAAATGTAACACACGGGAAAGCGTCGACAGGACTTCCGGAAAACCCTGTCAGGGGCCCGCTGCACGACCCACATCGGCGCGCAGCAAACCGTCGTGCGACGAGCCGCTGACCCGCGGTTCATGCCAATCAAGCAACGAGCGAGCCAGACCTTTGATGACTCACGCCACTCTCCTGAGTTCCAGCTATTCACATTACGCGGCGCGCGCCGTGGCGGCCCGTCCGCAACTCGTCGCGCAGGTGGCGGAGCTTGCGTCCGGGCCGTTGACGCGCGAGCGCATCGACGCCCGCTTCGACGCGCTGTGCGCCGAAGCGGCCGGCGGCGCCGACGCGCCGTTGACGGAGGCCGCATTGAAGCGCGCGTTGCGCCAGTTGCGCACGGAGGTCTTCTGCGCGGTGATGGAGCGCGACCTGGCCGGCGAGGCGGACGTCGCCGAAGTCACCGGCGCGATGACGGATCTCGCCGAGACCACGATCCAGCGCTCGCTCACGGTGCTGTCCGCCGAACTCGAAACGCTCTTCGGCGAGCCGCGCGGCCCGCAGGGCGAACGGCTCACGCTCGGCGTCGTCGGCATGGGCAAGCTCGGCGGCCGCGAGCTGAACGTCTCGTCGGACATCGACCTGATCTTCATCTACGAAGAGGACGGCGAGACGGCGGGCGGCCAGCGCGCGCCGATTGCCACGCAAGACTTTTTTACGCGCCTCGGCAAGCGCCTGATCGGCGCGCTCGCCGAAGTGACCGCCGACGGCTACGTGTTTCGCGTCGACATGCGTTTGCGTCCGAACGGCGATTCGGGACCGCTCGTGTGCAGCCTCGGCATGCTCGAGGAATATTTCTATGTGCAGGGCCGCGAGTGGGAGCGCTATGCGTGGATCAAGGGCCGGCTCGTTTCCGAAGGGACGAGCGACGCGGCGCAGCGCCTGTCGAAACAACTCGATGCGATCGTCACGCCGTTCGTCTACCGCCGTTATCTCGACTTCGGCGTGATCAGCGCAATCCGCGCGCTGCATCTGCAGATTCGCCAGGAGGCGCAGCGCCGCGCGTCGATGCGCCCCGACAAGGCCGACGACATCAAGCTCGGACGCGGCGGCATCCGCGAAATCGAATTTAGCGCGCAGGTGTTCCAACTGATTCGCGGCGGCCAGGACGCCGGTTTCCGGGTGCGCCCCACGCTCGCCGTGTTGCGGCACGCCGCGACGCACGGGCTGATCGACACGTCGGTGTGCGTGAAGCTCTCACAGGCTTATCGCTTTTTGCGCGAGCTCGAACATCGGCTGCAATATCGCAACGACGCGCAGACGCACGCGATGCCGGTCGATTCCGAGGAACGCGTGGCGCTCGCGCGCGCAATGGGCTGCGACGACTATCCGATGCTGATGGAGCGGCTCGACGCGCATCGGGAATTCGTCGAACAGCAGTTCGACCAGATTTTCGCCGACAAGGTGAGCGGCCGCGACGGCTGCGGCGCGCCCGAAGACGGCGCGGCAGTGTGGGTCTGGAGCAGCGCGCTCGCGGACGACAGCGCGGCGGAGGCGCTGCATGCGCGTCTCGTCGAACTGGGCGTGGCCGAGCCCGCCGATCTGCTCGCGCGGCTGCGCGGCGTCTGGCAATCGTCGCGCTATGCCGGACTCGCGGAGCGCAGCCGGCAGCGCTTCGACATCGTCGCGCAGCGCGCGCTCGAAGCCGCGCGCACGCTCGAGCCGCCCGAGCGGCGCGGCGACACGCTCGCGCGTCTGTTCGATCTGCTCGAAGCCGTGGGCCGGCGCGGCGCGTACCTCGCGCTGCTCACCGAGTATCCGCAAGCGCTGCATCGGGTGCTGTCGGTGCTGGGCGCGTCGCGCTGGGCAGCCGGTTATCTGATCCGCCATCCGCAACTGCTCGACGAACTGCTCGACGACGAAGCGCTGAACACGCCGTTCGACTGGCCCGAGTTCAAGCGCACGCTGCGCTTGCGGCTGGCCGCGGCGGACGGCGTCGAGCAGCAGATGGACTTGCTGCGCCACGCGCACCAGGCCGAGGTGTTCCGTATTCTGCTGATCGACCTCGCGGGCAAGCTGAGCGTCGAGCATGTGAGCGACCGTCTGTCCGAACTCGCCGATGCCGTGCTCGACGTCACGCTCGAAGCCGTCTGGAAGCAGTTGCCGAAGCGCCACCGCGACGCGCCGCGATTCGCGGTGATCGCTTACGGCAAGCTGGGCGGCAAGGAGTTGGGTTATGCATCGGACCTCGACGTGATCTTTCTCTACGACGATCCCGACGATGCCGCTTCCGACATCTATTCGACCTACACCCGCCGCCTGATTACATGGCTGACGACCGCGACCGGCGCGGGCACGCTGTTCGACGTCGATCTGCGCTTGCGGCCGAACGGCGAGTCGGGCCTGCTCGTTACCGATCTCGACGCGTTCCGCCGTTATCAGTTGCGCGAGGGCGACGCGGCCAACACCGCGTGGGTGTGGGAGCACCAGGCGCTGACTCGCGCGCGCTACTGCGCCGGCGACGCGCAGATCGGCGCGCAGTTCGAGGCGATCCGCGAACAGGTGCTGACGACGCCGCGCGACGCCGCGCAGCTTGCGGGCGAAATCGTGGAGATGCGCGAGCGCGTCGCCGCCGGGCATCCGAACCACACGACGCTGTTCGATCTCAAGCACGATCGCGGCGGGATGGTCGACATCGAGTTCACCGTGCAGTATTGGGTGCTGTTGCATGCGGCGCGCGATCCCGAGCTGATCCGCAATACGGGCAACATTGCGCTGTTGCGCGAGGTGTCGCGTCTTGGGCTGATGAGCGAGGCGGAAGCGGAGACGGTCGGCGCCGCTTATCGCACGTACCGCAAGCTGCAGCACAAGCTGCGGCTCGATGGGATGGAGAAGGCGCGAGTCGAGCCGGGGTTGGTCGCGGCCGAGAGAGATGCGGTGCTTGGGCTTTGGGAGCGGGTGTTTGGGCGAGGGTGAGGTGGGGTTTTTGAGGATGGGGGCGGGTAGCGGGCGACTAGCAGCCCGACCGCCGCCCGCAACTCACCACCTACGCCGCCAGCATTTCCTTCGCGTGCTTGCGCGTGGTCGGCGTGATCTCCAGGCCGCCGAGCATGCGCGCGACTTCTTCGACGCGGCTCGTCTTGTCGAGCGAAACGACGCTGCTCACCGTGCCGCCCTTGCCGTTGCCGGCCTTCGCCACCTGGAAATGATGATCGCCACGCGCGGCGACCTGCGGCAAGTGCGTCACGCAAAGCACCTGGCGCGCTTCGCCGAGTTGATGCAACAGCCGTCCGACCACTTCGGCGACGCCGCCGCCGATTCCCGTATCCACTTCGTCGAAGATCAGTGTGGGCGTCGGGCTCGCGGCACTCGCGATCACGGCGAGCGCAAGGCTGATACGCGCGAGTTCGCCGCCCGACGCGACCTTCGCGAGCGGCCGCAGCGGCACGCCCGCATGACCTGCGACGCGGAACTCGACCTGCTCCAGGCCATGCGCGCCGCCTTCGGGTAACGGCACGAGCGCGACCTCGAAGCTGCCGCCTTTCATCGACAGTTCCTGCATGCCTGTGGTGACCGCGGCGCCGAGCGCTTTGCCGGCCTTGGCGCGCGCCTTCGAGAGCTTCTTTGCTTCGGCGAGGAAGTCCTCGCGCGCTTTGGCTTCGGCTGCGTGCAGGCTGTCGAGGTCCGCGGCGGCGTCGAGCGCGGCAAGCTGCGCGCGGCGCGTCTCGTGTTCCTCGGGCAGCGTTTCGGGCTGCAAACGGAATTTGCGCGCCGCCGAATGCAATGCGTCGAGGCGCTTTTCGACTTGTGCGAGCCGGTCCGGGTCGAGTTCCAGCTTCTGCGCGTAATGGCTCAATGAATACGCGGCTTCCTGAAGCTGGATCTCGGCGGGTTCGAGCGCGGCCAGCACGTCGTTCAGGGCCGGGTCGATATCGGCAAGGTCGCGCACCTTCGAGACGATCGACGCCAGGTGCGTGATCATTGCCTCGTCCGATTCGGAGAGCGCATTCAGCGCGCCTTGCACACCGTCGATCAGATTCGCCGAATGCGACAGCCGCCGATGCTCCGCGTTGACTTCTTCCCATTCGCCCGGCTGCGGCGCGAGCTTGTCCAGCTCGGCAAGCTGCCATGCCAGACGCTCGCGTTCCAGCTGCAATTCGCGGTCGCGGGTTTGCGCGTGCTCGACCGCCTGCACCTTCTCGCGCCAGGCGCGCCACGCGCGCGTGACGCTCGCGGACAGCTCGGTCAGCCCTGCATGCGTGTCGAACAGCTCGCGCTGCGCGTCGGGCCGCATCAGCAACTGGTGCGCGTGCTGGCCGTGAATATCCACCAGCATTTCGCCGACTTCGCGCAGTTGCGCGAGCGTCGCCGCGGTGCCGTTGATGAACGCGCGCGAGCGGCCGTTCGCATCCACCACGCGGCGCAGCATCACAGTGCCGCCGTGCTGGCCGTCCGCCGCGGCCGTGCTCAACGCCTGCTCGTCGAGCCACTGGTCCACTTGCGCGTGCGTGTCGAATTCGGCGGTGATGTCGGCGCGGGTCTCGCCGGTCCGCACGACGTTCGCGTCGGCGCGCGCACCCAGCGCGAGCGCCAGCGCGTCGATCAGGATCGACTTGCCGGCGCCGGTTTCGCCGGAGAAAACGGTAAAGCCGCTGTCGAATTCGAGGTCGAGCGCGGCGACGATGACGAAGTCGCGTATCGAGAGGTGGCGAAGCATGGAAGTCGTTTGTGCTTGTCGGTGAGCTTGGTATCGGGTTTTACGAACTGCGCGCTTGCGGTCCGGCGTCCGCGCCGGTCACGGCTTGGGATCTTCCTCGTGCGACGGGTATTCGTTCCAGTGCAGCTTCTTGCGCAGCGTCGCGAAATAGCTGTAGCCGACCGGATGCAGCATCGGCACCGTATGACGCGAGCGGCGCACTTCGATTGAGTCGCCGAGTTCCAGCGACGTGAACGACTGCATGTCGAAATTGACGTTCACCTCGCGCCCCGAAACGATCTGGATGCTGACCTTCGAATCGTCCGGCAGCACGATGGGCCGGTTCGACAGCGCATGCGGCGCGATCGGCACGAGCACGATGCCCTGCAGTTGCGGATGCAGAATCGGCCCTTGCGACGACAGCGCGTACGCCGTCGAGCCGGTCGGCGTGGCGACGATCAGTCCGTCCGAACGCTGGTTGTACATGAAGCGCCCATCCACCGACACATGCAGCTCCGCCATGCCCGAAAAGCCGCTGCGATTCACCACGACGTCATTGAACGCGAGCGCGTGATAGATCGGATTGCCCTGGCGCATGATGCGCGCTTCGAGCAGCACGCGTTCCTCGCGCTCGAAGTTGCCCGCCAGCATTTGCGGCACGGTCACGCTCATGTCGGAGATCGGGATGTCGGTAATGAAGCCCAGCCGTCCGTGATTGATGCCGATGAGCGGCGTGCGGTACGGCGCCAGTTGCCGGCCGATGCCGAGCATCGTGCCGTCGCCGCCGAGCACGACAGCCACGTCGGCGCGCGCGCCGATTTCGGCGGGGCGCAGCGCCGGATAGTCGGTTACGCCGATTTCGGCCGCGGTGTCGGCTTCGAAAACGACTTCGAAGCCGCGCTTCGCGATGCACGTGGCGAGCGCGGTCAGCGGGTCGCGGATGCCCGGCGTATTGTTGCGCCCGACGAGCGCGACAGTCTTGAACTGGCTGGTTACTTGCATGCCGGCATTACACCATAGGTAGGGCCTGAAAAGAACGGGGCCGGGACGCCGCGGCCGGCCGTTCGCAGCGGGCCGTGAGCGCAGTGCGGGATTATCGTTAGAATGGTGAAGCCTTGATGACATGCGCGCCGCGCAAACCGCACCGGCGCGCGGCTGGCCGGACCGTCGGCAACGGGGCCGGCGGCACGCCCGACACAATGCGGCACGTTGTGCTGGAACGAGCGCAAGGCGCGGTCCCGGCGGGCGGCGGGAAATTCGCCGGTGATGGGCGCCGTCGGCGCTCGCGGTAGTCGCCTCATTGAGCTAAAATTTTTCGTCATGCTAGATCCTCGCGCACAAACCCTCCTGAAAACGCTGATCGAGCGCTACATTGCCGAAGGTCAGCCGGTCGGCTCGCGCACGTTGTCGCGCTATTCGGGCCTGGAGTTGAGCCCGGCAACCATCCGCAACGTCATGTCGGATCTCGAGGATCTCGGGCTCGTCATCAGTCCGCATACTTCGGCGGGACGCATTCCCACGCCGCGCGGCTACCGGCTGTTCGTCGACACCATGCTCACGGTCGAATCCGCCGCGGACGAAGAGGCGGTCACCCGCACGGTCAAGACTACGCTGCAGGCAGGCGAGCCGCAGAAAATCGTCGCGGCCGCGGCGAGCGTGCTCTCGAATCTGTCGCAGTTCGCCGGTGTCGTGCTGACGCCGCGGCGCAGTCACGTGTTCAAGCAGATCGAGTTCATGCGGCTGTCGGACAAGCGCATTCTGCTCATCATCGTGACGCCGGAAGGCGACGTGCAGAACCGCATGATGGCGACCCAGCGCGACTTTTCGCCGTCCGAGCTCGTGGAGGCTTCGAACTACATCAACGCGCACTTCGCCGGCCTGTCTTTCGACGAAGTGCGCCGCCGCCTGCGCGAAGAAATCGACCAGTTGCGCGGCGACATGACCACGCTCATGCACGCGGCCGTCACGGCGAGCACGGACGAATCCGACACCGGCGAGACCGTGCTGATTTCGGGCGAGCGCAATCTGCTCGAAGTCGCCGATCTTTCCTCGGACATGGCGCGCCTGCGCAAGCTGTTCGATGTGTTCGACCAAAAGACCAGTCTCCTTCAGTTGCTGGATGTGTCGAGTCATGCGGCCGGCGTGCAGATCTTCATAGGCGGCGAGTCCAACCTCGTGCCTATCGAGGAAATGAGCGTCGTCACCGCGCCCTATGAGGTGAACGGCAAGATCGTCGGCACGCTCGGGGTGATCGGCCCGACGCGGATGGCGTACAACCGCGTCATCCCGATCGTGGACATCACCGCAAGACTGCTTTCGCTCACGCTAAGTCAGCAGTAGCGGTCAACGCCGCGGCGGTCGATGCGGCACATCATGCGCGAGCGCGCGCCGCTTGCCAATTAGCCGAACGGCCAGGGGCGCCTGGGGCGCGCGGCCACGAAGGCCGCCGCCATAGGGCGCACCGCTATAATGAATCTCACCTGTTCAACCCTCCGCTCACTGCGGTTACCCGGCTATAGCCTATGCGCTTCGACCTCGAGCGGCCTTCGCAGAACGCCACGTCGCACCGTGTTGCCGTGCTGCTGATCAACCTCGGCACGCCCGACGCGCCAACTCCGCGGGCGGTTCGCCGCTATCTCGCGCAGTTCCTGTCCGACCCTCGGGTGGTCGAGATTCCGGCGCTGCTGTGGCAGATCATTCTGCGGTTGCTGATCCTGCCGTTCAGAGGCCGCGCGTCCGCGAAGAAATATGCGGCCGTCTGGATGCCCGAAGGCTCGCCGCTGCGCGTCTATACGGAAAAGCAGGTGGAAGCGTTGCGCCATCTGCTGCAGTTGAACGACTACACGGTGCTCGTCGAATACGCGATGCGTTACGGCACGCCGGGCATTCCCGCGATGCTGAATCAGCTCAAGCTCGCGGGCGCCGAGCGGGTGCTGCTCGTGCCGATGTATCCGCAGTATTCGTCGTCGACCACGGCGACCGCTTTCGACGACGCCTTCTCCGCGATGAAGCGCATGCGCAATCAGCCGGAGATCCGCACGGTGCGTCAATACGCCGATCATCCGGCATATATCGCGGCGCTCGCGGCGCAGGTGCGTCACTACTGGCATCTTCATGGCCAGCCGGATTTCGCGGCGGGCGACAAACTCGTGTTGAGCTTTCATGGCGTGCCCAAACGCACGCTGGATCTCGGCGATCCGTATCACGAGCAGTGTCAGACAACCGGCGCGCTGCTGATGCAGGCGCTTGGTCTCACGTCGGTGGAATGCCGCATCACCTTCCAGTCGCGCTTCGGCAAGGCCGAGTGGCTGCAGCCCTACACGGCGCCCACGTTGAAGGAACTCGGCGCGGCAGGCGTGCGGCGTGCTGATGTATTTTGTCCGGGCTTCACGGCCGACTGCCTGGAGACGATCGAAGAAATCGGCATGGAAGTGCGCGACGAATTCCTGCATGCGGGCGGCAAGGAATTTCACCGCATTCCGTGTGTGAACGCGTCGCAGGCGTGGATCGCCGCGCTCGGCGAAATCGTCGCGCAGAATCTGCAAGGCTGGCCGGTGCAGGCAGTACCCGTGCCGCATAACACAGCGGCTTGACGAGACTTCATGAACTACAGGATTTCAACCGAACCGGGCGCGAAACTGCGCATCGACAAATGGCTTTGGGCGGCGCGCTTCTTCAAGACGCGTTCGCTCGCGGCGGATGCTGTCGAGAAAGGGCGCGTGCGCATCGGCGGGGCCAATGTGAAGCCGGCCAAGGACGTGCGGGTCGGCGACCTGGTCGAGATCGAGATCGAGCGCTTCGTGTGGCAGGTGCAGGTGCTGGGCGTGTGCGAGGTGCGCGGTCCGGCGACCGTCGCGCAGACGCTCTACGCCGAGACCGACGAAAGCCGCGAAAAACGCAAGGCCGAGCAGGAGCGCCGCAAGACCTATCGCGAGCCGGCCGAGGCATTGCATGGCCGCCCGACCAAGCGCGACCGCCGCACTATCGACAGATTTTCAGGTGGGGATTGAACAGCTGTTCCATGGTCGCGTTCACGCCGCCGTATTCGGTGGTGTGGTCGTTGACCGCCCCGGACATACAGATGGTCGTGGTGCCCGCAACGAGTACCAGTGCGACCACCGAGATTGCAAAGGTCAGTTTCACGGTACCCCCTTATGGGATGTTGCAGCAAAGAAACGAGCTAGCCGGGTGGAAATTGCAAGAGGGCGGAAAGGATTACGTCAGATTAGGGTTAACGAGGTTTTTCCGCTGCGTTACTGGAGCATAGGTCACTTGCTGTTCGCGCTCAATCTGAATCTGATTGCGCCGCGCTAATGGTTGTAACCGCGCGTTTCCGCCAGCGGCGCCCGCTCTGAAAATTTCGGCCGAGGCGCTTGAAATGGGCGCTTGCGGCCCCACCTGCCGTTCCGATACGCGGTGGCGCGTTCGAATGTTTGTCGCGATTTTGCAACGCACAAAAGTCGCGGCGCATTCATGCGTTGCCGCCGCCGTTGGCTTTTAAATCTTTAACGACTTTCAGCGACATGGAAAACACGCAAGAGAACCCGACGAGCCAGAATCCCACGCCCGCGGACGAAACCGAGCGCCCGGCCGCCGAGGCGGCCACTCCCGAGCAGGAAGCCGCGGCGAGCGTCGCCACGGACACGCCGGCAGCCACGGGTGCCGAAGCTGCGTTGGCTGAAGCGCAGGCCAAGATCGCCGAGTTGCAGGAGAGCTTCCTGCGGGCCAAGGCCGAGACCGAGAACGTGCGTCGCCGCGCGCAGGAAGACGTCGCGAAGGCGCATAAATTTGCCATCGAGAGCTTCGCCGAGCATCTGCTGCCGGTGATCGACAGCCTGGAAGCTGCCGTCGCCCATTCTTCCGACGACCTCGCGAAAGTGCGCGAAGGCGTCGAACTCACGCTGCGCCAGCTCACGGGCGCGCTGGAGAAGGGCCGCGTCGTCGCGCTGAATCCGGTCGGCGAGAAGTTCGACCCGCATCGCCATCAGGCCATTTCGATGGTGCCGGCGGATCAGGAGCCGAACACGGTGGTCGCCGTGCTGCAAAAGGGCTTCGTGATCGCCGACCGCGTGCTGCGTCCGGCGCTCGTGACGGTGGCCGCGCCGAAGTAAGCGCCCGTCGCAGGCAGTTCGCCAGGTCCACGTAGACACCAGGTAACCCGATCATGGCCAACATTCCCGTCGACGCAACCGCGTTTTCGGTCTTCGACATGAAGGAGCTGAGCGCCGAATCGTTCGACGCGGGCCTCGCCGAAGCAGGCGACGAACTCGCGGTGGTGTTCTTCTGGGGCCTCGACTGCTTCAATTGCGAGATCGCGAAGAAGGCGATGCTGGCGCAACCTGAGGCGATCCGGGCGCTCGGTCTGCGGTGGTTTCACAGCAATGTCTACGAGCACCGCGAGCTCGGGCGGCGCTTCATGCTTCACGGCGTGCCTACGTGGTTCTTTTTTCATCGCGGCAAACGGCTTGGCCGCGCAACCGGCTGGCACGGTCTTGGGCAGTTCCAGGCCGCTGTCGCCGCGGCGCGGCAGAAGATTCAGGCGGTTTCTGGCCAAACGCCGGGTGAAACGCCGGTCGATTGAAAAAAATTAAAGACCGCATCGCAAAAGAGGTCTTGAAAACGATGCGGACGCACTTATGTTCAGTGCAGTGTGAATTCAGGGCGGATCGCCTTGCCGCCAAACGGCAAACAGGGCGCTTCCCGCAGCGATCAAAGTCAGGAGATTAGTAAAAATGGGCAAAATCATCGGTATCGACCTCGGCACGACCAACTCGTGCGTGGCGATCATGGAAGGCAATTCGGTCAAGGTGATCGAGAACTCGGAAGGTGCGCGCACCACGCCGTCGATCATCGCGTATATGGAAGACGGCGAGATTCTCGTCGGCGCGCCTGCCAAGCGTCAGTCGGTCACGAACCCGAAGAACACGCTGTACGCGGTGAAGCGCCTGATCGGTCGCCGCTTCGAAGAGAAGGAAGTTCAGAAAGACATCGGCCTGATGCCGTACAAGATCATGAAGGCCGAGAACGGCGACGCATGGGTCGAAGTGCGCGATCAGAAGCTCGCTCCGCCGCAGATCTCCGCGGAAGTGCTGCGCAAGATGAAGAAGACCGCTGAAGACTACCTCGGCGAGCCGGTCACCGAAGCAGTGATCACGGTTCCCGCGTACTTCAACGACAGCCAGCGTCAGGCAACCAAAGATGCGGGCCGCATCGCCGGTCTGGAAGTCAAGCGCATCATCAACGAACCGACCGCAGCCGCGCTCGCGTTCGGTCTCGACAAGAACGAGAAGGGCGACCGCAAGATCGCCGTGTATGACCTGGGCGGCGGTACGTTCGACGTGTCGATCATCGAAATCGCGGACGTCGACGGTGAGAAGCAGTTCGAAGTGCTGTCCACGAACGGCGACACGTTCCTCGGCGGTGAAGACTTCGACCAGCGCATCATCGACTACATCATCGGCGAGTTCAAGAAAGAGCAAGGCGTCGATCTGTCGAAAGACGTGCTCGCGCTGCAGCGCCTGAAGGAATCGGCTGAAAAGGCCAAGATCGAGCTGTCGTCGAGCCAGCAGACCGAAATCAACCTGCCGTACATCACGGCTGACGCGTCGGGTCCGAAGCATTTGAATCTGAAGATCACGCGCGCCAAGCTGGAAGCGCTGGTTGAGGAGCTGATCGAACGCACGATCGAACCGTGCCGCGTGGCGATCAAGGACGCAGGCGTGAAGGTCGGCGAAATCGACGACGTGATTCTGGTCGGCGGTATGACCCGCATGCCGAAGGTGCAGGAAAAGGTTAAGGAATTCTTCGGCAAGGACCCGCGCCGCGACGTGAACCCGGACGAAGCCGTGGCCGTTGGCGCCGCGATTCAAGGTCAGGTTCTGTCGGGTGACCGCAAGGACGTTCTGCTGCTCGACGTGACCCCGCTGTCGCTCGGCATCGAAACGCTCGGCGGCGTGATGACGAAGATGATCAACAAGAACACCACGATCCCGACCAAGCATTCGCAGGTCTACTCGACGGCCGACGACAACCAGAGCGCCGTGACGATCAAGGTGTATCAGGGCGAACGCGAAATGGCGGCGGGCAACAAGCTGCTCGGCGAGTTCAACCTGGAAGGTATTCCGCCGGCACCGCGCGGCACGCCGCAGATCGAGGTGAGCTTCGACATCGACGCAAACGGCATTCTGCACGTCGGCGCGAAGGACAAGGCGACCGGCAAGGAAAACCGTATCACGATCAAGGCGAACTCGGGTCTGTCTGAAGCCGAAATCGAGAAGATGGTGAAGGACGCCGAAGCCAACGCGGAAGAAGATCACAAGCTGCGTGAGCTGGCCGATGCCCGCAACCAGGGCGACGCGCTGGTCCATAGCACGAAGAAGGCGCTCACCGAATACGGCGACAAGCTGGAAGCTGCCGAGAAGGAAAAGATCGAATCCGCGCTGAAGGACCTCGAAGAAACGCTGAAGAGCGGTTCGAGCGACAAGGCGGCGATCGAAGCCAAGATCGAAGCAGTGGCCACGGCCTCGCAGAAGATGGGCGAGAAGATGTACGCCGACATGCAGGCTGCGCAAGGTGCCGAAGCTGCGGCAGCAGGCGCGGCGGGCGCGAGCGCGGGTGCATCGGCGGGTGGCGCGAGCCAGCCGCAGGACGATGTGGTCGACGCCGACTTCAAGGAAGTCAAGAAAGACTAAAGCCAGGTCGCATTCCGACCGTAAAGCCGCACACGGGTTTTGTGTGCGGCCCGGCTGCACAAGGGACCGCGCCCATCCGGACGCGGGAACGTGCAAGAGCGGTTATCACGCCTGGCGAGCCTTTTAGGCTCTCCGGGCACATTTGTTTTATGGAGGGCGTTGTTTTTTGCCGTATTCAGGCGGCATGAAACAGCGGCCGGACGAGTCGTGAGACTCCAGCATTCAAGAGGAGCCACCGCGCGGCATTGCGCGAGGGGCGTTGAACCGATATGGCGAAACGGGATTACTACGAGGTTCTGGGCGTCGCAAAGAACGCGAGCGACGACGAAATCAAGAAGGCTTATCGCAAGCTGGCGATGAAGCATCACCCCGACCGCAATCCGGGCAACAAGGATGCGGAAGAGCATTTCAAGGAGGTGAAGGAAGCCTACGAAATGCTCTCGGACTCGCAAAAGCGCGCCGCGTATGACCAGTATGGTCACGCGGGCGTCGATCCGAACATGGGCGGAGCCGGCGCGCAAGGCTTCGGCGGTTTTGCCGATGCGTTCGGCGATATCTTCGGCGACATCTTCGGCCAGGCGGCCGGGGGCGCCGCGCGCGGCGGTGGCCGTGCGGGCCCGCAGGTGTATCGCGGCGCCGACTTGCGCTACAGCATGGAAATCACGCTCGAGCAGGCGGCGCACGGCTACGAAACGCAGATTCGCGTGCCGAGCTGGGTCTCGTGCGAAGTCTGTCACGGCTCGGGCGCGAAACCCGGCACGAAGCCGGAAACCTGTCCGACGTGTAGCGGTTCGGGCGCGGTGCGCATGTCGCAAGGCTTCTTCAGCATTCAGCAAACGTGTCCGAAGTGTCACGGCACCGGCACCTATATTCCCGAGCCCTGCGGTCACTGCCACGGCGCGGGCAAGGTGAAGGAAACCAAGACGCTCGAAGTGAAGATTCCGGCAGGTATCGACGACGGCATGCGCATCCGTTCCGCCGGCAACGGCGAACCGGGCATCAACGGCGGACCGTCGGGCGATCTGTACGTCGAGATTCACATCAAGCAGCACTCGGTGTTCGAGCGCGACGGCGACGATCTGCATTGCCAGATGCCGATTCCCTTCACCACGGCAGCATTGGGCGGCGAGATCGAAGTGCCGACGCTTGCCGGCCGCGCGAGCTTCACGGTGCCCGAAGGCACGCAGTCGGGCAAGACGTTCCGGTTGCGCGGCAAGGGCATCAAGGGCCTGCGTTCGAGCATTCCCGGCGACCTGTACGTGCATGTGCAGGTCGAAACGCCGGTCAAGCTCACCGAACCGCAGCGCGATCTGCTGAAGCAATTCGAGAAGGCTTTGGTGGAAGGCGGCGCGCGGCATAGCCCGCAAAGCAAGAGCTGGTTCGACCGGGTGAAGAGCTTCTTCGATTAATGGCGGTTTGAGGTTGGCGGTCAGCATGACGGCAGATGAGCGCGGCGCAGTGTTTGCATTGCTCGATGATTGCGACGCGTCGGCGGCGCGCCGCTCAAGCCGTCTGTACACGCGCTTCGTGCATGAGCGCGTGTGCGCGAACGCCACGCAGCTCGAAGCCGTGTGCGAGGCCGCGGCAGCGGACGCGCGGCTCGGTCTGCATGCCGTCGTACTCGCCGACTATGAATTCGGCCGGCATCTTCTCGACGGGGAATCGGGTCCGTCGTTCAAAACGCAGCATGGCGATGCCACGCTGCGTTTTTTATTGTTCGAACGTTGCGAAAAACTTTCGCGCGATGAAGTCGACGCGTGGCTCGTGAACGAAGACGGCGGTCTTGCTGAGCCGTCGGTGGCGGGCACGGCGAACGTGCGCGAGAGCGTCGAGCCCGAGGAGTTCAACGCGGCGATCGGCGCGATTCACAGCGCGCTGCACGCCGGCGATTCGTATCAGGTCAACTACACATACCGTCTTGGCTTCGACGTGTTCGGCTCGCCCGTCGCGCTGTATCGGCGGTTGAGGGCGCGGCAGCCGGTCCGCTACGGCGCGTTGATCGCACTGCCGGGCGGCGCCTGGGTGCTGTCGTGTTCGCCCGAGCTGTTCGTTGAGAAGCAGGGCGCTACGTTGCGCGCCCGTCCGATGAAAGGCACGGCGCCGCGCTCTGACGATCCGGCAACGGATCGCGGCGCCGCTGAATTCCTTGGCAGCGATCCGAAGAATCGCGCCGAGAACGTGATGATCGTCGATCTGTTGCGCAACGATTTGTCGCGTGTCGCGCAGACGGGCTCGGTCAAGGTGCCGGCGCTCTTTTCGGTCGAGCCATATGCGTCGGTCTGGCAGATGACGTCGACGGTAGAAGCCGCTTTGCGGCCCGGCACGTCGTTCGCCGGCATACTGCGCGCGCTGTTCCCGTGCGGCTCGATCACCGGCGCGCCGAAGCATCGCACGATGCAGTTGATCGACGAACTCGAGAGCACGCCGCGCGGACTCTATACCGGCGCGATCGGCTGGCTGGACGCGGCCGCGTCGGAACCGGCGGGCTCGACTGAAAATGCGTGCGGCGACTTCTGCATGTCGGTCGCCATTCGAACGCTGACGTTGAAGCCGTCGGCGCAAGCAGGCTCGTTGCGCGGCACGATGGGCATCGGCGCGGGCATCGTGCTCGACAGCGTCGCCGAGGACGAATACGCGGAGTGTCGATTGAAAGCGCGCTTTCTGACCGGCGCTGAGCCGGGATTCGAACTGTTCGAAACCATGCACGCGACGCGCGAAGATGGGGTGCGTTATCTGTCGCGCCATCTCGCGAGACTCTCGGCAAGTGCCGCGGCGTTGGGCTTTCCATTCGATGCCGAAGCCGTGCGCGCACAGATTGCGGAACAATGCGCGGCGTTGCCTGCAAAGACTGCGCATCGCATGCGTCTCGCACTAGCCAAGAATGGCGCAACGCAGATCACGGCGGCGATCCTGACGCCGTTGGCCGACTCGACGGTCGGCGTGCTGCTCGCAACAGATCACGGCTTCGCGACGATGCAAGCTGGCGATCCGCTGTTGCACCACAAGACCACGCGCCGCGCCGAGTATGACCGCGGCTGGCGCGAAGCCGAGGCGAAAGGCGCGTTCGACACGCTGTTCTTCAACGAACGAGGCGAGTTGACGGAAGGCGGGCGGTCGAACGTATTTGTGAAGCTGGCTGGCAAGTGGTGGACGCCGCCGCTCGAGTCGGGCGTGTTGCCGGGCGTGATGCGAAGCGTGCTGCTCGAGGACGACGCGAGCTTGCAGGCGGCCGAAAGAGTGCTGAGGCAGGCGGATGTGTTGAACGCCGAAGCGCTGATGATCTGCAATGCGCTGCGCGGAGCGCTGCCGGCGCGGGTTATCCGTTAGAACGGTGCGAAGGGCCAAGCGCCAGCCCGCACCGCCACCCAAACCCTCAAAACGTATGCTCAGGCCCAGGAAACGCCCCATCCTTCACCGCACGCACATAGGCTTCAACCGCCGCGAGAATACTCGGCTGGCCCTGCATGAAATCCTTCACGAAGCGCGGGCGCTTGCCGGGAAAAATCCCCAGCATGTCATGCAACACCAGCACCTGACCTGAGCAATCGAGCCCGGCGCCGATGCCGATCGTCGGAATACGCAACTGCTTCGTGACTTCGCTTGCGAGCAGCGTCGGAATGGCTTCCATCACGATGAGCTGCGCGCCCGCCGCTTGCATCGCGAGTGAATCGCGCAGCAACTGGTTCGCGCCTTCCTCGGTCTTGCCTTGCACCTTGAAGCCGCCGAACGCATGCACCGACTGCGGCGTCAGTCCAACATGCGCGCACACCGGAATCGAGCGCTCGACCAGAAAGCGCACCGTGTCGGCAAGCCACTCGCCGCCTTCCAGCTTCACCATCTGCGCGCCGGCGCGCATCAGTTCGACGGAGCTTCGGTACGCCTGTTCCGCCGTACCGTACGTGCCGAACGGCAAGTCGGCGACGATCAACGCCGACGGCCGCGCACGCGCCACACTGGCCGTGTGATACGCAATATCGGCGAGCGACACCGGCAGCGTCGTGGTCTGCCCTTGCAGCACGTTGCCGAGCGAATCGCCGATCAGCAAAACGTCGACGCCCGCGCGATCGAGCAGCGCCGCAAAGCTCGCGTCGTAACAGGTGAGCATGGCGATTTTCTCGCCCGCATCGCGCATTGCCTGCAGTTTCGGCACGGTGATCGCGTTCCGGCTCGCTTCCTGCAAATAGGTCATGGGTCGATCCGTTGAAAGAGGGGCGCGCGTCGCTTAAAGCGACGTGCCTTTGACAAAGAATTCCTTGCGTCCGCGCATGGTTTCGATGCGTTCGGCGAGCAGCGCAAGGTCCGCGTCGGAGTCGAGCGGATTCAGATGTTCGGCGTTGACCGTCAGCACCGGCGTGCGGTCGTAGTGATAGAAGAACTCGTTATACGCGTCGCAGAGCGCATGCAGATAGGCGTCGGAAATCTGCAATTCCATAGGCACCGCGCGCTTCTGGATGCGCGAGAACAGCACCTCGGGACTCGCCTGCAAATACACGACGAAGTCCGGCGCCGGCGCGCTCACTTCGAGGCGCGCGGCGAGCGCGCGGTACAAATGCCACTCGTCTTCCTGCAGCGTGAGGCGCGCGAAGATGTCGTTCTTCTGCGTCATGAAATCGGCGATGAGCGGCGTGCCGGCCAGTTGTACCGCGTTCACGTCCTGCGCCTGCTGCGCGCGTTGCAACGCGAAATGCAATTGCGCGGGCAACGCATAACGCGTGGTGTCGCGATAAAAGCGTTCGAGGAAGGGATTGTCTTCGGGCCGCTCGAACAATTCCTGCATCGACCAGCGTTGCGCGAGACGCCGCGCGAGCGATGTCTTGCCGACGCCGATCGGCCCTTCGATCGCAAGATAGCCGAACGGAGGCCGCAATTGCGGCGCGGTGACGGTGAGTGGCGGTGAATTCATTCGCAGCGGCCTTTGCCGGCGTTGAGTGCGTTGAGCGTCGGGCACTGGCAAGGCCCTTTGACCTTCTCGATGCGTTGTTCGCGCACGCCGTCGAGCAGCGCGTCAGCGCGGCCATGCCGCGGAATGATCAGCGCGGCGTCGATCTCGACGAGCGGAACCAGCGCAAACGCGCGTTCGACAAGACGGGGATGCGGAACGATCAGATCGGCTTCGTCGATGGATTGATCGCCGAAGAGCAGGATGTCCAGATCGAGCGTGCGCGGTGCATTGCGAAAGGGCCGTTCACGGCCGAACTGATGCTCGATCTTGTGGCACAGCGCAAGCAGATGCCGCACGGGGAGCGTCGTGTCGATCTTCACGACACAGTTGAAATAGTCGTCACCGCCCGCGTCGATCGGGGCAGTGCGATACAGGCTCGACTTGGCGAGCACGGTGATGGTGTGCTGTTGTGCGAGGCACACCACCGCGTCTTTCAGGGTCTGGCGCGCGTCCCCGAGATTCGCGCCGAGGCCGAGATAAGCAACCGTCATGGCATAACTTCCTGCAACTATCGTTCGACGGCTTCAGCCGACGCTGCATGAACCAGCGCTGCGTTAGCGAACGCTGCTTCAGTCTTCGTGCGGGCTGTCGTGGCCCGCTTCGGCGTCTGTGCGTTCGGCTGGCGTGCCGCCCTCCATTCCGTCGCCCGGTTTGCGGTTTCTGGCGCCACCGCCGCGCCGCCGTCGTTTTCTGGGGCTTCGGTCCTTCCCGCCTTGCGTGAGCAATGCCTCACGCGCCGCGATGTCTCCTTCGATGAACTCCGTCCACCACGCTCCGACCGACTCGTCGAGTTCGCCCGATTCGCAGCGCAACAGGAGGAAATCATACCCCGCTCTAAATCTTTGGTGTTCCAGCAGCTTCAGCGCGCTTCTTCCCGAACGTTTTTCGAGGCGCAACTGCAAGCCCCAGATCTCGCGCATATCGGACGAAAAACGCTTGTGGATAGCGAGTTTCTCGGTCTGCATGTCGAGCACTTCGTCCATCGCGCGATGCAGCGCGGGCACCGGATACTCGCCGTTCGCTTCGAATTTCTGCCAGCGCTGCTGTACGTCGTGCCACAAAAGTGTTGCAAACAGAAAACCCGGCGACACTGGCTTGCCGGCGCGCACGCGTGCGTCGGTATTGTTGAGCGCGAGCGTGATGAATTTTTCGCCGGTCGGCTGCTCGAGCACGACGTCGAGCAAGGGCAACAGTCCGTGATGCAGACCTTCCTGGCGCAAGCGCTTCAGACAGGCGAGCGCGTGTCCGGACAGCATGAGCTTCAGCATCTCGTCGAAGAGACGCGCGGCCGGCACGTTGTTGATCAGATCGGCCATTTTCGCGATCGGGTCGCGCGTCGCGTCTTCGATCTCGAAGTCGAGCTTGGCCGCGAAACGCACGACGCGCAGCATGCGCACCGGATCTTCGCGATAACGCGTGGCCGGATCGCCGATCATGCGCAACAGACGCGCGCGCACGTCGGCCATGCCGTTGTGATAATCCAGCACGGTCTCCGTGGCCGGATCGTAGTACATCGCGTTGATCGTGAAGTCGCGGCGCGTGGCGTCTTCGTGCTGCTCGCCCCACACGTTGTCGCGCAGCACGCGGCCGCTCGCGTCCACCGCGTGCGTGCGGCGATCGAGCTCGTCGCGCTTCAGGCGCCGCGGCGGCGCAGCGTCAGCGGCGGGCGGATCGACCAGCGCGCGGAACGTCGACGTTTCGATGATTTCCTGGCCGAACTGCACATGCACGATCTGAAACCGGCGGCCGATGATGCGCGCACGGCGAAACAGCTTCTGCACCTGCTCGGGCGTGGCGTCGGTCGCGACGTCGAAATCTTTCGGCTTGATGCCGAGCAGCAGATCGCGCACCGCACCGCCGACGATAAACGCCCGGTGCCCCGCCTGCTGAAGCCCTTCGGTCACGCGAATCGCGTTGCGCGAGATCAGCGTGGGGTCGATGCCGTGCACGTCGTGCGGAATGATGACCGGCACGTCGGGGTCCGGCACCTGTGGTTTGGTGGACGCGCCGCCGCGAGCCGGCTTGCGGCGCGCGCGGCCCGCGCCCGCGGCGCCTTGTGCATGGTGTGCCGGTGCGCTGCCGGTTTCGTCTGCGTCGGCTTCAGCCGGCAGCGTGTCGTCGGCGGATGCTGTGTCCTGGCCGAATAGCTTGCGAATGAGTTTTTTGATCACTGGGGTTGAAAGAGTTCGAGGATGCGCCAGCCCTTGGCTTGTGCATGAGCACGCAATGTGTCGTCCGGATTGGTCGCGATTGGGTCGGTGACCTTTTCGAGCAGCGGAATGTCGTTGTGCGAATCGCTGTAGAAATAGCTGTGCTCGAAGTCGCTCCAGCTTTTGCCGAGCGATGCGAGCCATGCCTCGGTGCGCACGATCTTGCCTTCCTTGTAGCTCGGCGTGCCGGTGGGGCGGCCCGTGTAGGCCGAATGCGGCTGGCCGTCGACGGTTTCCGCTTCGCAGGCGATCAGCGTGTCCACGCCGAACGCGCTCGCGATGGGACGGGTGATGAATTCGTTGGTGGCCGTGACCACGCAGCACAGGTCGCCCGCTTCGCGGTGCCGCTTGACCAGTTCGACCGCCGCCGGAAGGATGGCCGGCGTGATCACTTCATGCATGTACTGCGCGTGAAAGTCCGCGAGTTGCGCGCGCGTGTATTTGGCGAGCGGCGTGAGCATGGCGATCAGATACGCGTGAATGTCGAGCTTGCCGGCCTTGTAGTCGGCGTAAAAGCGGTCGTTGTCACGGGCGAAATTTTCGGCGTCGACCATGCCGTGTTTCACCATGAAGCGGCCCCATTCGTGGTCGCTGTCGGTGGGAATGAGCGTGTGGTCGAGGTCGAAGAGTGCGAGATTAGCCATGGGGGTCTATTTTACTTGAAGCGGCGGACGACGCGGCGGGGCCGTCCTGGCCGGGCGAAGCCAGCATCGTGCGCAACAGCGGCAGCGTGACCGCGCGCTTCTGTTCGAGCGAGAAGCGGTCGAGCGCGTCGAGCAGCGCCATCAGGCTCGGCATGTCGCGGCGAAAGTGCGTGAGCAGATAGGCGGGCACGTCGTCGGCGAGCATGATGCCGCGCTCGCGGGCCGCGTGCTTCAGCACGGCGGCTTTGCCTTCGTCGGGCAAGGGCGCGAGATGGAACACGAGGCCCCAGCCGAGCCGCGTGCGCAGATCTTCGCGCACTGTCATGCCGATCGGCGGCGCGTTGCCGGTGGCGACGAGCGCGCTGGTCGGATGCGCGCGCACTTCGTTGAAGAGATTGAACACGGCGACCTGCTGCGCGGCGGAGAGGCCGTCGCAATCGTCGATTGCATACAGCGCGACGCGCGGATCGAAACTGAACGCGGCGAGGCTGCTTTGCGGACCGGCGAAGCGCGCATGCCCGCGCGGCGCTTCATGCACGAGTGCTTGCAGCAGATGTGTGCGGCCGCTGCCCGCTTCGCCCCAGATGTAGAACGTGCGATCGGCGACCGGCCCGGCGGCGAGCGCGCTATCGAGCTCACGCAGGCGCGTGACCAGCTCGGCGTTCGCGCCGGCGAAAAAATTGTCGAATGTCGATGGCGGCGGCGTGCCGAGATCGAGCGTCAGTTGACGAAGCACAGTAGGTTAATGCCGAAAGTAAGGCTGAAGCCGCGAAGTGTCCCGCTGAGCCGGGACGCCGGAGCAGAACATCAATTGTTATAGAGCGTGCTTTGCAGATAGCTTTGCCGCAACTCGCGCATCGCCACCGACAGAATCGCGCTGACCGGCAGCGCGAGCAGCACGCCGAAAAAGCCGAACAACTGCCCGAACGCGAGCAGCGCGAAGATAACCGCGAGCGGGTGCAGGCCGATTCGCTCGCCGACGAGACGCGGCGTGAGATAAAAGCTTTCCACGATCTGCCCGACGCCGTAAATCAGCGCGACCGCGCCGAAGCCGTACCAGTTGCCGAACTGCAGCAGCGCCGCGAGCAGCGCAAGCGCAAGACCGGTCGCGAAGCCGATATACGGAATGAACACGGCGAGCCCCGTGAAAATGCCCACGGGCAACGCAATCTCGAAGCCGGCGATGCTGAGCGCGGCCGCGTAGAACACGGCGAGCACGCCCATCACGAGCAACTGGCCGCGCAGGTATTGCGACAGCATCTGATCCATGTCGCGCGCGAGTTGCAGCGTCTTGTCGAGCCAGCGCCGCGGCACCACGCTCTGCATGCGCAGCAGCATGCGGTTCCAGTCGTAAAGCAGATAGAACAGCACGAGCGGCACCATCACGAGATTGCCGACCACGGTCATCATGACGTTGCCGCTCGTCACGATCGACGTCCACGCATAGCGCGCGACCGTCTGCGCACTGCCTTCGAGCTGGCCCATCACCATGTCGCGCACGCTCGCGAAGTCGAGCGAATCGGCGAGGCCGAGCATCGCAAGCTTGGGTTGCAGCCACGCATTCACATGCGCGAAGAGCTGCGGCACCTGCTGCCGCAACTGCGGCCCTTCCTTCTGGATGACGGCGAACACGAGCAGCACCAGCAGCGTCATCAGCAACGTGAAAAGCAGCATCATCAGCAAGGCGGCGAGTGCGCGCGGCACGCGCCGGCGCACCATCCACGCGACGCCGGGCTGCAGGATGTAGGCGAGAATCGCGCCGAGCAGAAAGGGCGTGAGAACCGGACTCAGCAGCCACAGCAGAATGCCGACGCCGAGCGCAATAGCGAGCCAGATGAAGGCGCGGCGCTGCACCGGAGTCAGTATCGAGGAATTCTGTTGCAAAGTTGTTTCCCTGGTGTCGTCGGAACCGGATGATCAAATTCCAGCCAGCCGGCCGGCAACTCTCTATGGGACCGGAGTAAGCGCTGAAGCGCCAACTCTCGATCGGCATCGGGTAAAATCGCATTTTACCGACCTTCGAGCGCTCCCCCCATGAATCAACCGAAATCCGCCCCGAATTCCACTGATTCGGCCCAAGGTCTGTCGTATCGGGACGCTGGCGTGGACATCGACGCGGGCGACGCTCTTGTCGACGCAATCAAGCCCTTTGCCAAAAAGACGATGCGCGACGGCGTGCTGGGCGGCATCGGCGGATTCGGCGCGCTGTTCGAGGTGCCGAAGCGGTACAAGGAACCCGTGCTCGTGTCGGGCACGGACGGCGTGGGCACGAAGCTGCGCCTCGCGTTTCAGTTGAACAAGCACGACACCGTGGGCCAGGATCTGGTCGCGATGAGCGTGAACGACATTCTCGTGCAAGGCGCCGAGCCGCTCTTTTTCCTCGACTACTTCGCGTGCGGCAAGCTCGACGTCGGCACGGCGGCGACCGTGGTCAAGGGCATCGCTTACGGTTGTGAACTGGCGGGCTGCGCGCTGATCGGCGGCGAAACCGCTGAAATGCCGGGCATGTATCCCGATGGCGAATACGATCTGGCCGGCTTCGCGGTCGGCGCGGTCGAAAAGAGCAAGATTATCGACGGCAGCACGATCGCCCCCGGCGACGTGGTGCTGGGGCTCGCTTCGAGCGGCATCCACTCGAATGGTTTTTCGCTCGTGCGCAAGATCATCGAGCGCGCGCAGCCCGATCTGAACGCGGATTTCGACGGCCGTTCGCTCGCCGACGCGTTGATGGCGCCCACGCATATCTACGTGAAGCCGCTCCTCGCGCTGATGCAGCAGATCGCCGTGAAGGGCATGGCGCACATCACGGGCGGCGGGCTCGTCGAAAACATTCCGCGCGTTTTGCGCGAAGGTCTGACGGCCGAACTCGATCATCGCGGCTGGCCGCTGCCGCCGCTGTTCTCGTGGCTGCAAAAGCACGGCGGCGTCGCGGACGCGGAAATGCATCGCGTGTTCAATTGCGGGATCGGCATGGCAGTCGTCGTGTCCGCTGCGGACGCGGATGCCGCGATCGGTCTGTTGTCGGCGGCCGGCGAGCAGGTCTGGAAGATCGGCGTGATTCGCGAAAGCGCTGCGGGTGAAGCGCAGACGGTTGTGGTTTAAAAGGTCGGTGGTTCGCGCGGCGTTGCGATGGATTGCGCCGCGCGGGCTGTGATTTGCCGGCTTGCGTTTGCCGGTTTGCTTTCGCCGGTTTGCTTTCACGCTTTTCGCGCCTCACGGCGTTGCTTCATATCCCGCGCTTTGCGCTTGACGCTTTACGTCAACGCTTCAATCACCTCTAGCACGCGCGCCGTTGCTTCTCGATCGCAGCAGTCCACCACCACCCGCTCGTCCATGCTGCGCAGCCATGTGAGCTGCCGCTTGCACAATTGCCGCGTCGCGAACACGCCTTTGTCGCGCATGGTTGCATAGTCGACCGCGCCGTCCAGATATTCCCAGACTTGCCGGTAGCCGACGCAACGCATCGACGGCATCTCGGGCGACAGATCGCCGCGTTCCCTCAGCTTCACCACTTCATCGACGAAACCGTTTTCCAGCATCGCGTCGAAACGCCGCTCGATGCGCGCGTGCAGCACGCTCCGGTCGGAAGGCTCGAGCGCGATCGGCACGAAGCGCCAATCGGCCGCGGCATCGTCGGTGCGCGCGGGCGCGGCCAGCAGCGTCGACATCGCCTCGCCGGTCAGCATGAATACTTCGAGCGCGCGCTGGATGCGCTGCGAGTCGTTGGGTGCGAGGCGCGCGGCTGTCGCGGGATCGACGGCGGCGAGGCGCGCATGCAGCGCCGGCCAGCCGTCGCGCGCGGCGTCGGCGTCCAGTTGCGCGCGCACGTTGGCGTCGGCGGCGGGCAAGTCGTTGAGCCCTTGCGTGAGCGCCTTGTAGTACAGCATCGTTCCGCCCACCAGCAGCGGCAACCGGCCGCGCGCGTGGATCTCGGCTGTGAGGCGCAGCGCGTCGGCGCGAAATTCGGCGGCTGAGTAGGCGTTGGCCGGGTCGACGATATCGATCAGATGATGCGGCGCGATCGCGCGTTCTTCGGCGGTCGGCTTTGCGGTGCCGATGTCCATCTGACGATAGACGAGCGCGGAATCGACGCTGATGATTTCGATCGGGCGCTGGGCGGCCAGTGCTAGCGCGGCCGCGGTCTTGCCGGAGGCGGTCGGGCCGAGTAGGCAGGGGATGGGCGTGGGGGGGCGGGCGGTCATGGGTGGGCCGGCGGGCGGCAATCGGGGGCTGGGGGTGTGGAGGGCGTTGCGTGCGTGGAGCGCATCAGGTGCGTTGCGGGCGTCGGGAGCATCGAGGGCGCCAAAGGCATGAAGGGCGTTAAGCGCATCGAGCGCATCAGCCGCATTGAGAACATCAGGCGCATTGAGAACATCAGGCGCATCGAAGGCATCAGGCGCATCGAACGCATCAGGCGCATCGAAGGCATCGAGCGCGTCGCGGGCATCAAGAGCATCGAGGGGTTGAGGCGCATCGAGAACTTCGCGGGCGTCACGCGCATCAAGACCGTCGAGCGGACCAAGCGCACAAAGCACATCGAGCGCATCAAGAGCATGAGGCGCATCGGGAACATCGCGGGCGTCGCGTGCATCAAGGCCATCGAGCGGACCAAGCGTACAAAGCACATCGAGCACATCAGGCGCATCGACAACATCAGGCGCATCGACAACATCGACAACATCGCGGGCGTCGCGCGCGTCAAGACCATCGAGCCCACCACGCGCACCAAACCCCCCACCGTCACTGCCCGCGCATGAACAGCCGATCGAGATCGGACAGCGTCAATTGATACCACGTCGGACGCCCGTGATTGCATTGATCGGCGCGTTCGGTCGCCTCCATCTGCCGCAGCAGCGCGTTCATTTCATCGAGCGTCAGACGCCGGTTCGCGCGCACCGCGTGATGGCATGCGAGCGTGCCGAGCAGTTCGTGCTGACGCTCGGTCAACACACGCGAGCCGCCGTACGCGTGCAGATCGGACAGCACCGCGCGCGCCAGCGCCTGCAAATCGGCGTCTTTCAGCAGCGCCGGCACTGCACGGATGGCGAGCGTGGTCGGCGACAGCACGGCGAGATCGAAGCCGAGTGCATCGAGCGTGTCGCGCTCTTCATCGACGGTGCCGATTTCGACCGCATCGGCCTGCATCGTCTGCGGAATCAGCAGCGGCTGCACGGCGATCGTGCGATCGGCCAGCGCATTCTTGAACTGCTCGTACAGAATGCGCTCGTGCGCGGCGTGCATATCGACGATTACGAGCCCGTGCGCATTGTGCGCGAGCACATAGATGCCGTGGATCTGGCCGAGCGCGAAGCCAAGCGGCTGGTCGTCCGCGGGATTGAAGGTGGGCGAGGCATAGGACGCCGACGTGTTATACGGCGACGCGCCTTCGGCGGCGGAATCGCGTGCTTCGAAAAGCGTCGCGCCTTGCTGCGCGACCCCGCTGTTGTCCTTGCGGCCGAACAGCGCGTCGTAGAAAGCGAGCGGCTGCGCGACGGGCAGCGTGCCCTGCGTCATGCGCGACTGGCGCATCCAGGTATTGCCGGGCTGCGACGCGTTGAAGCCGCTGCTCGCCGGGCCGCTCGACGAGTTCCCACCGAAGCCGCCCGCACCGGTTGCGGCTGACGCTGACGCGCCAAACCCCGCCCCGCTAATGGGCGACGCGCCAGACGGCGACGTGCCAAAGGACGACGCCCCAAACGCCGGGGTCCCCAACGAAACCCCTCCGCCCGCCGACGCCTGCAAATGCGCCGCATGCCCGCCCGCCGTCGTTTCGGGCGACGCGCCCGCATGACGCGCCAACGCCCGCTGAACCGCGTGAAAAACGAACTGATGAATCGAGCGCGAATCACGGAAGCGCACTTCGATCTTCGACGGATGCACGTTCACATCGACCGCTTCGGGCGGCAGATCGAGAAACAGCACATACGACGGATAACGATCGCCGTGCAGCACGTCTTCATAAGCGGCGCGCACCGCGTGCGTGAGCAGCTTGTCGCGCACGAAACGGCCGTTGACGAAGAAGTACTGCTGATCCGAGCGCCCGCGGCTTGCGGTCGGCAGACCCGCGCAACCGTAGACGGCGAGCGGGCCGGCCGACTCGTCGAGCGGCAGATGAGCGGTCGCGAAAGTTTCGCCGAGTATCTTCGCGACCCGCACCGGCGGTTCACTCGCGTTCCAATGCTCGACCGCCTTGCCGTTATGCAGCACCGAAATCGCGACGTCCGGACGCGCCAGCGCGGCGCGTCGAATCTGCTCGAGACAATGCCCGAGTTCGGTCTGTTCGCTCTTCAGGAATTTGCGGCGCGCCGGCGTGTTGAAGTACAGCTCGCGCACTTCGATCGTGGTGCCTTGCGTGCCTGCGGCGGGGCTCAGCACACCCGTTTGCGCATCGACGCGCATCGCGTGCGGCGCATCGGCCGTGCGGCTCGTGATCGTCATTTGCGCGACCGACGCAATCGACGCGAGCGCCTCGCCGCGAAATCCGAGCGTGGCCACTGCCTCGAGTTCGGCGAGCGAGCGGATCTTGCTGGTCGCGTGGCGCATCAACGCGAGCGCCAGTTCGTTCTCGGGAATGCCGCAGCCGTCGTCGGTAATCGAAATACGTTTGACGCCGCCTTCATCGAGCATGATGCGCAACGTCTGCGCGCCTGCGTCGAGCGCGTTTTCCAGCAACTCCTTCACGACCGATGCCGGCCGCTCGACCACCTCGCCGGCGGCAATCTGGCTGATAAGCTGATCGGGCAGCGGCTGGATCGCGCGCAGCGGCCGCGGCGCGGGCGTGCCCGGCGCACTCGGCGTGCTCGGTATGCTGGCAGCAGCGGCGGATGCGTCGGCGCGGGCGGGCGTTTCGGGGAATTCGGACATGGCGAAATTATAGCGATTCGGCGCGGCCGTCCTGGAATGGCGTAAACGTGCCGGAGATTTTCCAGGATCGACCGGGCACTTTCTGTATCATGACGCGGTCAATTTGCGGGGTCGGCGCCGCTTGCCGCGATCGCCAGTACAACTCCGCCGGATTTTCCCGCCACGCTCATTTTCGCTTGATAAAGGACGCTTTTTGGACACGCTGCTACATCTCGCCAACCTCGTGCTGCACATCGACAAGTTCCTTGGGGAATTCATCCACGTGTACGGCGCCTGGGTCTATGCGGTCCTTTTCCTGATCGTGTTCTGCGAAACGGGGCTTGTGATTCTGCCGTTTCTGCCGGGCGATTCGTTGCTGTTCATCGGCGGCGCGTTTTGCGCGGCTGGGCAGATGAATCTCGGTTTGCTGATTCTGCTGCTGTTCGTCGCGGCAACGACCGGCAATACCGTCAACTACATGATCGGACGATCGATCGGTCCCAAGGTTTTCAACTCGCGCATTCCCATGCTCGAGCGTTTCCTGGATCGGCGCGCGCTGCAGAAAACGCACGACTTCTATGAAAAGCACGGCGGCAAGACGATCGTGCTCGCGCGCTTCATTCCGGTGGTGCGCACGTTTGCGCCGTTTGTCGCCGGTGCGTCGGAGATGACGGTCAGCCGGTTTCAGCTTTTCAATATCGCCGGTGCGCTGTTCTGGGTGTTGCTGCTCGTACTGCTCGGCTATTTCTTCGGCAACATTCCGTTCATCCGCCAATACCTGAATGTGATCGTGCTGGTCGGCATTGGCGCGGCGATTGTGCCGGTCGTGCTCGGCGCGCTGTGGAAGATGACGCGCAAGAACGCGTCGAAGCCGAGCTAAACCGGCATCGCTCGGATAGCCCGCTAAGGTTTCTGCATGAACAAAACGGCGTCGCGATTTTTCGCGACGCCGTTTTTATTTTGCGGGACCGCCGACACGTTAAGGACGCGGCGGTTCACATCGGCAAATGAGATTCCGTGTACGGCGATGTCGGGATGACGAGCGCTTTGTCCGCGCTTGCTTTCGCGAGCACGTTGCGACGGCTGCGACTGCTCCAGACAAACGCGGCAACGACAGCGAGCGCGTACGCCGCGCTACGCGTAAAAAACGCCGTCGACGTGCTGAACTGGCCATAACGGGTTCGGGCGTCCGCGAACACGAGAAAGGTGAGGGCCGCGTCGAGCAGCACCGCGGCGAACACGAGCGCGGCAAAGACGCGCGAACCGTTTAGCGCAGCGCCCGGTATCAGACGATTACACAGATGGCATGCAACCAGCACGATTGCCAGCAACGCAAGATTCGAGGCGAGATCGAACAGAAAATTGGTCATATCGATGGAATGAAAGCGCCGCACGTTGCGGTGTTGCGAGAGCGTCTGCCTGCGCTGCTTGACAGCGGCTGAGTCAGACTGCGGCGATCATTGCACGTCTTTATGTCTCAATAAATGTTCACGTTCGGAGTCCGTAGCGTTGTCGGAATGTGCGAAGTTGCGTTGGTGAACGGGCGTGGGATGCTGTGGAAAAGTACAGAGAGTTGAGCGGAGGCTTCTGCTTTTTGGGCTTTGCTTGGGCTTGGGTTCGGGCTTGGGCGTTTCTGGAGCGAGCAGAGAAACTGCGACGCAAAAAAGAAAAGGGCTTACGACGCTGACGCGTGTAAGCCCTTGAATCTTTTGGTAGGCCGTACGGGATTCGAACCTGTGACCAACGGATTAAAAGTCCGCTGCTCTACCAGCTGAGCTAACGACCCAAAAGAGAAGCGAAATTATATCGACGGCCCGAAGGGGCTGTCAACCCATTCCGCGCATCCGCCAATGACTGTGCGAAGCAATCCGGATAGTGAAAAGCCCGGGCTTCCGATGTGGAGACCCGGGCTTTCCAGCGAGAGGCGCGCGTGACTATCTTTCTGACACTTTGCAGACACTGCGCGTTACAGCCGACGACTCAAGCGACAACTCAAGCAACGACTCAAGCAAAAACTCAACCGCTCAACGATCAACTACACCAAGGCGACGACAACCAAACCGCCTACTTGATCTGCGACAGCTTGCTCTGTGCGGACTGTGCGACGTCCGAGCCGCCGTATTGCGCGACGATCTGCTCAAGCGTCTTCTTGGCCGCAGCCTTCTGGCCTTGCTCGAGCTGATTGTTCGCAATCGCGAGCAACGCCTCCGGCGCCCGCGGATGCTGCGGATAGTTCTTCACGACACCCTGCCAGGTCGCCGTCGAGCCCTTGTAATCGCGCAGCGCATACAGCGCGTTGCCGAGCCAGTACTGCGCGGTCGGCTGATAGGGGCTGCTCGGAAACTTGGCGATGAAGCTACGGAACGACGCCGCCGCGTTCTTGAAGTCGCCGTTGCGGAACTGCTGTGAGGCCGCATTGAACGCATCGGTTTCGCCCGGCTGAACTTCGCCCTGGACACCATCGACCGTTTGCTGCTGCGGCTCGAATTTCTTCAGGCGCGTGTCAAGGTCGGTGTAGTAGTCCTTCTGCTGTTTTTGCAGCGTGGCGAGCTGATTGCCCATGTCCTCGTTCTGCCCGCGCAGCGTCGCGACCTGCTGATTCAACTGGTCGAGACGGTTGGACTGATCGAGGATCGTGCGCTGCGCTGCCGACAACTGGCTCGACAGACTATCGGTCTTCGCCCGCAGATCGAGAATGGCCTGGCGGGCCTGATCGTCGTCGAAGATGCCGGCGTGCGCCGGCACAGCCGTAAAGACCGTGCCCGCGACGCAGGCCGCTGCGGCAAATCGCAGCCAGGAGAAACGATGCGTCATTCGGCTCATCACCCGTTACTTACTGTTGGTACACGAGGTCGGCGCGGCGGTTCTGTGCCCACGACGATTCGTCATGACCCGTGGCTTGCGGCTTTTCCTTGCCGAGGCTCACGGCTTCCATTTGCGAGTCCGTCACGCCCATCAGCGACAGCGAACGGCGCACAGCTTCAGCACGCTTCTGGCCGAGTGCCAGGTTGTACTCGCTCGTGCCGCGCTCGTCGGTATTGCCCTGGATCAGCACGTGGCGTTGCGGATGGCTCTTCAGGTACTGCGAGTGTTGCTGGAGCAGCGACTGATAGTCGTCCTTCACCGAGTAGCTGTCGAAGTCGAAGTAAATGCTGCGCTTCGCGAGCGGGCTGTTCGGGTCGTTCAACGGATCGACGTTCACTTGCGCGACATCGTTCGGGTTCGGCTGCGTCGAGACTGCGCCGCCCTTGTTAGCGTTTTCGTCGAGCTTGACGCCCGAGTGACACGCGGCCAATGCGCCGACCATGAGGACTGCAAATGCGAAGCGAAGTTTGGACATCATTTTGTACTCTCCTTGTGTTATTGCATCAGTTATTGCGTCAACGTTATTGCATGAAAGGGCCCCAGGACGGCTCGCGTACGCTGCCTCCCTGCACTGACAGGACCTGCCGGGTGCGACCGTCGGTCGAAACCGCGGCCAATACGCCACGGCCGTTCACCTGAGTGGCGTAAAGAATGTACTGACCGTTCGCCGCGAAGCTCGGCGATTCGTCATGTGTCGTGTCCGTCAGGCCCGTGGCGGTTCCGCCTTGCAGGTCCTGGATATACAGCTTGAAGCCGCCGCCGACGCGCGAAATATACGCGAGTTGCTTGCCGTCCGGGCTCACGCGCGGGCTCGTGTTGTAGCTGCCGGTGAACGTGACGCGCTGTGCGCCGCCGGCGCTTTCGCCTTGCGCCGACATCTTGTAGATCTGCGGTTGGCCGCCGCGGTCGCTCGTGAAGTAGATCGACTGGCCGTCGGGCGAGAAGGTCGGCTCGGTGTCGATCGAGCTGCCCTGTGTGAGACGGCGCAGGCCGCTGCCGTCCGCATTGACCGCGAAGATCTGCGTGTTGCCCGTGCGCGAGAGCGCGACGGCGAGCGTGCGGCCGTCCGGCGACCACGCGGGCGCGCTGTTATTGCCCTTCTGATCGGACACGACGATGCGGCGGCCCGTAGGCAGATCGTGAATATAGACGATCGGCTTCTTCTTCTCGAACGAAACGTAAGCGACCTTGGTGCCGTCAGGCGACCATGCCGGCGAGATGATCGGCTCGGGGCTCGACAGCGCGATGTGCGCGTCCTGGCCGTCCGAATCCGAAATCTGCAACTGATAGCGGTTGCCGCTCTTGATGACATACGACAGCCGCGTGGCGAACGCGCCGCGGCCGCCCATCAGCTTGGCGTAGATGTAGTCGGCCACTTTATGCGCGCTCATGCGCAGGCCGCTTTCCGGGCTCACCAGCACGAGGCCGCCGAGACTTTCGCCCTTGACCGTGTCGTACAGCTTGAAGCGCACTTCGTACTGGCCGTTCGGCAGGCGGTTCACGCTGCCGGCCACGAACGCATTCGCGCCCTTCGCCTTCCAGCTTCCGAGATCGACGGAAGCCGTTTCGGGAACGGGCGCAGAACCCGCGTCGATGTTGGTGAATTTGCCACTGCGCTGCAGGTCCTGACGCACGATGGTGCTGACCTGCTGCGGCGAGTTCGCTTCATTGGCGAAGTTCGCCGTTGCGATCGGAAACTGGGTGGACCCGACGCCCGTGACGAGCACGTTGAGTTGCGCGTTCGCGGCGCCGCCGGCGGCGATCAGGCACGACGCTACAAGTGTCCGCAGGCCTAGCTTGGTCATCAAACTCATGCTGTATGGATTCCCCAAAAACGGTTTTACTAAAGCTTCGCGACAGCAGACAGACCGAAAAAGAACTATTTCGTTCCCGAGCGCGCCGCGCCGAAAGGGGCGCGGAGCCTGCTGTCACCCACTGTGGGGCCGCCGTCAACCGGCCGGCCGCAACGTGATCCTGAAACTCCCCGGCGTTTTTCCGTCGATGTCCTGAGGCATCGGATCGGAACGCTGAACGGCTCGCAGCGCGGCATCGTCCCACGCCGCATTGCCGCTGCTGTGCGCGATCGTCGCGCTCAACAGCGTGCCGGTCGGCGAGCAACGAACGGCGATCACGGTCTCGAGACCCTCGGTCTCGCCACCCCACGAAATGTTCGGCCGCACCACGCGCCGAACCTTGTCCGCATAACCGGGCGATGTCGCATTGCCGCCCGAGCCGCTGCCCGTGCCGCTCTTGCCGAGGCCATTGCCGGTCGAGCCCGGAGGCCCTGCCATGCCCTGCATTTGCGCGAGGCGCGCGCGACGTTCGGCGTCGAGTTTCTTCGCCTGCGCCGCGGCTTCGGCTTGCGCCTTTGCCTTGGCCGCTTTTTGCGCATCAGCCTTCTTCTGCGCTTCGGCTTCGGCCTGTTTCTGCTGTTCGTCCTGCTGTTCTTTCAGTTGCTGCTTTTTCTGCTCGGCCAGTTGCTGTTGCTTGAGCTTGTCCGCCTGTTGCTGCTGTTGCAGTTGTTTCTGCTTCGCCGCCGCGGCCTTCTGCGCAGCCAGTTGCGCCGCCTGTTCGGCCGCGAGTTGCTGCTCGCGCTTCGCCTCGGCTTCCTGCTGAGCCTGGAGCTTCTGCTGACGCTGCTGTTCCGCGAGTTGCGCCTCGCGCGCCGCTTCCTGCTGCTTGCGCTTCTTTTCCTGCAACGCGATGTCGGCCTGTTCGTCGGGCACCGGCGGAGCAGGCGCAACAGGTACGGGCGGCGGCGTGACCGGGCGCGGAATCACGCTGTCCGGCACCTCGGTCCACAGTTCCGCTTCGGCACCTTCGGGCGTGCTGTTTTGCCACTGGATGCCGTGATACAGGAAGAACCCGAGCAGCGCATGCATCACCAGCGCGAACGCAAAGGCTCGCCCGGTGCCGCGTTCACGCGGTGGCTGGAGCGGATAGTCGGTGTTCTTACGGATCATTGCGATTTGACGAGCAATCCAACGCGTTTGACGCCGCGAGCCTTGAGCTCCGACATCACATTCATCACGACTTCATACTTCACGGTCTTGTCGGCGGCGATCACGACAGGCTGATCGGGATGCGACTGCGCGCGGTCAGCGATGAAGCCGTTAAGCCCGGCTTTCGTCATGTCCTCCTGCTGCTGCGCGCCCGAGTCGTCCTTGTACTTGACGCTCATGTTGCCGTCCGCGCGAATGTTGACGATCACGGGCGGCGTTTGCTGCTGCGGCGCGGCGCCGCCGACTGTCGGCAGATTGACGATGGACGGCGCGACGAGCGGCGCGGTCACCATGAAGATGACGAGCAGCACGAGCATCACGTCGATATACGGCACGACGTTGATGTCGGACATCGCGCGGCGCGAGCGGCCGCCGCGCATGCTGGAGGAGCGAGAGCCTGCCATCGTGGACTCCTTAGTGCGCCTGGCGCTGCAAGATGTTCGAGAACTCTTCGATGAAGGTCTCGAAGCGGATCGCCAGACGGTCGATGTCGTGCGCGTAGCGGTTATACGCGACCACCGCGGGAATCGCGGCAAAGAGGCCGATCGCGGTGGCGGTCAATGCCTCGGCGATGCCCGGCGCGACGTTCGCAAGCGTGGCCTGCTGCACGTTGGCGAGTCCGCGAAACGCATTCATGATCCCCCAGACGGTGCCGAACAGACCGATATACGGGCTGACCGAACCGACCGACGCGAGAAACGCGAGGTTGGCCTCGAGCACGTCCATTTCACGCTGGAACGCGGCACGCATTGCACGGCGCGCGCCGTCGAGAATCGCGCCCGGGTCGTTCAGGCGTTTCTCCTTGCCCTTGAGAAATTCGCGCATGCCGGATTCGAAAATTCGCTCTAGCGCGCCGATGGTGTGACGGTTATTCGCGGCACTTTGATACAGCGCCTGCAGGTCGCCGCCCGACCAGAAATCGCGTTCGAAACGCTCAGTTTGCGCGCGCGCCCGGCGGATCGCAAACCACTTGCGGAAGATGAAAGTCCACGACAACAGCGACAGCAGCAGCAGGAGGGCCATGACGGCCTGCGCCAGCAGGCTCGCATTGAGTACGAGAGAAACGATCGACAGATCTTGTGTAGTGTTCATAAAGGTTCGTTTTATCGTCCCGAAAGGGGGCGTCCGGCTTTGCAAGGCCACACGAAGCTTGCCGTGAGCAAAACGGAAGCTTCGGCGGTGACGCAAGCCGAACCATGCTTGGTGCTGCTTGATCGATGCGAGTTCACTGGCGCCGTAACAACGGGAGTCAGCCTGCGTTCGTTGACACGCCGCCCTCGCTGACGCCGGGTCCGCGCCGCAAAGCGGCCAGCACCGGCGAAGGAATCGCGGCGGGGCGCAGCGCTGTGCGCTCGACGCAGCCGACCCGGATCGAGCCGGTAGCAAGCAACGTGCCGTCGCGCCACGCTTCCTGCACGAAGTCGACGGATGCCTTGCCAAGGCGCTCGATGCGGCTGACGACTTTCACCACGTCGTCGAGACGTGCCGGCGCCCGATAATCGACCGCCGTGCTACGGACGATGAAAATGGCGCCCGTTTCGTCGGCGAGCCGGTTCTGGTCGATCCCGCAGGCGCGCAGCCATTCGGTGCGCGCCCGTTCAAAGAACTTCAGGTAGTTCGCGTAAAACACGATGCCGCCGGCGTCGGTATCTTCGTAATACACGCGGATGCCCCACGTGTGGCCGATTTCCGCGCCTGGCTGGCTTGTCGTCATATTCATGCGGCGCATTTTACCGGAACGCACACCGCGAGGTCTGTTTCAAGATGTGCGCGCGGCCTGGCGGGCCTCAGCCGCGATGAACGCTCAAACCGGCGAACGATTGCGCGACCGGCATCAGTTCGATCGTGTTGATATTGACGTGCGCCGGGCGCGTGGCGATCCAGTAGATCGAATCGGCGATGTCCTCGGCCGTGAGCGGCTGCACGTTCTCGTAGACCTTGCCGGCCTTCTGGTCGTCACCGCGGTATCGCACGTTCGAGAACTCCGTGCCGCCGCACAGGCCTGGCTCGATGTCGGTCACGCGCAGCGCGGTGCCGGCAAGGTCGGCACGCAAGTTCAGGCTGAACTGCCGCACGAATGCCTTGGTCGCACCGTAGACGTTGCCGCCCGGATAAGGCCAGTGGCCCGCGACCGAGCCAAGGTTGAAGACATGGCCGCGGTTGCGCTCGACCATGCCTGGCAACAGCGCATGCGTGACCTGAACGAGCCCGGTGCAGTTCGTTTCGATCATCGTCTGCCATTCGTCGAGACTCGCCTTGTGAGCCGGCTCCACGCCGAGCGCGAGGCCGGCGTTGTTGACGAGCACGTCGATGGCGGCGAAGTCGGCCGGCAACGAGGCGGGCACCGCCTCGACGGCCGCGCGGTCGCGCACGTCCAGCTCGTAGGGCAGGAGAGCGTCGCCGAGTTCGTCGGCGAGCGCTTGCAGGCGGTCCTTGCGGCGGGCGGTGGCGACGACGCGGTGGCCGCCTTTCACGAAGGCACGAGCGATGGCGGCGCCGAATCCTGCGGACGCCCCGGTGACGAACACGATCATTGCAGTTCCCTGGTCGGTAGGAGAGAAAGGCCCCAAGCCTACTTCCAATGCGGCGCTGCGGCAAGGATCAACGAGCCGGAGCAGTTGCGTCGCGAGAACTGCGCCGCCGCCGCGGGACAGGCTTTCGCGGCACGGTTCGGCATTGCCTATCGGGCCTTCTGCCGGGTCTTTTTCGGCGCCCTTTGCGGCGGCTGAAAGCCGGTTGCCTATTCGATCCTCTTCCAATAAACTAACGCGCTCATCCCTGCGTGACTGGCGATAGAACCGGTTTTGACAATCGGGTTCAAGGTGGAAAAACCCACCGTGAAGCGCGGGGTGCCGTTTTGCCGTTCGCCTGGGCAGCCGTGATCCGCGCGCATTCATCTGCGCTGACGGTGGCTGTCCTGCCTCGCGTGTGCGGCGACTCTTCCTCCGCCACGTCAGGCCAAGCCCAGCCGCCAGCAGCGCCGCGTACCCTCTACGCAAGATTCGGCGCACGATCCGGTCAACCTGAAAACACTCAACGGAATCCGTATGTTTGACAGAGCCCAAAGCACCATCGCCAACGTCGACCCTGAACTGTGGAAGGTGATCGAGCAGGAAAACCGCCGTCAGGAAGAGCACATCGAACTGATCGCGTCCGAAAACTACACGAGCCCGGCTGTGATGGCTGCGCAAGGCTCGCAACTCACCAACAAATACGCCGAAGGTTATCCGGGCAAGCGCTACTACGGCGGCTGCGAATATGTCGACGTGGCCGAGCAGCTTGCGATCGACCGTGTGAAGCAACTGTTCGGCGCCGAAGCCGCCAACGTGCAGCCGAACTCCGGCTCGCAGGCGAACCAGGGCGTGTTCTTCGCGATGCTCAAGCCGGGCGACACGATCATGGGCATGAGCCTCGCGCACGGCGGCCACCTGACGCACGGCTCGCCCGTCAACATGTCGGGCAAGTGGTTCAACGTGGTCAGCTACGGCCTGAACGAAGCGGAAGACATCGACTACGACGCTGCCGAAAAGCTCGCTCAGGAACACAAGCCGAAGCTGATCGTCGCAGGCGCGTCCGCTTTCGCGCTGCGAATCGACTTCGAGCGTCTGTCGAAGATCGCGAAGTGGGTCGGCGCGTATTTCATGGTCGACATGGCGCATTACGCCGGCCTCATCGCCGCGGGCGTCTATCCGAACCCGGTGCCGCACGCGGATTTCGTCACGACCACCACGCACAAGAGCCTGCGCGGCCCGCGTGGCGGCGTGATCCTGATGAAGGCCGAATTCGAGAAGCAGATCAACTCGGCCATCTTCCCGGGCATTCAGGGCGGTCCGCTGATGCATGTGATCGCCGGCAAGGCTGTCGCATTCAAAGAAGCGCTGTCGCCGGAGTTCAAGACGTATCAGCAGCACGTTGTCGAAAACGCTCGCGTGCTGGCGGAAACGCTGGTGAAGCGCGGCCTGCGCATCGTCTCGGGCCGCACCGAAAGCCACGTGATGCTGGTCGATCTGCGCGCGAAGAAGATTACCGGCAAGGCTGCGGAAGCCGCGCTCGGCGCAGCGCACATCACGGTCAACAAGAACGCGATTCCGAACGACCCGGAAAAGCCGTTCGTGACGAGCGGTATCCGTCTCGGCTCGCCGGCCATGACCACGCGCGGCTTCGGCGTCAAGGAAGCGGAGCAGGTGGGTAACCTGATTGCCGATGTGCTCGACAACCCGGAAGACGCGGCCACGATCGAACGCGTGCGTAGTCAGGTCGCCGAGTTGACGCAGCGCTTCCCGGTCTACCGCTAAGCCGCCATGCATTGCCCTTTCTGCCGTCACGCCGATACGCAGGTCGTCGACTCGCGTGTCTCGGAAGACGGCGCGACGATTCGCCGGCGCCGCCGCTGCCCGGCCTGCGACAAGCGTTTTACGACGTATGAGCGGGTCGAGCTGGCGTTGCCGGCGGTCGTCAAGAAAGACGGCAGCCGCACCGAATTCGATCGCCGCAAGATCGTCGCGAGCATGCAACTGGCGCTGCGCAAGCGTCCGGTTGCAGCGGACGCGATCGACGCGGCCGTCGCCCGTATCGAGTATCAACTGCTGGGTAGCGGCGAGCGCGAAGTGCGCAGCGAGCGCCTCGGCGAACTCGTCATGAACGAGTTGCGCGCGCTCGACACCATTGCCTACGTTCGTTTCGCCTCCGTCTACCGGCGCTTTGAAGACGTCTCCGAATTCGAAGACGTGATCGAAGAGTTTCGCCGCGCCTCTTCTCCTCCCAAGCCTTCCCGCAAGCGCTGATCGGAAGCCCGCCGCCCGGCGCTTCCTGTCGTTTCTGTTTTGCCGCGTGGCTTGACGTTTCTGCATTTGCCGCTCCGATTGTGGTTCGTCGCGTGAATTCTCGCGTGCGGTAGCGTCTGAATACCACCTGGCCATTCGGCCGATTGTTGGACGGTCCGCGAATCGCTAGATTGGCTGCATTCTTTGAAAACGTTCAGGGATGCAGATGAAACAACATGCAATCGCTTCGTCGCCATGCGGCGCATTTACGCTTGTCGAAACGCTGGTCGTGATCGCGCTGCTCGCGGTGATCGTGATGATGGCGACGCCATCGTTCGTAGCCTGGCAGGTGCGCGATCAGGTCGACGCACGTGCGAACGCGCTCGTGTCCACGCTTGCGTATGCACGCAGTGAGGCATTGCGCCGCGGCGCCCGGGTGACCGTATGCAGGACGGACGCGTCGCGCCACTGTCTTGCCGCCGGGCAGCCGTGCGGCAATGGCGTCGCCGACTGGTCTTGCGGCTGGGCCGTATTGGCCGAGCGCGGCGGCACGTCTACGCTGTTGCGCGCGCATGCCTCGGTTGCGGCGGTGAGCATCGCCGGCACGCAGACGAATCTCACGTTCACACCGCCTGCTGGTCAACTGATCGGCACGTTTCGCAGCTTCGACATTGCGCCGCGAACGCCATCGAAAGCAACGCAGGGCGATAAGTGGCGGCGCTGCATTCGCATCGCGGCGGGTGGTCGCACGCGAATTACGGACGGCGCGTGTGGGGCGGCGTCGTGAGCCCGCTGGTCAGAAGGTCTTTGCGGCGGGCACACCGCAGCGGCGTTAAACGCTGCGGTAGTTCGTTGATCGAAGTGATGCTGGCCGTTGCGGTGATGGCAGTCACGGCGCTCGGTCTCATCGCCGGGCAATTGTGGATGGCGCGCGAGGCGCGAGCGATGTCGATGCGCGAACACGCCGCATGGATCGCCGATTCGGTCGCTGAAGCGGTGTCTGCGCCGTCAGCGAACGACGCCGCGCTTAACGCATGGCGCTCGCGTGCGGCGACGCTGCTGCCGGGCGGCGACGCGTCGGTGATCGGCATAGGAGGTGTGTCGGCGGCCCGCGTCACTTGGACGGCTCCGCGCAACGCGCCGCACGCCGCCGACGACGTGATCGACAAGCCCGAGCCGTGCGGCGGAGTGGATGCGCCCGTGGGCTTTTCCTGCGTCGCATTGGCGTTCGTCAAATGATGCCGCATGTGCATGACGTGCGCGGCCATACGCTGATCGAGCTCGTGATCGCTCTTGCGCTTGGACTCATCGTGACCGCGGGCGCCGTGTCGCTTTACACGACGCAGCGCGCCGCCTTCGACCGCGCGAGCAATGCGCTGCGTATGCGCGATGCCGGCTTGACCGCGTTGACCGTCGTTGGGCAGCAGTTGCAGATGGCGGGCTTCGTGCCGGCCGACGCCACGCAATATCGAGCGCCAACGCCGTTGTTCGGCTGTTCGGGCGGGCATCCGACAGGCGCGGATGACAGCCGTCCGACGTGCGAGACATTGACGGGCAAATCGGACGGCGTCGCGGTGCGATACGTTGGAGACAGCGTGTCGACCTGGCCGTCAGCGACCGGACAGACGACGGACTGCCTCGGACAAGCTGTTACGGGCAATAGCGCTGCGCTCGGCGATCGCGGCGTGCCGGTGGTCAATCGCTTTTACGCGAAGGCGAGCAGTTCGACCGGAGAGCCGGAACTTTACTGCGAAGGCAACGGCAAGACAGGGTCCGCGCAGCCGCTTGTCGAAGGTGTCGAGCGGTTGCGCATCAAGTATTGGCTTGGCGGCGCGGCGAATGCAATCGACGCCTCGGCGGTGACGGCCGACCAGTGGGCCAACGTGGTCGCGGTTGACCTCTGCGTGCTAGTGCGCGGCGCGCCGCAAGGGCAGCGCTCACGTTATGTCGATTGCGACGGCGTAAGCGGTATCGCGACGGATCTGCGTCCGCGGCAAGCGTTCTGGCGGCGAGTTGCGTTGCGCAATTACGCAGGGGGCTTGTCGTGAGCGAAACGCCAATCATGGCCGAACGCGGTTGCTTGGACGAAGCCGCTAGTCAGCAATCGGATCGACCTCGCCGCCTTCGCAGACACGCCCCGCGCATGCAGGAGCGCGGCACCGTATTACCCATCGTCCTGCTGATTTCCGCGATGCTGCTCGCGACGTCCGCGGCGTGGTTCGAGGCATCGCTCGCGGCAGCGCGTAGCGCGGTAAACGTGCGCGACTATTTGCAGGCCTTTCACGCCGCCGATTCGGCATTGACCTTATGCGCCCGCAGCGCCGTTGCATCCACGGGCATGGGTGTGATCGCATCGCAGCCCGCCGCCCATGAGCCAGCGCAATGGAAAGTCGAGGCCACGTTCGAAGGCGCCGCTGCCACACCTTTGGCGCAATGGCCCGGCTCGCTGCGCGCGCCGCAATGCGTGGCCGAAGAGTGGCGTCTCGCCGGCCGCCCCGATGCACGCGCGTATCTGTTGACGGCGCGCGGCTTCGGCAACAAGCGCGAGTCGCAGGTATGGCTGCAGATGCAACTGGTTATCGACGGCGACAGGATCGAACGCCATTGGCGGCGCGTCGCTGCACGGCCCTTTTAGCGAGGTTGCAAATGAGAAGGCTGCATCTATCCGCATTTACCTTGCTCGAGCTGGTCATCACGCTCGCGATCGTCGCTGTGCTGGCTTTGTTCGCGGTGCCTGCGTATCGCAGCCATATCGCGCGCACGTATCGGATCGACGCGGCATCGGCGCTGTTGCGCGCGGCGCAATTCGTCGAGGGCGCGGCAAGCGACAGCGTTCTTGCGCTGCCGCCCGGCTTCAACCAGGCTCCGTCATTCGGCTCGGCTGTTTATCGGCTGCGCGTGTTGCCGGCGGACGATGCAAACGGCGGCTATTCGATCGAAGCGGCGCCCGACGAATCGGGACCGATGCGAGACGACGCGTGCGGCGTCTTTACGCTCGACGCGACCGGCATGCGAAGCAATAAGACTGCGGGAAACGGTTCGGCACCGCTGACCGCGCAGTGTTGGGCCACAGGCTAGCAACGGGGCTGCTGTCTGCGCAGCAAGCCGTCTGATGCCAGCAGCATATGCGACGAACTCACCCCTCGTCGCCGGACCTTGCCGAAGCACGCGACTCGCCCTTGATCTGCTGCCATACGCGATACGCTTCCCACGCGGCGAATGCGAGACCGCCCCACTTGAGTGCGGGCTTCGCACCGGCTGCGAACGTCGCGCGCAACGGTTTCGCGAGCACGAGCGACACGATCGAACTGATCACCGGATACTGCTTCAGAAGTGCGCCGATGGTTCCGGCGTTCAGAAGGCTAGCCTTGGCGCCGCTGCCCATGCGCAGTCCACCGAAGCCGGGCACGATGAACTTGAGCCAACTGAAGTGGGTGACGGCCTCGCGTAATTCGAGCGTGGCCTGAGCGAATTCCATGCGCTCGACGTCCGCGCGCACGAGCAGCAGTTCCTTGCGCAATTCGCGCAACTGCGGTGCGCTCAAGTCTCTCGCCGGCTGGCGCTTGTTACGGTAGGCGGTGCTGGAGTAGCTATGGCTCATGGCGTGTCGGCAGTGAGAGGGGCAAGGAACAGCGCAACGAACAGGGCAACAAACAGTGCAACGAACGGCTCGCAAAGCACCACGTCAACCGTTCGGGATTCACAACGCTTCACACTCGATGATGCATAAACTTGAAACGTCACCAACGGTCACACTCGTTCGCCGCGCTACGGTTTCCGAAACACGTCGCGGTCTTTCTCGAATTCGGCGATGGTGGCATCGAACACCATCGGCGCATTGCGCAGCCCGCTGCGCGCTTTCAGCGCGCACACCAGTCCCGCAATCGCGTAGACGAGCGTGATTCCGGCAAGCGCCTGCCATCGGTAGGTGTCCCAGAACGCAATCGCGATCAGCGCGGTCAGGGCGATCAGGGCCATGGTGGTCAGCATCATCGCGGCAAGGCCGAGGAACAGCACGCCGAGGAGGCGATCCTTTTCTTCGGCGAGTTCAATGCCGATCAGTTCCAGACGCGTTTGCAGAATCGCCGACACCGAACTGATGATGCGGCGTAACGGACTATGTTGTTCGCGCTGCGATTGTGTGTCGATCGTCATGGCTGTGGGCGTTGCGCGGGTTGGCCAAAGCGGCGCGTGGCAAACGTGCGCGCCGGGATAAGCTGACCGGCCTGACGTGCGCCGGTCCGCTCGATTGGCTGGCATGCCGGACATCGCGTGTCCGGCACCTGCGGTGCAGTGTTACTTGCGGTTGATCAGGAGACCCAGCAGCACGCCGGCGCCCGCAGCGATGCCGATGGATGCCCACGGGTGCTCGTGAACGTAGTCGTCGGTTGCGCGAGCAGCCTTCTTGCCTTTCTCGACTACGACGACCTGCACGTCGGCCGCTTTTTCCCTGGCTTGCTTCAGGCGGGACAGCGCCGTTTCGCGCAATTCCGAAGCGCGCTCGCCCGTTGCGCTTGCGGCCTGTTTCAGCAGGTCTTCCGCGTCCGCGAGGACGGTTTTGATATCCGACATCAATCTCTCCTTGTTGACTTCCGACATTGACAGCTCCCCCTTCGTCTCACGCCACGCGTGAATCGTAACCAAAGAAACGGCGACTGGCGAGCCACTGCCCGGTTGCACCGAGCGAATGCACGAACCGTTCCCGGCGAGGTGAAACTCCCCGAACATCCACTGCGCCACTTCCGCAGTTGATGTTAGTGCATGATGGAGTTGATCTGTCCCGCAAAGTTTCCACTAAATCGGCGAAAATTACAAAACCGCATAAAGTACTGAGCCGATGTTGGTTCGCCATGTACGGTTGCTGCCGTATGCTTTATCTTTGCGGAACCACACGGGCACACGCCCACGCCAGTTTTTCAGAACCTTAAGGAGATGCAAATGAGTCTACGTCTTGGCGATATCGCACCGGATTTCGAGCAGGAGTCGAGTATCGGCCGCATCAAGTTTCATGAATGGCTCGGCGATAGCTGGGGCGTCCTGTTCTCGCATCCGGCCGACTTCACGCCGGTCTGCACCACCGAACTCGGTCTGACGGCCAAGCTTGCCGACGAATTCGCAAAACGCAACGTCAAGACGATTGCATTGTCGGTCGACAGCGCTGAGTCGCATAAGGAGTGGATCAAGGACATCAATGAAACGCAGGCCGCGAGCGTCGGCTTCCCGATTCTGGCCGACGGCGACCGCAAGGTGTCCGAGTTGTACGACATGATTCACCCGAACGCGAACGAAACGCTCACCGTGCGCTCGCTGTTCGTGATCGATCCGAAGAAGAAGGTGCGTCTTATCATCACGTACCCGGCGAGCACGGGGCGCAATTTCGACGAAGTTCTGCGCGTGATCGATTCGCTGCAGCTTACGGACAGCCACTCGGTCGCGACGCCCGGCAACTGGAAGCAGGGCGACGACGTGGTGATCGTGCCGTCGCTGAAGGACGAAGAAGTGATCAAGCAGAAGTTCCCGAAGGGCTACAAGGCACTGCGTCCGTATCTGCGCATGACGCCGCAGCCGAACAAGTAAGCTCGCGTTCGGTGCGTCGGGAAAACCCCGGCGCGTCGTCAAATGCAAGAAGGCCGGTTCATTGCGAACCGGCCTTCTTTTATTGCTCGCCAGAGCGCGCCGTTATCGACGCAAGCGGCGCTCCGTACATGCTCAGACAAGCCTCAGAAAAACGCCTGAATGCCCGTTTGCGCGCGGCCGAGAATCAGCGCGTGAATGTCGTGCGTGCCTTCATAAGTGTTCACGACTTCCAGATTCACCAGATGCCGCGCAATTCCGAATTCGTCCGAAATGCCGTTGCCGCCCAACATGTCGCGCGCCAGCCGTGCGATGTCGAGCGCCTTGCCGCACGAATTGCGCTTCATGATCGACGTGATCTCGACGGCCGCAGTGCCTTCGTCCTTCATGCGGCCAAGGCGTAGCACGCCTTGCAGGCCCAGCGTGATTTCGGTCTGCATGTCGGCGAGCTTCTTCTGAATCAACTGGTTGGCCGCGAGCGGCCGGCCGAACTGCTTGCGATCGAGCACATACTGACGCGCGGTATGCCAGCACGATTCGGCTGCACCGAGCGCGCCCCACGCGATGCCATAGCGCGCCGAGTTCAGGCAGGTGAACGGACCGCGCAGCCCGCTCACTTCGGGAAAGCGGTTCTCTTCCGGCACGAACACTTCGTCGAGCACGATTTCGCCGGTGATCGACGCGCGCAAACCCACTTTGCTATGGATGGTCGGCGCCGACAGTCCCTTCCAGCTCTTCTCGAGAATGAAGCCGCGAATCGCGTCCTTGCCGTTTTCCTCGAGCTTCGCCCATACGACGAACACATCCGCGATCGGCGAATTCGTGATCCACATTTTCGAGCCCGACAGCGAGTAGCCGCCGTCGACCTTCTTCGCGCGCGTCACCATGCTGCCCGGATCGGAGCCGTGATTCGGCTCGGTGAGCCCGAAGCAGCCGATCCATTCGCCGGTGGCGAGCTTCGGCAGATACTTCTGCTTCTGCGCCTCCGAGCCGAATTCGTAGATCGGCACCATCACGAGCGACGACTGCACCGACATCATCGACCGGTAGCCGGAATCCACGCGCTCCACCTCACGCGCGATCAGCCCATACGCCACATAGTTGAGCCCCGGCCCGCCGTATTGCTCGGGGATGGTCGGGCCGAGCAGGCCGAGCTCGCCCATTTCGCGGAAGATCTCGATGTCCGTCTTCTCGTGACGGAACGCTTCGAGCACGCGCGGCTGGAGCTTGTCCTGTGCATACGCGGCGGCGGCGTCGCGCACCATGCGTTCGTCTTCGGTGAGCTGCTGATCCAGCAGCAACGGGTCTTCCCAGTGAAACTGCGCGGCCTCGGCCATGACATATCTCCTGATTCTTGCGTAATCCAAGCTTGACTTGAGTTCCGCTATGCGAAACAATGTTTTGCAAACGACACCCGAGTGTATCACCCGATGACGCCCGCAGCCACTTTCACCGAGCCGCTCGACGAGCGCAAATTCGTCGTCGCCCTTGCGCGCGGGCTCGAGCTACTGCGCGCTTTCAAGCCGGGCGAAACGATGCTCGGCAACCGCGATTTCGTCGAACGCACGGGTTTGCCGAAGGCGACCGTCAACCGTCTCGCGTACACGCTGACCGTGCTCGGTTATCTGCGGCTCGACGAGGCGCTAGGCAAATATGCGCTCGATGCCGGCGTGTTGTCGCTCGGTTTCGCGTTGCTGTCCGGCACGGACACATTGGAACTCGCGCGCCCGCATATGCGCGCGTTCGCGCGCGAAGTCGGCGCGGCGGTGTCGCTCGGCTGCCGCGACGGACTCGACATGATCTATCTCGACACGATTCGCAGCGAAACGGCGCTCACGCTCGGCCTCGCGCCCGGCTCGAAACTGTCGATGCTGACGAGCTCAATGGGCCGCGCGTATCTCGCCGTGCAGCCTGCCGACGTGCGCCACGCGCTGCTCGCCGAGCTGAAGAAAGCGGCGGGCAAGGGCGGCGCGGCGCTGGTGGCCGAGGCCGTGAAGGAGATCGCGGCGTTCGCCGAGGAGCGCTGCTGTTATTCGTTTCGCGCGTGGCACGACGACGTGAACGCCGTTGCGGTGCCGTTTCGCGAGCCGCGCGAAGGACGCTGGCTCGTGCTGAGTTGCAGCGGGCCGGCTTCGTCGATGGGAGAAGAGGTGTTTCGCGAGAAAGTAGCGCCGAGATTGAAGGCGCTTGCGCGGCGTCTGGGAGACGTGGGCTAGCAGTCCGTGGCGCAAATCAAGCCGGGATCAAGCCACGCTCAAGCCGCCCGATCATGATAATGCGCATTAAACAGAGGCCCCTGCACAAAGCGCACATCGTATTGCTGCAACGCTTCGAACTGCGCTTCGTCCATCACGCGATTAAAAATCAGCGGAATCCGCAGCCGGCCCGCGTAGCCGACTAACGGCTTGACCGTCGCGTCGCGCAACGCGACTGCCGCATCCATCTTGAGGAAGTCGAGCCGCGCCGTGTCCGAGACCGACAGAATCTGCCCCGCGTTCGACAGATTGCCCGCGACCTTGAAGCCGTAGTGCTGATAGCTCTTCGTCAGATAGCCGAGAAAAGTCTTATGCGCGACGGCCGCCGCGGGCAGCTCGATCACGATCCTCGCCGGATTCAGCCCGAACGACGTCAGCACGCTCGAAAAATGCCGCCCGTGATCGTACTTCACGCTCTTCAAGAGCCGCTCGTGCACGCGCAGAAATAGCAGGCCGTGCCGCTGTGCGCCGAAGAAATTGATCGCATGCAGCGCGCGCGACATGCGATCCAGCGAGACCAGTTGCTGGTCGTCGCCGATGCGGTCGAACGCGTCGAACATATCGAACGGCGCGGCGTCGAGCCGCTGCGTGACCGCCTGGAAACCGAGCTCATCGCCGAAACGATCCACGTTTTCCACATCCGACGACAGCGACTGCGCCAACGCATGCACGCTGATGTCGAAGATCGGCTCGTAGCCGCTCGTCAGTTCGAGGTCGTTAAAGCGCGCGAGCGCGAAGTCTCCGTGGCTGCCGGAGCCCATCGCCAGATGTTTGCCGAGAAAGGGATGGTCACTGGCGCGCGCAACGAGAGTGGGGATGGTCGGCGGAATCATTTAGGCGAATGGATCACTTGGTGGCGTGTCGGCGCCGGGACAACGCGCGTACACCGCATCTTCCGATGGTAGCAGTCCGCACCGCCGTCACATGAACAAAATGCTGATAACCATATCCCGCGGATGCCTGTCTGCGCGGGCCGCGGCGCGTGCGTCACGCAAGCTCCAGGGTATACGTTAATTTCACTTAACGTAATTCGTTTTACTATGCGTAAATTCTCGCGTAAGCATTCGAAGACCCTATCCGGAGACAACCCTCATGAGCGCCAAGCCGGCCGCAGCCGCCGCCAACGTGATCGAAGTCGAGCAGGTGCTCGGCGAAACGCATCACCCGGCATTTCAATTGATGTTGCTCGCGTTGTGCGGACTGTGCCTCGTCATCGACGGCTTCGACGCGCAGGCCATGGGCTATGTCGCGCCGAGCGTGATCGGCGAATGGCATGTGTCGAAGGCGGCGCTCGGTCCGGTTTTCAGCGCGAGCCTGTTCGGCATGCTGCTCGGCGCACTTGGGTTGTCGGTGCTGGCCGACCGCATCGGGCGTCGTCCGGTGCTGATCGGCGCGACCTTTTTCTTCGCGCTGTCGATGCTCGCCACGCCGTTCGTCGCGACGATCCCCGCGTTGATCGCGCTGCGCTTCATTACGGGTCTTGGCCTCGGCTGCATCATGCCGAACGCGATGGCGCTCGTCGGCGAATTCTCGACGCCGGCGCATCGCGTGAAGCGCATGATGCTGGTGTCGTGCGGTTTCACGTTGGGCGCCGCGCTCGGCGGATTCATCAGCGCCGCGTTGATTCCGGCCTACGGCTGGCGCGCGGTGTTCTGGGTCGGCGGCGTGGTGCCGCTGCTGCTCGCCGTCGCCATGCTTGCCTTGCTGCCGGAGTCGTTGCAATTTCTGGTGCTGAAGGGCCGCAGCGAGCGCGCGTTGCGCTGGCTCGCCCGATTCGATCCGAGCCTGCCGATCGACGCCAACACGCGCGTCGTCGTGCGTGAAAAGGGCAATGACGGTGCGCCGGTCGCGGAACTGTTCCGCGCGGGCCGGGCGCCGGTGACGCTGATCCTGTGGGCGATCAGCTTCATGAACCTGATCGATCTGTACTTTCTGTCGAACTGGCTGCCTACGGTCATGCGCGACGCCGGTTATTCGCCGAGCACGGCGGTGATCGTCGGCACGGTGTTGCAGACGGGCGGCGTCGTGGGCACGTTGCTGCTCGGCTGGTTCATCGAGCGTTTTGGCTTTGTGCGCGTGCTGTTCGTGTGCTTTGCGGGCGCGGCGCTCGCCGTCGGCACCATCGGGACGGTCGCGCATGCGTTGCCGTGGCTGTTGCTCGTCGTGTTCGCGGGCGGCTTCTGCGTGGTCGGCGGACAGCCGGCGGTGAACGCGCTGGCCGGCCACTTTTATCCGACCACGTTGCGCTCGACGGGCATCGGCTGGAGCCTCGGCATCGGACGGATCGGCTCGGTGATTGGACCGCTCGTCGGTGGCCAGTTGATCGCATTGAACTGGTCGAACGAATCGCTGTTTCATGCGGCCGCCGTGCCGGTGCTGTGTTCCGCGCTGCTCGTGATCGCGCTCGCCGCGGCGACGCGGCAACGCAACCGCCCGTCGCAGCCGCAAACGGCGTGACGAAACACGCGTGACGAAACCCGCGTGAGACGAAATACAGAGTCAACGGAGAACTTGCATGGACACCTCAACACGTCAGCCGGATAGCGCCAGTTCGCGGCTCGAAATCGAGCCCGGTTATCAGTCCGGCTTTGCCAACGAATTCGCGACCGAAGCGCTGCCGGGCGCGCTGCCCGCAGGGCGCAATTCACCGCAGCGCGTCGCCTATGGTTTGTATGCCGAACAATTGTCGGGCACCGCGTTCACCGCGCCGCGCGGCCACAACCGGCGCTCGTGGCTGTACCGCATCCGTCCGGCGGCGGTGCACAAGCCGTTCGCGCCGCTGCCTTCGGAGCGGCTCGTCGCCAATTTCGCCGACGTCCCGCCGACGCCGCCCAACCAGTTGCGCTGGGACGCGTTGCCGATGCCGACCGTGCCGACGGATTTCATCGACGGCTGGGTGACGATGGCCGGCAACGGCGCAGCCGAATCGATGAGCGGCTGCGCGATCCACCTGTACGCGGCGAATCGCTCGATGCAAGATCGCTTCTTCTACAGCGCCGACGGCGAACTGCTGATCGTGCCGCAAGAAGGGCGCCTGCATATCGCGACCGAACTCGGCCGGCTGGACGTCGAACCGTTCGAAATCGCGGTGATTCCACGCGGCGTGCGCTTCGCGGTGAGCCTGCCCGACGGGAGCGCGCGCGGCTACATCTGCGAAAACTTTGGGGCGTTGCTGCGCTTGCCGGATCTTGGTCCGATCGGCTCGAACGGCCTCGCCAATCCGCGCGACTTTCTCACGCCGCATGCCGCTTACGAGGACCGCGAAGGCGACTTCGAACTCGTCGCGAAAATGAACGGCAATTTGTGGCGCGCGGACATCGGCCATTCGCCGCTCGACGTGGTCGCGTGGCACGGCAACTACGCGCCGTACAAGTACGACTTGCGGCGCTTCAACACGATCGGCTCGATCAGCTTCGATCATCCGGACCCGTCGATATTTCTCGTGCTGCAATCGCAAAGCGACACGCCGGGCGTCGATACGATCGACTTCGTGATCTTTCCGCCGCGCTGGCTCGCCGCGGAAGATACGTTCCGCCCGCCGTGGTTCCATCGCAATGTCGCGAGCGAATTCATGGGCCTCGTGCATGGCGTCTACGACGCGAAGGCCGAAGGCTTCGTGCCGGGCGGCGCGAGCCTGCATAACTGTATGTCCGGCCACGGTCCCGACGCGGAGACCTTCGAGAAAGCGTCGCATAGCGACACGTCGAAGCCGAGCAAGGTCGGCGACACGATGGCCTTCATGTTCGAAACGCGCACGCTGATCAAGCCGACGCGCTTTGCGCTCGAAACCGCGCAGCTTCAGGCGCATTACTACGAGTGCTGGCAAGGTCTCAAGAAACACTTCAATCCGGAGCAACGATGAGCGCAGTGAGCGATCTTCAGGCGACGCTCGATCCGTCGCGCAAAAGCTGGGTCGAGTCGGCCAACGAGCCGAGTCACGATTTCTCGATCCAGAATTTGCCGTTCGGCATTTTCAGCGACACGAGCAGCGACACGCGCCGCGCGGGCGTGGCGATCGGCGATGAGATCGTCGATCTGGCCGCATTGCAGGCGGCGGGGCTATTGAAGCTGCCGTCGAACGCCGATGTTTTTGCGCGCGATACGCTGAACGACTTCATCGCGCTAGGCCGCGACGCGTGGCGCGGCGTGCGCATCCAGTTGAGCAACCTGCTTTCACGCGACACCGCGACGTTGCGCGACGACGCGGCACTGCGCGCCAAAGTGCTGGTGCGTGCGGCCGACGCGCGGCTTCATTTGCCCGTGGAGATTCCCGGCTATACGGACTTTTATTCGTCGAAAGAGCACGCGACGAACGTCGGCTCCATGTTTCGCGATCCGAAGAATGCGCTGTTGCCGAACTGGTCGGAGATGCCCATCGGCTACAACGGACGCGCGTCGTCGGTGGTGGTGAGCGGCACGCCGGTGCGTCGGCCCAATGGTCAATTGAAGTTGCCCGATCAGGACCGGCCGGTGTTCGGCGCGTGCCGCAAGCTCGACATCGAACTCGAGACGGGCTTTGTGATCGGCGGCGGCAACGCGTTGGGCGAGCCGATTGCATGTGCGGACGCGGAAGCGCACATCTTCGGCATCGTGCTGCTGAACGACTGGAGCGCGCGCGACATTCAGCAATGGGAATACGTGCCGCTCGGTCCGTTCAACGCAAAAACGTTCGCGACCACGATCTCGCCGTGGATCGTCACGCTCGATGCACTCGAACCGTTCCGCGTCGCGCACCCGGTGCAGGAGCCAGAGCCGCTGGCGTATCTACGGCACGACGGCGACCATGCGTTCGACATCGCGCTCGAAGTGAAGCTGCGGCCTCATGCAGCGAAACAGGCGACGACCATCGCGCGAACCAACTTCAGGCACATGTACTGGACGATGGCGCAGCAACTCGCGCATCACACGGTATCGGGCTGCAATACGCGAGTGGGCGACCTGATGGGCTCGGGCACGATCAGCGGCCCGACCGAAGACTCGTACGGCAGCCTGCTCGAACTGACGTGGAACGGCAAGAAGCCGCTCGAACTGAAAGACGGCGGCACGCGCACGTTCATTGAGGACGGCGATGAATTGACGCTCGCCGGATGGTGCCAGGGCGATGGATATCGCGTGGGTTTTGGGGCTTGCGTCGGGGAGATTGTGGCGGCGCGGGGGTGAACGCGTGAACCTGAAGCGCCGGCCGGCTATGGCCCAGAAAGGCCGCCCGGCCGGCTGGCCTCACTATGCGCTCCTGGCGTTCACCCCGCCACCGCCATCCTTTGTGCACGCCGGTCGATCGACACCGACCACAGCGTAAGCAGCAGCGCCCCAACGGAAGTGGCGACGCCGACCCACGGCAGCGTAGTCAACGGCGCACCCGCACCGATCGCCATGCCGCCGAGCCAGGCGCCCGTCGCATTGCCGAGGTTGAAGGCACCCTGATTCAGCGTCGACGCGAGATTCGGCGCATCGCTCGCGCGGTCGACGATCAGTATCTGCAACGGCGGCACGATCGCAAACGCCAGAACGCCCCACGCGAAGATCGTGATCATCGCCGGAATTTCGGCATGCATGGTGCCGGCGAAGATCGTCAGAATCGCGACGATGGCGAGCAGGAACGCCACCAGCGACGGCATCAACCGCCAGTCCGCGAGCTTGCCGCCGAGCGTGCTGCCAACGGTCAGCCCCAGGCCGAACAGCAACAGCACGAGCGTGACCGCGTGCGGCGTGAAACCGGTCACGTCTTCGAGAATCGGCGTGATGTACGTGAAAGTGGAAAAGAGGCTCGCCGACGCCAGTACGCTGATGCCGAGCACCATCAACACCTGCGGATTTTTCAGCACGCCGAATTCGCGCACGAGGCTCGCTTTCTGCATCTCGATCTTCGCCGGCAGGCAGACCGCGAGCGCGGCGGCCGCGGCGATGCCGATGCCCGTCACCGCCCAGAAGGTCGCGCGCCAGCCGGCAGCCTGGCCGAGCGCCGTGCCGAGCGGCACACCGAGCACATTCGCCAGCGTGAGGCCGGTGAACATCAGCGCGATGGCCTGCGCGCGGCGGTTCGGCGCGACGAGCCCCGCGGCCACCACTGAGCCGATGCCGAAGAACGCGCCGTGACAGAACGCGGTGACGATCCGCGCGGCCATCAGCACCGCGTAGCCCGGCGCAAGCGCGCACAGCAGATTGCCGACGATGAATACGCCGATCAGGCTCATCAGCGCTTTCTTGCGCGGCATGTTGGCGACGGCGATCGCCACGATGGGCGCGCCGATCGTCACGCCGAGCGCATAAGCGGAGACCAGCATGCCGGCAGCCGGAATCGACACCGACAGATCGCGGGCGACGTTGGGCAACAGCCCCATGATGACGAATTCGGTGGTGCCGATGCCAAAGGCGGCAATGGCGAGAGCAAGCAGGGGCAAAGGCATGGCGGCGGACTGTGGATCGGCGCGGCGCGAGACGTCGCGCGGACGGCGCGCGTTTTCGGGGCGAAAGCGCGTGCGCCGTGCTGAAAGCAAAACAGTTAGGGATTTTACCTAAGTCAAAACGATAGTGCTGGGCGCTCAGTCGTGTGCACGGCGCGGCTGTTGTTTTTAATCCGACGCCTTGCCGTGACGTCCCGCGCCCTTCGTAAAACGCTCGGCGCCCGCAACACCTTCGTCGAAAACCGCCTGATAGCCGCCGGCGCCTTCGCGCCGCAGCGCGTCGGCGAGATCGTCCAGCATGCTGTTTTCCAGCACCGAGCGGCGGTCGGCCAGCAGCGCCGCCTGCGGAAAGGCCACGAGTTCGGCGGCCAGTTGCTCGGCCGCCGCGCGCGCCTCGCCTTTGGCGACCACGCGATTCGCGAGGCCGAAAGCGAGCGCTTCCTGTGCGCTCACCGCGCGGCCGGTGAGTATCAGATCGAGCGCGCGCGACATGCCGATCAGCCGCGGCAAGCGAATCGTCCCGCCGTCGATCAGCGGAATGCCGACGCGGCGGCAAAACACGCCGAGCACCGCGTCCTCCTCGACGACACGCAGGTCGCACATGGCCGCCAGTTCCAGGCCACCCGCGACCGCATAGCCCGTAATTGCCGCGATGACCGGCTTCGTGAAATGCATGCGCGTCGGTCCCATCGGTCCGGGACCGCTGCCGTCCGCGTGAATCTCGTTGCGGCGCGTTTCGTCGGCGAGCGCGCTCAGATCTGCGCCCGCGCAGAACGTGCCGCCCGCGCCGAACAGCACGGCTGCGCGCCACGCGGGCTCCGCTTCGAAGCATTGGAATGCGGCGCTCAACGCATCGGCGACGAGACGGTCGACCGCATTACGCCGCTCCGGACGCTCAAGCACGATGGTTGCTACGCCGTTATCACGGTTAGCTTCGATACGCACATATTGGTTGAAATTTTGCGTGCTTATCATCGTCGTCTCCCTGAAGGTCCGCGTTCGCCCGTTCGTTGATCCGTTCGGGCGCCAGTGCAGCGCTCATGCACAGCAGTTAATACCGTGGCTTGACATGCTTCTTTCACAATCGTCTCGTAGCGTTAGCGCTCTCTTAACGCGCTGGCGAGCTGCCGCCAGCTTATCGAGCCTGCCTTTGCCTCTCGCCAATTCACCGTCCGCGGGTGCGCCGGCCTGCGCGGAGACCGTCTGGATCGTCCCGCTCGACCGGCATTCATGGTACGACCACGCGCGCCTGAAACGCGTCTTCGTCGCCGACGGCACGCGGCATCAGGTCGTCGTGGTCGACGTGCGCAAGCTGCTCGCGTGCGCCGATCGCGACAACACCGATTATGTTCTGAAGCCCGTTGCCGAATGGCATGCGGGAAAGGTGCGCGGCATTCGCGAGTTCCTCGATCCGGACAATCCGCGCATTCCGCAGATGCCCTACGTGACGATCTCGACGCGCCGCGCGCCGGGCCTGCTCGGGTGGCTCGGTTTCGAGCGCGAAGGCGTGGTGGCGTTTCGCAACGGGCAGCATCGCGCGCGCTATCTCGCCGATGCCGGGGCGCGCTGGTTTCCGGTGGAAGTGCACGAGCGCGAGGCTGCGTTGCTGCGCGAGATATGCGGCGCACCGGACGACGCCCGCACGGCGATTCGCCCCGTTCCACTGAACGCGGGCGGCGCGTAGATTTTCGGCTTCAGCCAGGCAGGCCCGACGACGCCTGGTCGTTCGCATGCACCGCGTTGCGAGGCGTGCCCGCTTGCCACGCGGCGACGTTCGCGAGCGTGGTCTGCGCGATCTCGTTCATCGCCTCGCGTGTAAAAAACGCCTGGTGCGCGGTGACGATCACATTCGGGAACATCAGAAGACGCGCGAGCACGTCGTCTTGCAACGGTAGATTCGAATGGTCCTCGAAGAACAGACCGCCTTCTTCCTCGTAGACGTCGAGCCCCAGATGGCCGAGCTGACCGTCCTTCAGCGCGCCCACCAGCGCATTGCTTTCGACGAGCCCGCCGCGCCCCGTGTTGATCAGCATCGCGCCGCGCTTCATTCTGGCGAGCGCGGCCGCGTCGATCAGATGGTACGTTGCCGGAAGCAACGGACAATGCAGGCTGACAATGTCCGATTCCGCGAGAAGCGTGTCGAGCGTCACGTAGCGCGCGCCGAGCGCGAGCAGATCGTCGGCGGGCGTGCCGGGATCGTACGCCAGCACGCGCATGCCGAAGCCCGACATGATGCGTCCGAACACGCGGCCGATCATGCCGGTGCCGATCACGCCGACTGTCTTGCCGTGCAGATCGAAGCCCAATAGTCCATGCAGCGAGAAGTCGCCCTCCCGCGTGCGCGCGACCGCACGCGGCAGGCGCCGGTTCAGCGCGAGCACGAGGCCCACCGCATGCTCGGCGACGGCGTGCGGCGAATAAGCGGGCACGCGGGCGACGGCAATGCCGAGGCGCTCGGCCGTTGCGAGATCGACGTGATTAAAGCCTGCGGAGCGCAAAGCGATCATGCGCGTGCCGCCGGCATGCAGATGTTCGAGCGTCGCGGCATCGACACGATCGTTGACGAACGGACACACGACCTCATAGGCACGCGCGAGCACGGCGGTTTCGCTGTTCAGATGCGATTCCTGGAAATGCAGTTCATAGCGATGCGCGGCATTCGCTTCGGTGAAAGTCTCGACGTCGTATTGACGGCTGCTGAACAGGATCATGCGCATTGCTCACTCCATTTAATCGCATACCGGCGCTGCGCAATTCGCAGTTTTATGAAGACGGCGCTTTAGCGCTCAATGAAAACGAGTATAAGGAATTCATCAAAAGGTGCAATGCAATAAAACGGCTAGACGGTGCCTTTCCATAGGTCCGCTATTCGCGAAGTCAAGAACAACTGCGAAAAAAATAACATTGACAGGTCTTCTCAACTTACATAATTTAAAAAAGCCCGTGAGCGCCAGAGGCTGTCTTGGGCGGAAACGGTAAAACGCGCCACACGCACGGTACGTGTGGCAATTTGTCCCTGCAAAGCCATCGGCGTGGTCCGATTGCAAATGCTGTCTTTTTCAATGACGCAGTAGTTCAGTGCGGCGTTCGTATTGCGCTGCCTGCCTGTTCCGTCATATGGCGTTTAATTGAACCGTCCAGTTGAACCATTGACCCAGATCAGAACAGTCTTCACGAAAGCAGTCACGCAATTTGCAGTCGGCGTTATTGAGCAGATCGCTAATCGAACCTATAAATTGGCCGGCCAACATGATCGCTGAATTGCTGAGGGCTCAACCGGAGATCGCGCTGTTCACGAGCCTCGCAATCGGCTATTTGATCGGCTCCTTTCGTATCGGCCCTATTCAATTGGGCGGCGTTTGCGGCACGTTGATCGTCGCGCTGCTATTGGGTCAGACCGGCGCGCGGCTCGCCCCCGATTTGAAGAACATTGCATTCGCGCTCTTCATCTTTGCGCTGGGCTTCACGGGCGGGCCGCAGTTTTTCGCCAATATCGGCCGGGGCTGGCGCTATGGGCTGCTGTCGGTGATCGAGATCGTGTCGGTGCTTGCGCTGATCGTCATCGCGGTGGCCGTGATGCGGCTAGACGCCGGCACCGCAGCCGGCCTGCTGGCCGGCGCGGCAACGGAGTCCGCCGTGATCGGCACAGCGTCGGAGGCGATCGCGAAGCTCGGTCTCGCAGAAGCTGAGACGGTGCGCCTGCAGGCCAACGTCGTCACTGCATACAGCGTGAGTTACCTGTTCGGGCTTATCACCATCGTGCTCTTTACCAGTCAGTTCGCGCCCTTGCTGTTGCGCATCGATTTGCGCGCCGAGGCGGAAAAAATGTGGCGCACGCTCGGCGGCGATGGCGCCCTAGGCGACGGACAGCGCGCCGCCGCGCCTGCGCTGGTGGGCCGCGCGTTCCGCATCGACGGCGCTCATGGAGCGACGGTTTTCGCCATCGAACAGCAGCACGGCTTCAATCTCACCATCGAGCAGGTGCGGCGCAACGGCTCGGACGTGCCCGTCGAGCCGCAACTCGCGCTCGCGTCCGGCGACCTCGTGCTGGTAGGCGGCCGGCGCGAAGCGATCGTCGCAGCGGCGCCGGGCCTCGGCGACGAAGTGGACGGCGCGGACTTCGGCCAGGTCCTCGCGGAGACGCGCGACGTCGTGCTGACGCGGCGCGACGCGCACGGTCTCACGGTCGCTCAACTGCGCGAACGCGCGGCCCCGGAGCAGGGACGCGGCGTCTATATCGCGGCCGTCACACGGCTCGACTCGACGATCCCCGCGTTGCCCGGCACGGAACTCAATCGCGGCGACGTGCTGACGCTCGTCGGCGCGAAGACCGACGTGGAGCGCGGCGCCCGGCGTCTCGGCTATGTGCTCGTCGCCACGCAGAAGACCGACTTCGTCTATCTCGGCCTCGGCGTGCTCGCGGGCATGGCGATCGGTCATCTCGGCGGGCGCATCGGCGGCGTGTCGCTCGCATTGGGCACGGGCGGCGGATGTCTGTTGTCGGGCCTGCTGTTCGGCTGGATTCGCTCGCGCTATCCGCTCGTCGGCTCGTTGCCTTCGGCGGCGGCGCAGATTCTCAAGGACTTCGGGCTCGCCACGTTTATCGCCGCGGTCGGTTTGTCGGCGGGACCGGATGCGATCAGGCTCGTGCGCGAGTACGGCCTCGCGTTGCCGGCGGCGGGCATTCTGCTCGTGCTCGTGCCGGGGCTGTTGTCCTTATGGATCGGCCGCGTGTTCCTCAAGCTGGACACGCCGATGCTGCTCGGCGCGATCGCCGGTCAGCAGTGCAGCACGCCCGCGATCAGCGCGCTGGTCGGCGTGGCCGGCAATTCGACGCCGGTGATCGGCTACACGATCACCTATGCGCTCTCCAACATCCTTTTGCCGTTGATGGGTCCGGTCGTGGTCGGCGTTGCCGGCAAGTTGGGTTAGGCAGTCAGCAGTGCCGTCAGGCGTCGCTCGTGCGCTCGCGGCAGTGGCTGGTAATTAGTATGACAAACTAAAAAGCGAGGGCACGATGGACTGGCTACACCAAATCTTCCAGAAATCACCTGAGATAGCGCTGTTTCTGTCGCTGGCGGCGGGTTACTTCATCGGCCAGATCAACTTCGGCAAATTCCAGTTGGGCGGCGTGGGCGGCTCGCTGCTTGCCGCCGTGGTCATCAGCCAGGCCGGCGTGACGATCGACAACGGCGTCAAGTCGGTGATGTTCGCGGTGTTTATCTACGCGGTCGGCTATGACTCTGGTCCCGGCTTCTTCAATTCGCTGAACCGCAAGACGCTGCGCGAAATCGCGATGGCGGTCTTTCTCGCGGTCACGGCGCTCATCACCGTCGTGGTGTGCGCGAAGCTGTTCCATTTGAACAAGGGACTCGCGGCCGGCCTCGCCGGCGGCGCGCTGACGCAGTCGGCGATTATCGGCACGGCGGGCGACGCGATCGCGCGCCTCGGCTTGCCAGCGGACCAGGTCAAGGCGCTGCAATCGGACGTCGCGATTGCCTACGCGGTGACCTACGTGTTCGGCTCGCTCGGCGCGATCATCGTGTGCGTGAACATCTTGCCGAAGTTCATGGGGCAGAGCCTGCGCGATGCGTCCATCGAAGCCGAACGCGAGCTTGCAGCGGGCGCGCCGGCGCAAGGACCGGGACAACTGCGCGCGTTGCCGGAACTGGTGGGGCGCGCGTACCGGATCGACGTCAGCGCGGGCAAATCCGTGAAGGAGGTCGAGACGCTGCATCGCGATCTGCTGACCATCGAGCGCGTCAAGCGCGGCGGTCATACGCTCGACCCGACGCCCGATCTGATCCTCGAACCCGACGACGTCGTGCTGGTCGTGGGCCGTCGCGAAGCCGTCGTCGAATTCGGCTCGAACGGCAGCGAGGTCGCCGACATCGGCGACGTGGGCGTCGTCATGCAAACGCGCGAAGGCGTGTTCACGCGCAAAGGCATGAACCACACCACAATCGCCGCGGCACGCGAGATCGTGGACCGCGACATGCGCCACGGCGTGTACATCCAGAGCATTTCGCGCGCCGGTCAGCCGCTGCCGCTACTGCCTGAGACAAAGCTCGAACACGGCGACGTCATCACGTTCTACGGATCGCCGAAAGACACAAAGCGTGCCGTCGACGCCGCGGGTTACGAACTGCCGTACACCATCAAGACCGACTTCATCTACATGGGTGTGGGTCTCGTGCTCGGCTTGCTGATCGGGCTGATCGTCGTCAATGTCGGCGGCATTCCGCTCACGCTCGGTTCCGGCGGCGGCTGCCTGCTCGCCGGCCTGCTGTTCGGCTGGATGCGCGGCAAGCATCCGATGTACGGCGTGATGCCCACGGCAGCTTCGCAGTTGCTGAAGGACTTCGGACTCGCCGCTTTCGTCGCCGTGGTCGGCCTGAATTCCGGCTTGCAGGCGGTGGTGACCGTCAAGCAGAGCGGCATGACGATCTTCCTGCTCGGCGTATTCGTCACGCTGTTCCCGCTTCTGCTCACGATGCTGTTCGGCCGCTACGTGCTTCGCTACAACAACGCGGCCATCCTGGCGGGCGCGCTGACGGGCTCGCGCAGCGCCAACCCGGCGTTCGGCGGCGTGCTCGACAAGGCGGAAAGCGCGGTGCCGACCGTGCCATTCGCCATCACGTATGCGATTGCAAACGTCGCGTTGACGTTGCTCGGGCCGCTGGTGGTGGGGCTCGTCTAGCGGAGCGTTGTATCGGTCTCTTCGCGCCGGCCGCGGCATCACGCAGAGCAACTCGCGGCGGCGCTTTCATCTGGCTCATTGGAGAACGCATCATGGCAAAAGAGAAGGGCGACAGCAAACATGGCGATATGGCGCAAGCGGGTCTTGCCGCGCTGAGCCCGTTCGAATTGAAGGATGAACTCATCAAGGCCGCGGGCGGCGGCGCGGTCGAGCGTCCGGCCAACGCGGCGATGCTCAACGCCGGGCGCGGCAACCCGAATTTTCTCGCGACGATTCCGCGTCACGGCTTCTGGCAACTCGGCCTCTTTGCGATGCGCGAGTCGGAGCGTTCGTTCGCCTACATGCCGGAGGGCGTCGGCGGATTCCCGCGGCGCGATGGCCTCGAAGAGCGCTTCGATCTGTTCCTGCGCGAGAACAAGGGCGTGCCCGGCATCGACTTTCTGCGCGGCGCCGTATCGTATGTGCGCGATCAGTTGGGACTTTCCGCGGGCGATTTCCTGTATGAAATGTGCGAAGGCATCCTCGCATCGAACTATCCGGTGCCGGACCGGATGCTTAAGCTATCCGAAATAATTGTCGGCCAGTATCTGCGCCGCGAGATGATCGGGCAGCATCCGTTCGTCGGCGAGTTCGACGTGTTCGCCGTGGAGGGCGGCACGGCGGCCATGACGTATATCTTCAACACGATGCGCGAGAATCACCTGCTCAAAGCCGGCGATACGATCGCGCTCGGCATGCCGATCTTCACGCCGTACATCGAGATTCCGCGACTGAACGACTACCAGTTGAACGTGGTGAATCTTCACGCCGCCGTCGAGAGCAACTGGCAGTATTCGAAAGAGGAACTCGACAAGCTGCGCGATCCGAAGGTCAAGGCGTTCTTTCTCGTGAACCCGAGCAATCCGCCTTCGGTGAAGATGGACGACGAGAGCCTCCAATACATTGCCGACATCGTCAAGGAACGCCCGGATCTGATTCTTCTCACCGACGACGTGTATGGCACGTTCGCGGACAACTTCGTGTCGCTGTTCGCGCTCGCGCCGAAGAACACGATTCTCGTGTACTCGTACTCGAAGTACTTCGGCGCGACCGGCTGGCGTCTCGGCACCATCGCGACGCATCGCGACAATGTGCTCGACAGGTTGATTGCCGAGTTGCCGAAAGAGGCGAAGGAGCAGTTGCACGAGCGTTATGAATCGATCACGACGGAGCCCGAGAAGCTCAAGTTCATCGACCGTCTGGTTGCCGACAGCCGTACCGTCGCGCTCAATCACACGGCGGGCTTGTCGACGCCGCAGCAGGTGCAGATGGTGCTCTTTTCGCTGTTCTCGCTGATGGACACGCCCGACGCGTACAAGAACGCGTTGAAGCGCCTGATCCGCAAGCGCAAGCAGGCGCTCTACGAAGAACTCGGCATTTCGTTCGAGGACGACGATCCGAACCAGGTCGATTACTACACGATTCTCGACGCCGAGTTCCTCGGCGAGCGGATGTTCGGGCGCGAGTTTGTCGAGTGGCAATTGAAGAACACGCAGCCCACCGAACTGCTGTTCCGGCTCGCGCGCGAGGCGCGGGTGGTGCTGTTGCCGGGGCTCGGCTTCGGCACGCAGCATGCGTCGGGGCGCGTCTCGCTCGCCAATCTCAACGAGTCGGACTACCGGCAGATCGGACGCGCGATGCGGCGGCTCATCGAGGAATACGTCGAGCGCTTCAATGCGGAGACAGGCAAGAAGCTCGATAAAAGCAAGGTGAAATGACGCCGCCCGCTCGGGCATGGTCAAAAAACTTGCGCAATTGCGCGGATCGGTGAATGATCGAAAACCGGCCTCGCCAGTGTCACTGCTGGCGAGGCCGTTGGCTGCTGTGCGTTCCGTGTTTGCCGTTTCCTTCAAGTGCCGATCATGCCGACTTCATCGTTCAACGTTACGTCTACTGCTGTGCCCTGTCCGGTTGTCGAATCGCTCGACGCCATTCTTCCCGAAGAGCCGTTGCTGATGATGGGCGCGGGCCCCGTGCCGATTCCCGCCGCCGTCGCCAAGGCCAACACGATCGTGATCAATCACCTGGGCGCAACCATGGTGAAGGTGATCAGCCAGGTGAAGACCATGGCGCGCTACGTGTTCCAGACGCATTCGAAGTGGGTGCTGGGCGTGGCGGGACCGGGCTCGGCCGCGATGGAAATGGCGATCTCCAATCTCGCGTGGGAAGGCACGCGCGTGCTCAGCATCAAGAACGGCTTTTTCAGCGGACGGATGGCCGAGATGGGCCGCCGCGTCGGTGCGCGTGTGAGCACGCTCGAAGTCGGCGATCAGTCGGTGGCGAGTCTCGATGAGATTGCCGAGGCGATTCGCCGCGAGCGCCCCGAGATCGTCACGGTGGTGCAGGGCGAGACGTCGAATACGGTCTGGAATTATCAACTGAAGGACATCGCTGCCCTGGCGAAAGCGGCGGGCGCGCTGGTGATCGTCGACGCGGTGTGCACGTTGAGTACGATGCCGCTCGCGATGGACGCATGGGGCATCGACGCCGTGATCACCGGCGGACAAAAGGGTTTGTCGTCGATTCCCGGCGTCTCGCTGATTGCGTTCTCCGATGCCGCCTGGGCGCGGGTGAAGGGACGCACCGCGCCGAATGCGCATTGGTGTCTCGATGCGTCGCTCGCGGAAAACTTCTGGCACAACGCGGGGTATCACTACACGGCGCCGGTGTCGGGCGTGCTTGCGTTGCACGAGGCGTTGCGGCTCGTGTGCGCCGAGACGCTGGAGAAGCGTTTCGCGCGGCATCTGAAGTGTTCGGTCGCGTTGCAGGAAGGCGTGACGGCGCTCGGTTTGCAGTTGTATGCGCCGAAGGCGTGCCGGTTGAATTCGGTGGTGGGCATCGAGGTGCCCGAGGGCTTGAGTCCCGGCGACGTGTGCGCGCATATTTCGCGGCAGCATCAGGTGGAAATTTCAGGATCGTTTGGATTGCCGATTGTCCGCATTGGTCAGATGGGCGAGCAGTGCCGCGAGCACAATCTGTTCAGGACCGTGCACGCGTTGGGCCGGACGATGGTGGACCTTGGGGTTAAGGTCGATTTGCCGGCCGGCGTCGCGGCGTTGGAGCGGGGATTGTCCGAAGGGAAGTAGGGCTTTGGATCGCGCTTTGGCGTTTGTCGCATGCGCTGCATTCACCGCAGGCGGTGCGACGCTCAGGCGCGATCCAGATCGGGCCTCAGCATGTTGAGGCGCGTCTGCCCATCCGGACTGCCCGCATGCGCGGCTCGCACTTCAGCACGGTGGTTTCGATCACGCGCTGAAGCTGGTGCGCCGACGAGGGCAAGTGCCGATAAATCTCCGACAGATCGTCGAGCCCATAGTCCGGCAAATGAGCAAGCCCATTGCGCCGGCTATTCAGAATGCGTTGGATGTTGTCCTGCACCGAATAGAACTTCTGCGTCGCGGCCTCGTAGTCGTCAAGGCGCGCGCCGTTGGCAAAATGCCCGGTCACTGTTTCGAAGAGACCGGGCCGCCGCGACTCATGCTGTCGCCTCTTCCATGCACGCGGGGTCGCTGTCGAAATCGACGGTAATGCCTGCGTCGTCCGCATAGCCCAGGCGAATTTGCGATGGCAACTGCCGATTCGCGACCCGTTCGAGCAATTCACGAGACAGCACCGGAAGAATCTGTTGATCGAGCAGACTGTCGATGTTGCGCGCGCCGGAGTCCGGCAACAGACACGCACGCACGAGTTCGGCGACGAGCGCATCGTCGCAAGCGAGCGGCACGGCAAAGCGCTTCTCGATGCGTTGCGCGACCTTGCCGAGCTTCATCCGCACGATTTGCGCGAGCGCTTCCGCGGACAACGGCCGATAGACGACGGTCTGAAAGCGCGCGAGCAACGCGGGCTGGAAATGCTGGACCAGTTGCGGGCGAATGGCTTCCATCAGCATCGCGGTGGTGACGGTTGCGCCTGCTGGTGCGTTGGCGTTTGCGTCGGTGGCTGTCTGGTCTTCCGATGCTTCTTGCGGCGGTTCTTGCGACACCTGTTGCGATGCCTCGACCGCGGCCATGATTTCGTCGCTGCCGAGATTCGACGTCATCACGATGACGGTGTTGCGGAAGTCGATCACGCGACCTTCGCCGTCGCGCATGAAGCCGCGATCGAACACCTGATAGAACAGATTCAGCACGTCGCGATGCGCTTTTTCCACTTCGTCGAGCAGCACGACGCTGTACGGACGTTGACGCACCGCTTCGGTCAGCACGCCGCCGCGTCCATAGCCGACGTAGCCCGGCGGCGAGCCCTTCAGTTGCGAGACCGTGTGCGCTTCCTGATACTCGGACAGGTTGATGGTGACGAGCGCGCGCTCGCCGCCGAACATCAGGTCCGCGAGTGCCCGCGCCGTTTCGGTCTTGCCGACGCCGGACGGACCGGCGAGCAGGAACACGCCGAGCGGCGCGTCTTCGGACTTCAAGCCGGCTTTGGCGGCCCGTAGCGATTTGCCGAGCGCGGCGAGCGCGTCGTCCTGGCCGACGACCGTTCGCGCGAGCCGCGTCTCCAGTTCCAGCAGCGTGGTGAGTTCGTCTTCGAGCAGGCTGCCGACCGGCACGCCGGTCCAGTCCGCGATGACGCTTGCGATCGTGGCTTCGTCGACTTCGGCGTGAATCAGCGCTTCGTCGGCATGCTTCGTCAGCAGCGTGTGCGCCGCTTTGATCTCCGGCTGGAGATCGCGCCGCGCGGATTCGTCTGATGCGGCGCGCCACTGCGCGCGCAGATCCGTTAGCGCGCTGACGGCTTTTTTCTGCTCCGCGTAATTCTGTTCGAGATTGTCTATTTCGGCGGCGACTGCCAGAAGGCGTGCGTCGATGGCCGCAAGCCGCGCGCTCATATCCACCGATGTCGCGCCCTGATCGTCGACCAGCGCATCGCGCTCGACACGCAGCGCGGCCTGTTCCGCGCGACGCGCGGCGATGGCGATCGGCGTTGCATCGACGCTCATGCGCACGCGTGCCGCCGCGGTGTCGAGCAGGTCGACGGCCTTGTCAGGCAATTGACGCCCCGTCAGATAACGGCGCGACAAACGCACCGCCGCGCTCACTGCGGCGTCGGTGATGTGCACGTTGTGGTGCCGCGCATAACGCTCTTTCAGGCCGCGCAGCATCAGGCACGCGTTGTCGTCGTCGGGTTCGTCGACCTTGACCATCTGGAAACGCCGTTCGAGCGCCGCGTCGCGCTCGAAGTACTGCTTGTATTCCGACCATGTGGTCGCCGCGATCGTGCGCAACTCTCCGCGCGCGAGGGCCGGCTTCAGCAGATTCGCCGCGTCGCCGCTGCCCGCCGAATTGCCCGCGCCGATCAGCGTATGCGCTTCGTCGATAAAGAGCAGGATCGGCGTGGCCGATTGCTGTACCGCCTCGATCACGTTTTTCAGACGTTGCTCGAATTCGCCCTTGACGCCCGCGCCTGCCTGCAGCAGCCCGAGGTCGAGCGTCAAGAGGCGCACGTCGCGGATCGCTGCGGGCACGTCGCCCTCGGCGATTTTCAGCGCCAGCCCTTCGACGAGCGCGGTCTTGCCGACGCCAGGTTCCCCCACCAGGATCGGATTGTTCTTGCGGCGGCGCGCGAGAATATCGACCATCTGACGGATTTCGGTGTCACGGCCGAACACGGGGTCGATATTGCCGTCGCGCGCTTTCTGCGTGACGTCGATCGTGAAGCGGTCTAACGCTTCCGATACCGGGTTCGCGAAGCCGTTTGCGCGCGGCGCCGCGGAGAGCGGATCGGGATTGAGGTCGGCGTCGAAATCGAAGTCGAAGTCGTCTTGCATCGCGCTGTCCGGCGCGTGCCCGGTAGTCGGTGTGCTGTCCGCGTGCTGCGTGGAGGGCTTGGCGGCGGGCGCTTCGATCGACGTCCAGTTGAGCTCCGGCGTGAGGCGCTCGATCTGCGTGGACGACAGCGACAGCAGCGCCCACGCGTCGGGCGCGCGCAGCAGATGCGGCGCATCGGCGAGCGCCGCCAGCAGATGCGAGGAGCGGATCAGCGGCGCTTGCGCCTCGAGCGATGCTCGCAGCCAAGCCGCCTCGAGCAGTTGCCCAAGGCGATGCGACAAGCCGGGCTTGCCGCGCAAGTCGTGCGGCAAACGGTCGATTGCACTGAGCAGACCGTTCCAGATGCCGTCGACGTCGAGTGTATAGCGGCGCATGATCGCCACGAGATCGCCGTCGCCCAGTTCGAGCAGCTTGATGAACCAGTGTTCGACCTCGATGTCGCGATGGGCGCGCGTCGCGCACAGACTCGCGGCGTCGGCGAGTGCTTGAGCGCAGTGATCGTTGAGGCGGCGCAGATACGGGGAGAAGTCGCGATGAGTCATGGCGGCGAGCGGCTAAAAGTGCGGCGAGTGGAGGCTGTGAGAGAACGGTGAGCGCCGGTTCCGCGTATGCGCTGGCAGGCAATGACCGACGAAGGGCCGGTCCGTACTTTCCGAAGATCGGACGGACCAGCTCCCGTCAGTGCCGAACCGAGCGCGCGATTACGAGCGTTCGTTCCAGGTGTCGGTGTGGATGATGTTGCCGTCCTTGTACGACCACGTGATCTTCTCGTAGCGCAACTGGATGTCTTCCAGATGGTTGTGTTTTTCGAACTCGGGGTTCTTGATGTCGTGCATCTTCGGATTCACGGCCACGACTTTCACGTTCTCCAGCTTGGTGTTGAAGTACTCCTTTTCCTTGCCGGCGTCGTCGATCTTGTACCACTTGATTTCGATCGACTTCAATGTCTGGCCGCTCGTCACTGCCTTGTAAAGGTACGGCGACGACGCGTCCGTTTCTTTGGTGAACGTGATCGGCAGATGCACGCGGGCACCCGTCAGCTTGCCGGTGTTCGAATCGGTCGGAATGCTTACGCCGTGCTGGAACGCCACGACTTCGACGCTGCCTTCGCGACCCTGCACGGTGACCGAGCCTTTGATGTCCGCGCCGCCGTCGTCCTTGATCCACATGTATGCCGGAATAGCCATTTTGTTTTTCTCCTTCTACTCGAATGAACAGGCCGTGTGGCCTTGGGGGATGGAACGGCCGTTGCCATTCCTGCTTTCTTCAAACGTGTCCCGGCAATCCGGGACCAGTGTGATCTCGACCCGGCGATTCGCCGAGCGTCCCGCTTCCGTACTGTTTGGAGCCTTGGGACGCGTGTCGCCGTAGCCCTGGATGGCGAACCGCGTCGGCGCGATGCCGGATGCGTCCGCCAGCCAGTCGCGCACCGATGCGGCGCGCGCTTCGGACAGCTTGAGATTGCTCGCCGGACTGCCGATCGAGTCGGTATGACCCGCGACCAGTACGCGCTTGTCCGGGTGTGCGTTGATCATTTCCAGTGCGCCGATCAGCACCCGGTTGGAACCGGGATTTAGCACCGCGCTGCCCGAACGGAACAGCGACATGCTGTCCAACTCGATGGTGGACGGCGTGACCGGCGCGGGCGGCGGCTGATAGCCTGCAATCAGCGCGTTGAGTGGCGCGACCAGCGGCGTTCCGCGATAGAAACCGAGGCCGAGCCGCGGCGGTACGCCGGCGCTCGCATAGCGCTCGAGTTCGTCGCGATCGTGCTTGACGGCTTTGAGCGCGTCGACGCGCGCCGCGTCCTGCGCGGGCGGAATGGCTTTGTAGCGAGCCATATCGCCCGCGACCCGCTCGACCAGCGCGCGATTCTGCCAGGCCGACGCGGCGGCAGCCGCGCAGAAGCCGGCGGCGAGCCAGATGAACGCGTGCGCGAGCGCACGCGGCAGCGCGCGTCTTGCAGGCTGAGGCCGTATTCCGCGAATCAACGGCTCGGGCAGCGGGCAATGGCGCGGCGCGCGGACGCCGCCGTTTGCAGCAGCGAGCGGGAGTTCGGTGATGCCGCTGACGAACTGGCCGTATAACGATTCCGCGGCTGGGCGTCCTTCGATCGCCGTCACGCCCAGCGCCGCGAGCTCCAGCGCGCCGCGTTGATTACTGACTAATGTGGGCACAACGAGCTGACCTGCCCAACGTGACAAAGCGTCGAGACGCGCGGCGCGGTATGCCCGCCACTTGCGCTCATCCGCGATTTCCGGACTGGCCATGTATGTGTATTGCGCAAGCCGCGCGGCAACGACGTCGGACAGACTGTCCGGCTGCATGCCCTCGACGCCCGACACACCGAACCAGGGACAGTCATCCGGGCTTTGTCCGGCCTCTCGCGCGTATAACGCGACGCACAAGGGCAACGGATAGCCGACGGCACGACTCGCTTCCCCGATTGCGGAACACCAGCGCCTCGACGCCGCCTGCAACGTCACGGCGCCCGTGGCCTGATCTGCGGCCAGCAGATACGCCACCGCGTCGGGCCCCTGGCCGTCACGCCAGCGCTTGAGTGCATCGGCGAGATACATCAGCTTTGCCGGGTCGTCGTTGCGCACCCAGATGGCGGCGTCGGTAATGCGGACGAAATCCGAGCCGAATGGCCCGGCCAATTCGCCGCCGTCGGCAACGGCGATCACGAGCGGCGTATTGCGTTTGACGTCGGCAGGCAGCGAGCTGAGCGCCGCGTCGACGGCGTGCAGCACATGGTGCGTCGCCTCGCCCCGCAGTCGCGCGCGCTTGGTGCCGAGCACGACCGCGACCAGCGCGGCAAAAACCACGAGCGCCGCGACAAACGCGTTCCATCCCGCCGGCCAGGGCGAACATAGCCCGAGCCAGGTCAGCGCCAGCAGCGCGACCCACACGAACAGCGTGCGGTACGGATAACCGCTCGGGTAACCAGTCAAACGCGGCTCCATCAATGTGCGATCCGGGCGACGGCCGCATTGAGCCATTGATCGAGCGCCACATAGGCGACATCCGCGACGACGCACGCGATGACAACCCAGGCGAGCGGCGAGAGCCGCCCCGCCCAGTGGTTCGACGCAAGCGGTTGGATTGCGACGGGGCCCGATGTATCGTGCGCGCGGCCGAGCCGTTCGCCGATTGCCTTGACGAGGGCGACGCGAGCGTCGCTCGCGGCGAGGGCGAATTTGCCCGTGAAGCCGAGGTCCAGCACGGCGCCGAAGATGGCCAGGAGCGGCAGCACAGGTTGCGGCTGCGCCAGACGGCGTTCGATACGCGCGATCAGTTCATGCCCCGCCTCGTTGCTGTGGAACTCGTCGACTTGCAGCGGCACGCGCTCCCATGCGTCGCGGTCGTCGCCCTTCAGGTTGCTGAGCGCCTTTTCGTCGAGAAGCGCGCACTGAGCGTAGACGGCATCTTCAATCACGTCCTGCGGATGGCCCGCGGACTGCAGTTCCTCGCGCAGGCTTCGCACCTGCTCCTTGCACTTGTCCTTGAAGGCATTGAACGACTGCGGCGCGGGATCGGTGTCGAGAAGCGCGACCGTCAACGCCGTGTTGCGCAATGCGACGGGCAGCAGCGAAGGCGGCGCGAGGTTGCGGCCGATCGGGATGGACGTCATGTCGGCAGCACCGCGTAGAGTTCGAGCGAAACGTCCGGCATCGAGGCCGGAATATAGAACTGGCACGCGCGTGCATCCACCATGCGTTTGAACGCCGGGTGCGCGCTATCGAGCGCGAAATACTGATTCTCGATGCGAACAGGAATGGCCGCGGGAAGCCGCGACATGGTGCGCAGCGGGATGCCCGACAGCGCGGAGTTGACGATCTGCTCGACCTCGTCGGGCGCGCCTGCCTTGCACAAGCGCGGCAACTGTTCGAGCAGCGCGTGAGCGGGCAAGCCGGACCGAACGGACAGGTAATAGTCCGCGCCTTCGACCAGCCGCTCGTCGTTGATCTTGCCGAGCCATGCCGTGCCGCGAATCCGTTCCAGAGCGATCGGCACGACGCGCGACGGGATCACCGTATCGAGCAGCGTACGAATCAGCGATTCGAGTTCCGCAAATACCGGCTCCGGCGCATCGTGCGCATACGGCGGAATGGCCTGCAGCGTTTCGGTCGTGGAAAACGTGAGCAGCGAGCCGGCCAGGCGTGCCAGTACACCGTAGAGCCGCTCGGGATGTTGATCGGGCGCCTGGCATAGGCGGGCGAGTTCGGGCCACGTGCTATTCACGCTGTGCAGCAGCCAGAAGAGCGACACGTCCGCGACCGCGTAATCAGCGATCTGGTCCGAACGCTCCCGCCGGCGCACCGCAAGGCTGGCGCTTTTGGCGCTCAGAATTTCCGACAGCCGGTTCATGCGGCTCGTCAATTGACCGCTCGCCGACAGCACGAGGCACGGCGGCACGAACGCAGCATCCATTTCGAAGCGGCCTTGCGCGTTGCGCACGAAGCGGCCGACCGGACACGTCACGTAGTCGCCCGGCTCCTCGAAGTCGAACAGCAGCGCGAGCGCATGCCGCTCGACGCTGATTTCTTCCTTGCCCTCACCGTTGAGATCCGCGACTTGCAGATATTCCCGCGTGAAGCGGCGCGGACGCGCCGGCTTCTCACCGGATTCGATGCAGTTGCCGCCCTGCGGATCAATCAGCGGCAGCGCAGCCAATACGACGACCGATTCGGCGTGCGCCGGCACTTCACTCAGGTCCCGCGCGGGCGGCAGGTGATCGGCGGATTCGGTATCGAAAAAAGTGCCGTCGGGCAAGCGCACGTCGAGCAACGACAGTTGCAAACGATTGATCGACAACGCTTGCGTGTCGAAAGCAACGCGGCTGACTCCCCAAGGATCGGGACTGCCGATGCGCGCAATGCGCTCGTCAGCATACCGGTCCCACAGCGCCTGTTGCTGGAAATGCTGGGGCGTCATGAAAATGCCGTGTGCCCACAGCGGTCTTGTTATCTTCATCGTTATTGATTAATGCCTGAAACGTCCCGAACAAATCCCCTGGACGCACGGTTTCGCATCGACTGCAAACCGCGAACTGCATACCCGCGCGGCGCCCCGTGGGCCGCGGCGCGGGAAGTACTCAATCCGGTCTGACAGCGATACCTAGTTCTTTGCCTTCGGCATTTGCGAGACGAGCGACAGGTTGATGTCCATCCCTTCGATCTGGAAGTGCGGCACGATGAAAAGCTTGACGCGGAAGAAGCCCGGGTTGTCCTCGATGTCTTCAACGATCACCTTCGCCTCACGCAGCGGGTGCGATGCCTGCAGGTCGTCGCCCGGGTCCGTCATTTCGGTGACGAGCGACTTGACCCACGTGTTCAGTTCGAGCTCGAGCAGACGGCGATCTTTTGTCGTACCGATGTTCTCGCGCTGAATCAGCTTCAGATAGTGCGCAATACGGGAGAGCAGGAAGATGTACGGCAGACGGGCGTTGACGCGGCTATTCGCCGTGGCTTCCTTCGTGTCGTACAGCGCCGGCTTCTGCGCCGAATGTGCCGAGAAGAAGCACGCGAAGTCGTGGTTCTTGTAGTACGACAGCGGAATGAAGCCGAGGTTGGAGAACTCGAACTCGCGCGTTTCCGGAATCAGCACTTCGCTCGGAATCTTGGCCTGGTTACCGGTGCCGAGGTCATACAGGTGGATCGGCAGGTCTTCGACGAGACCGCCTGCCTGGGGACCGCGAATCTGCACACACCAGCCGTTCTTGATGAAGCTCTTCACCATGTTGGCGGCAAACGCGAACGACGCATTTGCCCACAGATAACGCGTGTGATCCGGGCCTTTGACCGCTTCTTCATAGTTGAACGCACGCACCGGCGCGGTGTCCGGGCCATACGGCAAGCGGGCGAGGAAGCGCGGCAGCGTGAGACCGATATAACGGGCGTCGTCCGATTCGCGGAAGCTCTTCCACTTCAGGTATTCGGCACGGTCGAAATAGTTGCCGATGTCGCGGATGCTCGCGACTTCTTCCATTGAATCCTTGCCGAAAAACTTGGGCGACACCGAGCCGATGAACGGCATGTGGGCAGCCGCCGACACCTTCGAAATATTGCGCAGCAGTGCGATGTCCTGCGCGCTGCGGTCGAACTCATAGTTCGAGATGATCGAGCCGATCGGCTCGCCGCCCGGCGTATCGTATTCCTGAATGTAGGTGTGCAGGTACAGGCCGCTCTGAATGACTTCGGGCGTGTCCTCGAAGTCCTGGCGCAACTGTTCCTTCGATACGTCGAGCACTTCGATCCGCACGTTCTTGCGGAAATCTGTGCGATCGACCAGGAACTTCAGCCCGCGCCATGCCGATTCAATCTGCTGGAACGTTTCGTTGTGCATGATCGCGTCGAGCTGACGGCTGATCTGCCGATCGAGATGGGCAATATGAAAGTCGAGCAGGCTCTTGTCGAGACGATCCACCTGCTGCGACGAGTCCTTGATCATTTTCAGGAACACGCCCATTGCCTGGGCGACGCGCTCGTCGAGCGAGGATTCCGACAGCGAGTCCGCGTTCTGGAACGAGTCGAACGGGCGCGTCTGCTTGACAGGCGTCAGGTTGATTTTTTCGCAGAGGGATTCGTAGACGCTTTTACCCGGGGCGTCCAGCACAACTGTGTCTGCCGCCGCCGAATCGTGAACTGCCGTTTGGTTGTTTGCCATGGTTGAGATTCCTCGATGATCGGCGATTATTGTTGTGCTGCCGGTGCGGATTCACCGATTTGCTGCAGATCGGTACGCAGGCGATCGGACAAGGCCGGGTTCTTGAGGATCTTTTCAAGTTCACGACGGAACGTTGCGTTGTCGAGCAGGTTCGACTTGAGATCGCGCAGCAGATTGCGCGCGGCCATCAGCGCGCGAAGTTCGGGCACCTTGCTCGCCACGACGTCCGGCCTGAAGTCGTCCATTGACTTGAATTCGAGCGCGACCGGCAATTCCGAGCCGTCACCTGCAAGCGTGTTCTCGACAGCGATCTTTGCTTTCGGGCTGTAATCCGCGAGCACCGAATTGAAGTTGTTCTTGTTGATGTCGACCTTGGTTCGTTCCGCGAGCGCTCGCGTGTCCTGACCGTTGCTGTAGTCGCCCATGACTAGCAGCTTGAGCGGGAGTTCCACCTTCTTCTGCGCGCCTCCAGTGTGCAAGTCCAGCTTGATATTGATTCTTGCTTTTGGTACTTCGTTCTGGAAGCTGTTTGCCATTTTTTATGTCCTTAAGGATCTTGAGTGTTGAGACATCAATCAGTACAACCAACGTCAATGGCGAATATTTAACACATGGATTTCGTCTTGAAATTTGCATTTTGAAAAAATTCGTCAAGACTGAAAAAATAGCTTGAACGCTATTCACGGCGCATGCGGAAACGGTTACCGTTACTCCCCAAAAACATGTGGCAGTACTAGTAAGCAGCACGAAAGGAGCGCGTGCGCGGCGATATCAAAAAGGGGAGCGTGAGCGATGGCCGATCTGCAGGAAAACTTCGACAAGTACGTAACAAACCCGAGATTGGTGAGCGGGCGTGACGTGCACGCTATTTACGCTCGACGGGCAAAGCCTGCACTACTGCAACCCGCAGGAAACGTGGCAGTCGCTGCGTTGGCCGTCGAACGATCCGCAGGGCCCTCATGCTGACCAATCTTCTAAGCGCGCTGTTCGGCGCACGCACGCCGTCCGACCTTGCCCGTTCGACCCAGGGACGGTGGGACGACTGGCTGCGCCCGATCAGCGAGGGTGCACCTGTCGGCGCCGACCCCGGTTACGACGACGACTTCCTCGCGATCAAGGAAGAGGTCGCGCGGCTGTCGGACATCGACGACACGCTGATCGTCGACACCACCGAGCGCCTGCTTAAGCAGAACGCGAAAGACGCGCGCCTCGCCGTGTACTACGTCTATGGACGCATGCGCCGCGACGGCGCCGAAGGCGTTGCGTCGGGCTTCGAGCTGCTGTCGGCGCTCATCGACCGTTTTGGCGAGGCGTTGCTGCCCGCTCGCGCCGGGACGCGCAAGGCCGCGCTCGAATGGCTCGCGGGCAGCACCTTCGCGGACCGGCTCGACCGCGTGCAAGGTCTGTCGGACACGCTGCTCGAACGCACGCTATCCGCGCTCGCGCTGATCACCGAGCGCACGGCGCAATGGCCGGAAGACGCGCGCCCTCAGCTCGACCCGCTATTTCGCCGCTTCGAAAGCCGCGTGGAAACGCCGCTGCCTGCGCACAGCGCGAGCAGCGACACGCCGTCCAGCTCGATTCCGTCCGCGCTGCCGGCAATGGCCACCGAAGTTTCTTCGACCCGCGAACTGCTGGACCGCGCGCGTCAGATGGCGCAGTTTCTGCGCGAGCAGCCGCATGGGTATCTGGCGGCCTACCGTCTGATGCGCTGCGTGCGCTGGGACACGCTCACCGAAGTGCCGCCGCACGAAGCGGGCGGCAAGACGAGGCTCGTCGCGCCGCGCGCCGAACTGCGCTCGCACCTGAAACGCCTGCTGTTGCAAAAGCAATGGCCCGAACTGCTGGATCGCGTGGAGGCGGCGTTTGCCGAAGGCGCAAATCATTTCTGGCTCGACCTGCAGTACTACGCATTCAGCGCCCAGGACCAGGCGGGCGGTGAATATGCGCAGGTCCGCGATCTGGCGGCAACCGACTGCGCGCTGATGCTCGAGCGCTTACCGGGCCTCGACCAGCTTGCTTTCTCCGACGGCTCGCCGTTCGCCGACGACGCGACGCTCGAATGGATCGCGCGCTATGCGACCGTGCGCGACGTCGAGCGCGGCGAGGCGGTAGCGCCGGTGAGCGCTTCGTCGGCGGATAGCGACTGGGCGGAAACCGAGGCGCAGGCGTCCGATCTTGCCGCCCAGCAGGGGCTGGACGCGGCCTTCGCATGGCTGCAACGCCTGCCCGCGCAGCACGGCGGACTTGGCGAGCGCGAGCGCTTCGTGCGGCAACTGGTGATGGCGCGCGTGGCCGAACGCGCCGACCGCGCGGACACCGCGCTCCATCTGCTGTCCACAGTCGAGCGCACTGCGCAACGGTTCGAGCTGGCCGCGTGGGAGCCGTCTCTTGCGTTCGAAGCCAAGCATCACCTGCTGCGTCTATTGAAGATTCGAACGAATCGTAAGGATGCCGACAAAGTTGCGCTCGGCGCGCGGATCGACGCGTTAACGGGCGAGCTGACCGCGCTCGACCCGGCGCGAGCCGTGACGCTGGCATAGCGCTTGTGCAGTCTCGGCTACACGACGCAACTGCGGCGCTTGCACGCGTCCAGCTCGGCGAGTGTACCGGCAGCAGCGAACAGCACGCCACTCACGGCAACAGCCACGGGCGCGATTCATCGCGACCCGCGCACTAACAGGCGTTCAAACGGACGTGGGACGTAAAAGGAACAAAGGATGATGCGGCAGCTTCGAACCAGTGGAATCGTTGTCCTGGCCATGCTTGCCGTCACCGGCTGCGGGGTCGGGCAGGCGGTGACGGACAGCACAGTGGACGCAGCGAAATGGGCGTTCACGACGCAAGTGAAAACGATGAACGTGGACCTCGTGAGCCGGTCATCGTTGAATGCAAACGGCGACGGGCAATCGTTGTCGACGGTGGTGCGGATCTATCAACTGAAGACGCCGCAGACGTTCCAGCAGCTCGACTACCAGCAATTGCAAACGAACGATCTGGATGCGCTAAAAGCCGACCTGCTGGCGACGAAAGACGTCGTGCTACGGCCCGACGCCAGTGCGAGCATTAGCGAGCCGATGAACGGCGACGCGCAATTCGTAGGAGTGGTCGCCTTCTTCCGCAACGCCGGCAAGGACGCGACGTGGAAGCTGGTGATCCCGAAGAAGCAGTGGAAGAAAACGGACCCCGTGAAAATCGAGGCGCGCGACAACACGTTGAATCTGATGGGTGCCAGCGATGACACGATCCGGCGCAACGCACCGCAGCAGAGCGTGCCGAATCCGCCGAAACCGAAACCGAAGCCGCCTGTGGTGACCGAGTACGGACCACAGGCGGGATAGGTGCAACACCACAGGACGAATCTTCTGCGTCGGAACCCCACCGACGCAGCCGCACCTCAAAGCGCCGCAGGCATCTTCCTAACCCTCGCATCGCGAAGATAAAGGAAGGACGAAAGCCCAACAGCCGCCGCCGCCGCAATAGCCGCAAACAGAAACACCGACCCGTATCCAAACTCGCCGGCAATGTATCCGGCCAACGGACCGGTAATGCCGAGCGACAAGTCGAGAAACACCGAATAAGCCGACAAAGCCGCGCCCCGGCTTGCGGGCGGCACGAGCCCGACGGCTTCGACGCCAAGCGCCGGAAAAACCAGCGCGAATCCGAACCCCGTCAGCGCCGCGCCCGCCAGCGCCACATGCGGCTCGGGTGCGAGCCACAGCATCAGCAAGCCGGCACACTCGAACGAAAACGAAGCAATCGCGACGCGGAATCCGCCATAGGTTTTAATCGTGTTGGCAAACAGCAGCCGCGCGCCGATGAAGAGCGTGCCGAACACCGTTAGCGACAACGCCGCGTTCGGCCACTGCTTCGCCGCATAGAACAACGTGATAAACGTCGCGATCGATCCAAAACCGGCCGAGCCGAGCGCGAGGCCGATGCCGTGCGGCAGCACGCGCGTGAATACGCTTCGGTACGACATGCGCTCGCCATGCACGAGGGGCACCGGCGCGATCGAGCGCGCAAGATAGAAGCCGAGCGCCGCCAGCAGCATCACCAGAATGCCGAGCGCCGCGAAGCCGACCGTCCGCTCGATCGCCACGCCGAGCGGCGCGCCGACGGCGAGCGCGCCATACGTGGCAATGCCGTTCCATGAGATGACCCGCGCATTGTTGCTCGTGCCCACGCGGCCGATCCCCCAGAGAATGGCGCCGGTGCCGCACAGGCTCTCGCCGAATCCGAGCACGAGCCGGCTGCAGACGAGCAGCGCGAGACTCGCCACCGGCCAGCGTCCGCACAACACGGCCAGCAGCAACAGAACGCCGCTCGCGCCGCATCCGAGCAAGCCGATCGACACGGTGCGCTTCGGCCCGAGCGTGTCGGCGGAACGGCCGGCGAGCGGCCGCGACGCCAGCGTCGCGAGGTATTGCACGCTGATCGCCGCGCCCGCGAGCACGGCGCTGTAGCCAAGGTCGTCGTGCACGTAGCCCGGCAGCACGGCGAGCGGAATGCCGATCGTGAGGTAGCAAAGAAACGTGAAAAAGACGACCGGAATGATCTGCAGGGTCGTCGCCAGTTCGCTGCGAGGTGTCGCTGAATCGGTGGACATGGGGAAAACGAGACTTGAAAACGGCGGGAAGGCGTGATTTTCCCATGGAACCGATTCCCTTGCAGCGTTTGCTTAATAATCATCGGACGAAAGCGGGCGTGAAACGCTAGGAAAATGCCGCTTACGTCGCGAGAAACGCTCCGTTCGCCGAGCAATACGACTGCGGGGAAACACAAATACTGTCCCAAACGCAACGTCAGTACAGAAAACACCTCAATCCGGCCACCCAACATAAGCCAACCGCCCGCCAAACTCATCTCAATATCGCTTTGCGAATATGTCCCGCATGCGATTGCCGCTATGGGTTCTATTTATTGACGGTGATAGTTTTCGAACCATCCCCGCGGCGCTGGCAGCCGCACACGAGATTCGAGAACATCGAGAGCACGAGACATGACTGAGCCGATTCGCTTCTATCACCGCAACGCGATCCGCGAGATCACGGACGCGCCCGTCACCCGCACGGTCCTCCAGTATCTGCGCGAAGACGCGCATTGCACAGGCACCAAGGAAGGCTGCGCCGAAGGCGATTGCGGCGCCTGCACGGTCGTGATCGGCGAGCGCAACGAAGCGGGCGGCGTCGACTTCAAGACGGTCAACGCCTGCATCCAGTTCATGCCGACGCTCGACGGCAAGGCGCTCTTCACCGTCGAAGACCTGCGCCAGCATGACGGCTCGCTGCATCCGGTGCAGGAGGCGATGGTCGAATGCCACGGCTCGCAGTGCGGTTTCTGCACGCCGGGCTTTGTCATGTCGATGTGGTCGCTGTATGAAAAGCACGGTCACGAACATAGCTGCGCGAACCGGACTGTGCCGTCGCGCGAAACGATCAGCAATGCGCTGACGGGCAATCTGTGCCGCTGCACCGGCTATCGTCCGATCGTCGATGCAGCCGTGCGCATGTTCGAAGCGCCCGCGCCCAAGGCGCCGGTCAACGTCGACGCCTTGGCGCGCTCGCTCGCCACACTGCAACGCGACGACACCTTCCATTACGAACACGCCGGTCAGCGCTTTCACGCGCCGCGCACCGTCGAAGCGCTCGCGCAGATCAAAGAGGCCGAGCCGGCCGCGCGCATTCTCGCGGGCAGCACGGACATCGGCTTGTGGGTCACCAAGCAGATGCGCGAGCTCGGCAATGTGGTCTACGTGGGGCAGATCGCCGAATTGCAGAAGCTCGAAACGCGCGGCGAGTGGATCGAAATAGGCGCGGGCGTCACCGTCGAAAAAGCCTATGCGGAGATCGCCAGGCAGTACCCCGAACTGACGGAGATGTGGCAACGCTTCGCGTCGCTGCCGGTCCGCAACGCAGGCACGCTCGGCGGCAATATCGCCAACGGCTCGCCGATCGGCGACTCCATGCCCGGCCTCATCGCGTTGGGCGCGCGCGTGATTGTGCGCGGCGGTGCGATCGAACGCGAAATGCCGCTCGAAGATTTGTACCTCGCTTATCAGAAGAAGGATATGGCCGAGCATGAGTTCGTCGTGAGCGTGAAGGTGCCGACTCGCACCGGCGTGCGCGAGAAGCTGCAATTTCGCACGTACAAGCTGTCGAAGCGCTTCGACTCGGACATTTCGGCCGTGTGCGCGGCGTTCTCGTTCATCGCGGATGGCAAGCTGATTCGCGAGCCGCGCATCGCATTCGGCGGCATGGCGGCGACGCCGAAGCGCGCGACGCATGCCGAAGCCGTACTGCGCGATGCCGAATGGCACGAAGCCACCGCACAGGCCGCGATGCTCGCGCTCGGCAACGACTACGCGCCGCTCTCCGACATGCGCGCGACCAGCAACTATCGTCTGGAAGCCGCGAAAAACACCTTGTATCGCTTCTGGCTCGAAACGCGTCCGCATAATCCGCTGCCGAAAAGCGCGCTCGATGTGCGCGCGGTCGAAGCAGCCTGCGCGCCTACCGGCGTCGACGTTGACATCGGCGGTCAGCTCAACGCCGCCGCAAGCGCCTGACGCGCGCGATCCACGAGCAACACGGAGAACACAACAATGAATCAGCATGCCGAACCATTCCTGAAAGACGCTCAGGCACTCGACGACTTCACGCAGGTCCACGTATCGCGTCCGCATGAATCGGCGCATCTGCACGTGAGCGGCCGCGCCACTTACACCGACGACATTCCCGCAGTCGCGGGCACGCTGCACGCGGCGCTCGGTCTGTCGGCCAAAGCGCACGCGAAGATCGTGTCGATGTCGCTCGACAAAGTGCGCGCGACGCCCGGCGTGGTCGCGGTCTTCACGGCCGACGACATTCCCGGCGCGAACGATGTCGCGCCGATCGTCCACGGCGACGATCCGATTCTCGCCGATGGCATCGTGCAATACGTCGGTCAGCCGGTCTTCATTGTGGTCGCGACGTCGCACGAAATCGCGCGGCTTGCCGCACGCCGCGCCGAGATCGTCTATGAGGAACTGCCCGCAATCCTCACCGCGCAGCAGGCGCGCGCCGCCAATCAATACGTGTTGCCGCCGATGAAGCTCGCGCGCGGCGAAGCGGGAACGAAGATCGCGCGAGCCGCGCATCGAGATGCCGGCGAAATGCTGCTCGGCGGCCAGGAACAGTTTTATCTCGAAGGGCAAATCTCCTACGCGGTGCCCAAGGACGATGACGGCATGCACGTCTACTGTTCGACGCAGCACCCGACCGAAATGCAGCATCTCGTCGCGCACGCGCTGGGCGTTGCATCGCATAACGTGCTGATCGAATGCCGGCGCATGGGCGGCGGTTTCGGCGGCAAGGAATCGCAGTCGGGCTTGTTCGCGTGCTGCGCGGCGCTCGCCGCCTGGAAGCTGTTGTGCCCGGTCAAGCTGCGCCCCGATCGCGACGACGACATGATGGTCACCGGCAAGCGCCATGACTTCCACTACACGTATGAAGTCGGCTACGACGACAAGGGCGTGATCGAAGGCGTCGCGGTCGACATGACTTCGCGCTGCGGTTTTTCAGCGGATTTGTCGGGCCCCGTGATGACGCGCGCGCTGTGTCACTTCGACAACGCGTACTGGCTTTCGGACGTCGCCATCGACGGCTTTTGCGGCAAGACCAACACGCAATCGAACACCGCGTTTCGCGGCTTCGGCGGTCCGCAAGGCGCGTTCGCGATCGAATACATTCTGGATAACGTCGCGCGCTCCATCGGCGAAGATTCGCTCGACGTGCGCCGCCGCAATCTGTATGGCAAGACCGAGCGCAATCAGACGCCGTATGGCCAGGTCGTCGAAGACAACGTGATTCACGAACTGATCGACGAACTCGAAGCGACGAGCCAATACCGCGCGCGCCGCGCGGCCATCGACGAATTCAACGCAAACAATGAGGTGCTCAAAAAAGGCCTCGCGCTCACGCCGGTCAAGTTCGGCATTGCGTTCAACGTCACGCATTTCAACCAGGCCGGCGCGCTCGTGCATATTTATACCGATGGTTCGGTGCTCGTGAACCACGGCGGCACCGAAATGGGCCAGGGCTTGAACACGAAGGTCGCGCAGGTCGTCGCGCATGAACTCGGCGTCGGCTTCAATCGCATTCGCGTGACCGCGACCGATACGAGCAAGGTCGCGAATACATCGGCGACGGCGGCATCGACCGGTTCCGATCTGAACGGCAAAGCCGCGCAGGACGCGGCGCGTCAACTGCGCGAGCGCCTCGCCGCGTTCGCCGCCGAGCGTTTTGGCGCGGGCGAGGTGAAGGCTTCGGACGTGCGCTTCGCGCATGATCGCGTGATCGTCGGCGAGGCGGTCTTGCCGTTCGAAGAAGTGATCGCGAAGGCGTACCTCGCGCGAATCCAGTTGTGGTCCGACGGTTTTTACGCGACGCCGAAACTGTACTGGGATCAGGCCAAGCTGCAAGGCCGGCCGTTCTATTACTACTCGTATGGCGCAGCCGTGTCGGAAGTCGTGATCGACACCCTGACCGGCGAAATGCGCGTGCTGCGCGCGGACGCGCTGCATGACGTGGGCGCGTCGTTGAACCCGGCGCTCGACATCGGCCAGGTCGAAGGCGCGTTCATTCAGGGCATGGGCTGGCTCACCACCGAGGAGCTGTGGTGGAACGCAGGCGGCAAGCTGATGACGCACGCGCCGTCCACGTACAAGATTCCGACCGTCAACGATACGCCGCCGGTCTTCAACGTGCGGCTCTTCAAGAACCGCAACGCGGAGGACAGCATCCATCGTTCGAAGGCAACCGGCGAGCCGCCGTTGCTGCTGCCGTTTTCCGTGTTCTTTGCGATTCGCGACGCCGTCTCGGCGGTCGGCGATCACAAGGTGAATCCGCCGCTGAACGCGCCCGCGACGAGCGAGGAGATCCTCAAGGCAATCGGCGCGGTACGCGCGGCCACGTCCGCGGCGCGCCGCTAACAGAGAAGAGGGATGAGCGCGATGAAAGACTGCTCTTCCATCCAGATCGGGCGGCGCAGCGCGGTGGAAGCACCGCGCGCGGCGCCGATGCACATCGTGCTGTTCGGCGCGGGACACGTGGGTCATGCGCTGATCGAGTTGCTCGGCAATCTGCCGTGCGTGGTTCAGTGGGTCGACGAGCGCGACGAACTCTTTCCCGACGAAACGCCCGCGAACGTGCAGATCGAAGCTACCGACACGCCCGATGCGATCGTCGACGCCGCGCCGCCCGGCGCATGGTTTCTCGTGATGACGCATAACCATGCGCTCGATTTTTCGCTCGCCGAACGCATCATGCGGCGGACCGACTTTTCTTACTTCGGCATGATCGGTTCGAAGACGAAGCGCGTGAAGTTCGAGCGGCGTTTGCTGGAGCGTGGCGTGGAGCTTGAACGGCTTGAGCAGATGACGTGTCCGATCGGCGTGCCCGGCATCGTCGATAAGGCGCCTGCGATGATCGCCGTCGCGGTGTGCGCGGAGTTGTTGCAGGTTCGCGGGCGGCGGGCTGCTGCGTGTGCTTCAATGCAAACGGAGGCGGAATACAAGCGGCCTCTCAGCGTGTAGCGATAAACGTCCAACGCGCCCGGACAGCCTTAAACGCATCGAGCGCGTGAGTCCATCACGCCACAACTCACCGCGCCCGCCTCGCCCCCCGCGCTTTCTGCGCGACCAGCCCATCCGACACCCCGGACATCAACGCACGCAGCCAGCCGAGATCACTCGGGCGATCCGGCTGCGGATGCCACATCTGATAACACTTGATACGCGGAAACGGAATCGGCGCCTCGACCACCGCGAGCGGCAGAATGCTCGCATAGTGGGTCGCGAAACGACGCGTCGTCGTGAAGATGAGATCCGATTGCAGCAGCGTCTGCGGCACGAGGCCGAAGTAGGGCAGCGTGGCGACGATGCGCCGCTCGGCTTTGGCGCGCGCGAAACCCGTGTCGATCGCGCCGCCGCGCGCGCCGCTATACGGCGTCGGCGCGAGATGCGGCGCGGCGAGATAGGCTTCGCGCGTAAGCGGCGCACGCGTCAGCGGATGATCCGCGCGCATCATGCACACGACAGTGTCCGAGAACAGATCGCTGCGCTCGAAACGCGGATCGGGCTTCGGCCAGTTGCCGATCACGAGATCGAGCTCGCCGGCATCGAGCGCGGCGGAATGATCGAGCGTCGGATTCAGCGAATCGATTTCGAGCCGCGCATGCGGCGCCGCCTCGCGAAACTGCGCGATCACGGTCGGCATGAAGAAGTCGTTCAGATAATCGGGCGCGGCCACGCGAAACGTGCGGCGCGAGCGGCCCGGATCGAAATCGCCGTGCGGCGTGGCCACGAAATCGACTTCGCGCAGCACGCGTTGCGCCGACGCCAGCAGCGATTCGCCGTATTCGGTCGGCACCATGCCGGACTTCCCGCGCACGAGGATCGGGTCGTTCAGCGTCTCGCGCAGCTTGCGCAGCGCCGTGCTGATCGCGGGCTGCGTTTGATTGAGCCGCAGCGCGGCTTGTGTGACGCTGCGCTCGACAAGCAGCGTGCGCAGCACGCGCACGAGCCAGATGTCGAGGGAGGCGGCGGTGTCGTCCATGGTAGAAGCCAAGCGAAGGCGAGCGGGCGTTGTGCCCCGGTGCCCGAAAGTCAGCCGCGCGCAGGCCCGGCAACACGCGGGTCATGCATCGCGCAAAGGTTATAACCTTAGGCCCGATTGCACCGCGGCGGCCATAGCGGGCACGGTATGACCGGCATCAGCCGCGCAAGCGCGGCCACCGCGCGTCATGCCGCGCTTGCGGCCACCACGCGTCACGCCGCGTGCTCCGCGTTCAAAGGTCCGCGAGACCCGAGGGCAACGCGCTGATCCGCTTCACTTCGCTCGATTCCAGCCAGTTCGGCGTGCGCGCGCAGTACAGCACCATCGGCAACGCGTCCTCGCCCCAGAACAACTGGTCGTTCAGACGAAAGGTCGGCACGCCGTAGACGCCGAGCCCGATTGCATCCGCCGTATTGCGCCGCAACTGGGCTTGCACTTCCTCGCTCTTGATGAGTTCCGGACCATCGGGCATGCCGACGCGCTCGCACAGTTCGGCGAACGCCTCGTCGGTCGAAGGATCGCGGCCTTCGCGCCAGATGAAGCGGAAGATTTCGCGCACGCACACCACGTCGGCCTGCGCGGCGGTGGCGAGCAACAGCGGCTTCATCGAGTCGAACGGATGGGCCGGCGGCATCTTGTAGGGAATGCCGAGCTGTTCCGCGCGAAAGAGCGCGTGCCGGTACATGAAGGTGCGCTTGGCCGGCACGCTGTACGCCGGCCGCTGCCCCCAATGGCGATACAGGTCGTTCAGCACCACGGGCGTGAAGGCGAAGTCGAAGCCCGGCCATTTGTCGTGTTGCTCGAGCAGCAGGTACGTGAACGGCGAGACGAAATCGTAGAACCACAGCGGCTGCGCGGCGTCGATGCCAACGGTCATATATGTCTCCCGGATTGCCTGTCCGACAGATCGGCGGATGCGTCTGCTAGATCGTCGGAATTGTAATGATCTTACGCGGTGCGGCAGCGGCTTGCACCGTCAATCTGGTTTGCGGCGCTCGTCGGCGCGGGTTTCGCCGATCTCGGCGGCTTCATTCGGCGCGGCGGGCGCGGCGTCGGGTTCGTCGGGTTTGCCGGGCTGGTCCGCGCTGTCCGCCTGGTCGGTGCCGTCTGCTTCGATGGCCGCAGCTTCCGCTTCCTCGGCTTCGTCGTCCGCGGTATCGAACGCCTCCGACATCTCGCGCCGGCCGTCGCGGCTTTGCGTGAGCCTTGCCCGCACGAAGCCGATATGCTCGCGCAGCACATAGAACTGGTCGGCATAGGCGAGCGGCATCTTCAGACCGTTCACCGAATCCTCGATGGCGTCGAGCCGTTGCAGCAGCGACGCCCGCTCGGCCGCCGAATGATCGCTGAGCGCGCTGCGCTCGATCGCGATCAGCGCGCCGTACCAGCGATAGATGCGCGACTTCACGCGCCACGCATACAGCGACGGCACGAGCCGCAGCGCCGGAATCAGCAGCACGATAAGCGGCACGACCACCACCAGCAGACGGTCGGCGAGGCTCGCGAGCCAGAACGGCAACACCCGGTACAGGAAGCCCTTGCCCGACTTGTAGTAGCGCGCGGCGTCGTCGCTGATCGGGAAGTCGTGGGCGAGCGGCGCGGGGAATTCGCCGGCGCGCTGCATGATATTCGCCTTGCCGTGTACCTCGCGCGCGGCGTCGATCAGAAGGTCCGACAGCGCCGGATGCAGCGAGTCGCGCGCCACCAGTTCGGCGGTCGGCGCGACCATGTGAATCGGCGCGGACGGCAGATTCTTGCCGAGGTCGAACGCGCCCATCGGCAATTCGAGCTGCGTCAGATACGGGAAGCGCCGTGTGTACGCGTCGGCCTGGACAAAATCGTAGAACTGCACGTTCGGCGTGCGGTAAAGCTTGCCCATGACTGCGGGCTGCGCGGAATCGCCGGCCAGAAATGCCGCATCCACCTTGCCGGAGACGAGCGCCTGCGCGGCGTCGTCGCCCGAAAGCGGCAGCAGCTTCGTCGTGCCGCCGGGCTCGATGCCGTTCGCCTTGAGGAGCGCGAGCGCCAGTTGTCGCGTGCCGCTGCCTTCGGCGCCGACCGCGAGGCGCTGGCCCTTGAATTCGGCGAGCCGCGCAACCGTGGGGCCGTGATAGAAGATCGCGAGCGGCACATACGACACGCTGCCAAGCGATATGAGCCCGTTGCTCGCCGCGCCGGGCGCCATGCCGTCCTGCACGAAGCCGACGTCGACGTCCGAGTTCGGGTCGGACAGCCGCTTGAGGTTTTGCAGCGATCCTTCGGAGGGCAGCACCTTCAACGTGATGCGGTTGCGCGCCAGAATCTCCTTGTACTTCTGCGCGGCGTTCCAGAAGGTGCTGCCTTCGGGACCGGCGCTGATGGTCAGCGTGCTGGGCGGCGCGGGCTGGATCAGGCGCACGGCGACCCAGATCGCGGCCACGGCGATCAGGAAGATGGGTCCGAACGAGACCGCGAGGTCGCGCCATGAGATCGCGACAAAACGCGCGACGAGGCGGGGAGGGCGTAGGCGGCCGGGGACTGGCTTCATCGGATGACGGGGACGGCGACTGTCGAAGGTGAACTGGAATGCGGCGCTGCGCGTGGCGCCGATGGTACCTGAGATTGCCGCGGCGGCGGAATGCGCGGCATCGGCGCGCGCTGAGAAAGCCGTAACAAAAGGTGACTGCGGGTGACTGCGGGTGACTGCGGGGTGACTGCGCCCGCCGGTGAATCGCCACTGACCCGCATCGCGTATGACTAAACCCTTTGCGCTTCTGGCCCGGCTAGATTAAATTGTGCATCGCTGCCGCGAACACACGTCTCGCGCGGCGCGACCCGGCACGACAGACAAGAACCGGGCGCGTCGGCGGATCTCGCGGCTTGCCGGTTTCCGTACCGCATCGCATGCAGGTCAGTATCGTCAGCGCGTGCGGTATAGGCAGCCGGTCTCTCTTTGTGCCTCTCGCATCTCGTGTCGCCGCCCACAGCCGGCCATTGCCTCGCCGCGCGCATTGTCGCGCCCCGGCCAGGGCCGCAGGTAGTCGTAACGAAGCCGCTTATTCAAGCGGTCCAATATGAAGCTAAGGAGAGAAGAAATATGAAATCGGTCGGTTTTCTGAAGACGCTGGGCTCGGTGGTGGCAATGGTGGTGGCATGCAACGTCTATGCTCAGGCAAGCGATGCAACGGCAACCGGCACGACAGCCGCCCCCGCCGCCAGCGCGAAGGCGAGCAAGAAGGCCAATAGCCAGCTCGGCCGCAAGGTGCGCGCCGCGATCTCGAAGACGCAAGGCGTCGACGTGTCGAACATCTCCGTGCGTGCCCGCGGCGGCGCGGTGACGCTGACGGGTTCGGTGCCCGACCAAGGCCAGATCGACGCGGCCGGCGAGGCAGCGAAGGGCGTCGCGGGCGTGACGTCGGTGTCGAACAAGCTGTCGGTGATGCAGCAGTAAGCGTGACGAGCGGGCGCATCGGTCAGCCCGCCATGACGGCGCGCTGACCGGCTGCGTGAGTGGGCGAGATAGCGCCGGAAGCCGCTCTTTACACGGCTCTTTATACGGCTCTTTATTCGGCTCTCAGCGCGGCTCCCGACGCGATGCGCCGTTCGATGCATGCGAAAAAGCTCCGGCAATCCTGCCGGAGCTTTTTTTCGTCACGCGATTACGCGCGATCATTCACAAGCAGCGACGATGGCGTCGCCATAGCTCGATGCGGTGCGGTGCTGCGCCGTCGTCCGACTGTGCGCAATGACACATTTGGGACGCTGCCCCAAGCGTACTGTGTGCATGGAGAACCGGAGTCATCGCCATGCAAACCACGCTCCTGCGCTATACCGATCTGCCCATCACCGACCGCGCCGCTTTCGAACTGGTCTGCGCGCGGCACGGCTTCGCGCCCGCGCATTTCGACGTCAGCGTTCACGCCGATCCGGCCGATCCCGCCCAGGGACGCCTCGTCACCGTGCGGCGCGGCGGCTGGGCGCAATCCTATTACGACCGTCAGGGTCAATGGGTCAGACAGTTCGAGGCCGATCTCACCTGCCGCTTCTTCAGATGATTCGCGTCACGGCGGCGGGCACCCTCAGCACCACCCCCAGCGCCGCTCTCAGGCCAGCACGAGACGCACGCCGACCAGCGTGAGCGTGGCGGCGAGCAGATTGCGCAGCAGCGCATCGGGTGCGCGCGCGGACAGCATGCTGCCGATCGCGATGCCCGGCAGCGAGCCGACCAGCAGCGACAGCAGCATCGACCAGTCGACGGAACCGAGCAGCCAATGGCCCGCACCCGCGAGCAGCGTGAGCGGCACCGCATGCGCGATGTCCGAGCCGACGATGCGCATGGTCGGCAGCAGCGGATAAAGCAGCAGCAACACGGTCACGCCGATCGCCCCCGCGCCCACCGAAGTCAGCGACACCAGCACGCCAAGCACCGCGCCCGTCAGCATGGTGAGCACAAGCGTGCGCCCCTGGCTCGGCGTGCGGCGGCGGTGCGCGCCCAGCGCGGCGAGTTGCGGGCGGAACACGAGCGCGACCGCGGTCACGAGCAGCGCGGCGCCGAGGACAAGCTGGATCAGCCGGCTCGCGCCCGGCGTGTCCATCCCGTAGCGGTGCAACAGCAGCAGCGTGATGGTCGCGGCGGGCACGCTGCCGGCCGCGAGCCGCAGCGTCACCTGCCAGTCGACGGAACCCTTCAGGCCGTGGACCAGCGTGCCCGTCGCCTTGGTGGCGGCCGCGTACAGGAGGTCGGTGCCGACGGCCGTCGCCGGATGCACGTTGAAGAGCAGCACCAGAATCGGCGTCATCAGCGAGCCGCCGCCCACGCCCGTCAGTCCGACCAGAAAGCCGACGAACAGGCCGGACGCGGAGTACAGCAGATCGATATGCGGAAGAGCCATTGAAGAGACCGCGGGCGGTCGGTGGATTGACGGTTAGGGCACGGGCGGCGCGCGTGCCTCGACCGCCGACGCGGGTCGGCAAGCTGGAAAGAAGGCGGCGCCCGGCGCGGCGAAAGCCGCTATTGTCGCAAAACTGACGCCGCAGCGTACGGAATGCGCGGAAGCGGGCGTGCCGCGAGGTCTGAGAGCGGGGTTGAGAGCGGCGCGCCGCTCAGAGCGCGCGGCGAATTTCGACGACGCCGAACGCCGCCAGCATGACGCCGACGAACCGGTCGATCGCGAGCCGCAGCTTGCTGCCGATCGCATGCCGCGCCAGCGACACCACGGTCACGAGGAAACACCACCACGCGATCGAGCCGCAGAACACGCCGCCGACGGTCGTCAGCGCGATCGTCGATGAAAATGCGCCGCGCGGCGCGAGCGTCGTGAACAGCGCGGCAAACATGATGACCGTTTGCGGGTTCGTCAGCGTGAGCAACAGGGAGCTCGCGTAGGCACGCAACGCGCCGGCGCGGCCCACTTGCGCGAGCTTGCTGTTGCCGTTGCCATTGCCGTCTGGTTCGCCGTTGGCCGTGTCTGCCGGCGCTTTTTGCAGCAGCGTGCGCACACCGAGATACAGCAGGAACAAGCCGGCGAGCAGATGCAGCGGCCGGTCATAAGCCAGCATGAACTGCGAGATGCTGACGAGGCCGAGCGCGGCGATCAGGCCATACAACGCGTCGCCCGTTGCTATGCCGAGGCCGATCGCAAGCCCCGCGCGGGGACCGCCGGTCAACGTGCGGCGAATGCAGAGCATGCCCATCGGGCCGACCGGCGCGGCAATCGCGAGTCCGACGCCGGCGGCGGTGAAGAAGAGGCTGGTCATCGACATGGCGGGTTCCGGTGGTTGTTGTTCGGATAGCGTGGGGCGAGCGATGTGTGTCTAAAATCTGCAACCCGCCGCCTCCCAAGACCATCGCCCAGCATAGCCACAGCGCATCCCGCGAGCAAGCGCCGACTCCCCACAATGTCACTAACCGTGAATACCCTGGCCTCGCGCGGCTGCCGCTTCTCATCGGGCATAATTTTCCGCACTCAAATCCTCGGAGCCGATGCCCATGTGGCAGATCGATCAGGTGACGTTGCGCTTGTTCATCGCCGTGTGCGAGGAAGGCACCATCGCGCGCGCCGCGGAGCGCGAGTTCATCGCGCCTTCGGCGGTCAGCAAGCGGCTCGCCGATCTCGAAGCGCTCGTCGACGTCGCGCTGCTTTCGCGCAGTCAGCGCGGCGTGCGCGCGACGGCCGCCGGCGAGGCGCTGTTGCGGCATGCGCGGCTCATCATGCGCGGCCACGAACGCATGCAGGCCGAACTCAGCCAGTACGCAGCCGGCGCGCGCGGGCACGTGCGCGTGCTGGCGAACGTATCGTCGATGGTCGAGTTTTTGCCCGAGGCCTTGTCCGAATTCCTGAAGGCCAATCCGCAGATTCGCGTGGATGTCGAAGAGCGCGTGAGCGCGGAGATCGTGCGCGGTCTCGAGGAAGGCGTTGCCGATCTCGGCATTTGCCGCGACGTCGTGCCGATGGGCAGTCTCGACGCGCTGCCGTACCGCGCCGACCATCTCGCGCTGATCGTGCCGCGCGGCCATCCTCTTGCCGCCGAGGCCAACGTCGACTTCGAGCAGACGCTCGCCTTCGATCATCTCGGGCTCTCGTCGAACGCATCGGTCAATGCGCTGATGCAGCGGATCGCGGCCGAGAAAGGGCGCGAGTTGAACTACCGCACGTACGTGTCGACCTTCGACGCCGCGTATCGCTTCATCCAGGCCGGCCTCGCGGTGGCGATTCTGCCAGGCGAAGCGCTGCCCCGCCATGCCGCTGACGAATACGGCATCGTCGCCGTGCCGTTGCGCGACGCATGGGCCGAGCGGCGCTTCGTGATCTGCGTGCGCGACCGCGGCGCGCTGACGCTTGCCGCGTCGCATCTGCTGGATCATTTGCTGCGCGCGGTTTAGGGCGTTGCGCCGCGGTTGCGCTAACTACTCACGCTCCACGCACGCCCCGCCCCTTCTGAAAAGCCCTTAGGGGTTTTCCCTCTGCGACGCCGCACGGCCGTCCCGCTTGCCTCGCCGGCCATCGTCAACGGCGATGGAGTGCTTCGTCAACGCAGACTTTGCTACGCGCACGCGCGCAGGCACGCTGTGATCCGTGCTTCATTTCCCCGCATTTCTCCGCAGGAATTCAACCCATGAGCGACATGAGCGACATGAGCGATACGAAGGAACGCGTCGTCATAACCGAAGTCGGCATGCGCGACGGTCTGCAAAGCATCGCGCGAACCATGCCCACCGAATTCAAGCGCCGCTGGATCGATGCCGCGTATGCCGCCGGCGTGCGGCACATGGAAGTGGCGTCGTTCGTGCCGGCGAAACTGTTGCCGCAGATGGCCGACGCCGACGAAGTCATCGCTCACGCACTCGGCTACGACGATCTCATCGTGACCGCGCTCGTGCCCAATCTGAAGGGCGCGCAACGCGCACTTGAAGCGGGCGTGCATCGGATCGTCGCGCCGATTTCGGTGAGCGCCGCGCACAGCCTCGCAAACGTGCGCAAGACGCCCGCCGAAATGGTCGATGCGTTCGCAACCATGCGCGACGCGATCGACAGCGCGCAAGGCGCAGGCACGCGGCGTGTGCAACTGATCGCCGGTTTGTCGACGGTATTCGGCTGCACGCTGCAAGGCGCGGTGCCTTACGCGGACATCGCCGCGATCGCACGCGACGCCGTCAACGCAGGCGCCGATGTCATCGCGCTCGGCGACACGACCGGCGAAGCCACGCCGCGTCAGGTCGGCGAGATCATCGACCTCGTGCGCGGCGTCGCGGGCGACAAGCTGCGCTCGCTGCATTTCCACGACACGCGCGGCCTCGGCCTCGCGAATACGCTGATCGCGCTGCAACACGGCATCCGCGAATTCGACGCGTCGCTCGCCGGACTCGGCGGCTGCCCGCATGCGCCTGGCGCGATGGGCAACGTCAACACCGAAGACCTCGTGTTCATGCTCGACAGCATGGGCTATCAAACCGGCATCGACCTTGCCCGCCTGATCGCGTCGCGCGACGTGCTCGCCGATGCCTTGCCGGGCGAGCCGCTCTACGGCTACCTCGCGCGCGCCGGTGTGCCGAAGCAGTTCGCGATCTCCCAACCCAGCCAATCTTCAACTCCTTCGTGCTCGCAGGTGCCGCAATGAACGCCTCTTCTTTTACCGACAATTCCGCCGCCGACGCGCCGCAACGCGCGTTGCCGCTCGCCGGCATTCGCGTGATCGAGCTTTCGCATATGGTGATGGGTCCGACGTGCGGGATGATCCTCGGCGATCTCGGCGCCGAAGTCATCAAGGTCGAGCCGCCGCGCGGCGACGGCACGCGGCGCCTGCTCGGCACCGGCGCGGGTTTTTTCCGCACCTTCAATCGCAACAAGAAGAGCGTCGCGCTCGACCTCGATAGCGAGGCGGGACTTGCCGCGCTGCATGAGCTCGTCGATACCGCCGATGTGTTCGTCGAAAACTTCAAGCCGGGCCGCATGGCGAGCCTCGGTCTCGACTACGCGTCGCTGCGCGAGCGCAACCCGAAGCTCATCTACGTTTCGCACAAGGGCTTTCTCAACGGGCCTTATGAGCACCGGCTCGCGCTCGACGAAGTCGTGCAGATGATGGCCGGCCTCGCGTATATGACGGGCCCCGTGGGCCGTCCGCTGCGCGCGGGCAGTTCGGTCAACGACATCATGGGCGGCATGTTCGGCGCGATCGGCGTGCTGGCCGCGCTGCACGAACGGCATGCGAGCGGACGCGGCAAGGAAGTGCAGAGCGCGCTCTTCGAGAACTGCGTGCTGCTGTCCGCGCAGCACATGCAGCAGTATGCGGCCACCGGCGTGGCGCCTGCGCCGATGCCCGAGCGCATCAGCGCATGGGCCGTGTATGACGTGTTCACGCTTGCCGGCGACGAGCAGATGTTCATTGCCGCAACGGGCGACGGTCAATGGCGCGCGTTGTGCGCGATTCTCGGCCGCGCCGATCTGCTCGCCGACCCCCGTCTCGCAACCAACAACGATCGGGTGCTCGCGCGCTCATGGCTGTTGCAGACGCTCGGCGAAACGCTGCGGGAATTCGACGGCGCGGCGCTCGTGCCGCTGTTCGAACGCGACCATATTCCGTTCGCGTCGATCGTGAAGCCCGAAGAACTGTTCGACGATCCGCATCTGAACGAAAGCGGCGGCCTCGCGCGTCTCACGCTCGACGACGGCAGCGAAACCGCGATGCCGCTGCTGCCCATTTCAATCGACGGTGAGCGTTTGCAGCCGCGTCAGCCGATCGCGAAGATCGGCGAGCACACGGCTGAGGTGCTGCGCGAACTCGGCTATGACGACGCGCGAATCGCCTCGTTGACGAGCGGTTCAAATCAGACGCCGCGCGAAGCCGCATAGGGGTTTCTTGTCGCGCACGCGGTCAACCAGGCTTAACCGGCAACAGACCGGCATTCAAGGAGACAGACGATGAAGTCGTCGAATCAAACAGTGTATGCAACAGCGCTCGGCGATGCCGGCGCGCTCGGCTTGCCTTCGGGCGCCGGCGCAGCGGCGGGCGGCCGTGCCGAAGAAATCGCCCTTGGCGGCGCGCGCATTTCGGCGCGGCTCGACCGCCTGCCGGCCACGCGTTCCATCTGGAAGCTCGTGATGTTGCTGAGCCTCGGGCTCTTCTTCGAACTGTACGACCTCATGTTCTCCGGCTACATCGCGCCGGGCCTCGTGAAGAGCGGCATTCTCACCGCGACGACGCATGGTCTGTTTGGCACGAGCGGTGTCGCGAGCTTTATCGCCGCATTGTTCGCGGGGCTTTTCATCGGCACGGCGGCTTGCGGTTTTCTTGCCGATCGCTTCGGGCGGCGCGCGATCTTCACATGGTCGCTGCTGTGGTACACGGCGGCGAACATCGTCATGGCGTTTCAGGACACGGCGCTCGGACTGAACGTGTGGCGCTTCATCGCGGGCATCGGCATCGGCGTGGAGATCGTGACGATCGGCACGTACATCTCCGAACTGGTGCCGAAGCATGTGCGCGGCCGCGCGTCGGCGTGCTCGCAGGCCGTGGGTTTTTGCGCGGTGCCGATCGTCGCGTTTCTCTCGTATCTGCTGGTGCCGCATCAATATTTCGGTCTCGACGGCTGGCGTCTCGTCGTATTGACCGGCGTTATGGGCGCGATCGTCGTCTGGTGGATTCGCCTCGGTTTGCCGGAGAGTCCGCGCTGGCTCGCGCAAAAAGGCCGCCTCGACGAAGCGGACGCGATCATGACGCGGCTCGAGGCGCGAGTCGAACGCGAGTATGGACGCGCGCTGCCGGAGCCTGCATTGCCCGAGCCGGTGCGGGCGCGCGCTGCGTTCCGCGATCTGCTCGTGCCGCCGTATCGCAAGCGCACGCTGATGCTGATCATCTTTCACGTCTTCCAGACGATGGGCTACTACGGCTTCGCGAACTGGATTCCGACCTTGCTGATCAAGCAGGGCATCACGGTGACGACGAGCCTGATGTACGCGAGCATCATCGCCGTGGCCGCGCCGCTCGGACCGCTGCTGGGCTTGCTGATTGCGGACCGCTTCGAGCGCAAGACGGTGATCATCTGTATGGCCGCGGTCAACGTCGTGTGCGGGCTGCTGTTCAGCCAGGCGCGCGAAACGGTGCTGCTCGTGAGTCTCGGCGTGTGTCTCGTGCTGGCCGGCAACATCATTTCCTACAGTTATCACGCGTATCAGGCCGAACTCTTTCCCACCAGCATTCGCGCACGCGCGGTCGGTTTCGTCTATTCGTGGAGCCGGCTTTCGGCGATGTTCTCCGCATTCGTGATCGCCGGATGCCTGAGAGAGTTTGGAGTGAATGGCGTGTTCGCATTCATTTCGAGTGCGATGGTGATCGTGATGCTCGCTATCGGCACACTCGGGCCGAAGACGCGCGACGTCGCACTGGAGGACATCTCGAAGTAGCGCACTGGGCGCGAGAACAAACGTGCTCGCGCTTCAATAATCTTTCCGGCAATGTGCGGTAGCGCACGTTGATTGCCGCCACGAGTTCGCGGCGCCGCGCGGTCGTTCGGATCGCAACGGCAGCGGCGGCGGATTTGCGTCCGGAATGGGCGATACCGCGCATTTCACAGCGGAAGAAGTCTTGGCCTTGGCGCAAATTTGCAGGATGTTGGGTGTAACGTTTTCTGGCGACGGTTGCCGGTGCATCGGCAAGTCGCGGGTTTCGGAGACGACGCGCGTCACGAATGCGCGCCACATACTAACTATCGGATGAGAGCGTCGAGTGGGCCGTTTTTGCTCACGTGCGCGGATCATCTCGCCGCTGTGAAGCGGGCGGTCATCAGAGAGATAAATCGTGAGGATTCTTCAACTGGTTCACGCACCACGATTGTCGGGGGCAGAAGTACTCGTCAAAGGGCTTGCAATTCATCATCAGCGTGCCGGGCATGAAGTCTGTATGACTTCGCTGCTGCCGCAGCAGGACGATTTCGCCGACATTCGCGCGGAGCTCAACGCGGCCGGCGTCATGTGCCGCTTTCCGCAAGTGCGTCATGGCCGCGCGGGCAAGCTGGTGCACCTGTATCGCGTAGTGCGCGAGTTTCGGCCGGATTTCATCATTGCGCATGCGACGCTTGCGGCGCTCTATGTGCGTTTGTTGCCGGTGCATACGCCTATCGCATGGGTGATGCACTCGGGCGTCAACGACTTCGAGAACGGCGCGCTCAAACGCGCCGAACGACTGCTGTCGCGGCGAGCTAGTGCGATCATCGGCGTGTCGCAGCAGAATCTCGACGACTATATGCGCGAGATCGGCAGACATCCGTCGATGGTTGTGATTCCTAATGGTGTGGACGCGTCGCAATTCGCCGCGCCGGACGCCACGCCTGCGCATGACAGCGCGGTGCCGCCGAAGCAGATCGTGCAGCTCGGCCGGTACATAGAAGCAAAGAGTCAGTTGCACACCGTTCGCGCGTTCGAGCGCGTCTTGCAGGTGGAACCCGAAGCACGTCTGCTGCTTTGCGGCGTGGTCGAAGAACTCGACTATCACCGCGCGGTGGTGTCGCTAGTCAGAGAGCTTGGACTCGAGAGCAAAGTGACCGTATGCGGACCGCGCTCGGACGTCGCCGCGGTGTTGCGTTCGTCGCGCGTGTTCGCGATGCCCTCGCGTTTCGAAGCGCAGAGCATTGGCTTTCTCGAGGCGCTGGCGTCCGGCATTCCGGTCGTCGCGAACCGGATTCCTTCGTTCGGCTTTGCGAGCAGCCTGCCCGGCGTGAGCCTCGTCGATACGACGGACGTCGAAGCGTACGGCCATGCGCTCGCTAACGCGCTGAATACGCCGCGCGCGCACCGGCAGCTCGCCGGTTATACGTTGCATGACACGGCGGATCGCTATATGTCGATCGTGCGCAAGTTCGCAGAGCCTTTGCGCATGTCTGCCTGACACGATCGACCGGCCGCTTCTTTACGCGTCACACGACGTTATTGAGCGAGCCGGTCGATTCGCACCGTCTCCGAAAAAAGCCCCGGCAATTCGCCGAGATCCTGCGGCGTGCCCAGCGTCAGGCCGTTTTTCAGCGGATAGCGCGACAGCGCCGGAGCGCCGCCCGTGAAGTAGAAGTCGCCGAGCGTCGCGTCCACTCGACGATAAAGCGCGAGCGCCGCGCCTTGCTTGCCGTGAACGTAGGCCGGAAACACATCCGACCACGACATGCCGCGCAACGAAGCGACATGCGCGGGCACGGCAGTCGCGTCGGCGATATCAAGCGCCGCAATGTCGATCAGCGCGTCTGCGTCGGTGCCGTCGAGGCGCGGCGTGACCAGCAGCAGCGTGTCGCGATCTTCGCCGTGCAGCGAGGCGACCGCGGGCTTCACGAAGCCTGGCATGAAGCCGGCCGGCAGCATTTTGCGTTCGCCGATCGTCATGCCCGCGTTGTCGTTGCGTATGACCGTGAGCGACACGCGTTCTTGCACTGTCTCCAGCGCGACGAGCGATGAGCGCGAGCCCGCCTTGCCGAACGGCAAGAGCGTCGCATTCTGCGTGAGACCTTTGGCTTCTGCGACGAGCGTGGGCTGTGCAGCAGTGCTTGCCGCGCCGTTCGAGGACGCGAGCCACAAATCGAGTCCGCTGTCCGCGCGCTTCTGTGCAATCAGCACACTCGCGCGATGCGTGCCGGTGAAATCCGCGGCCACATATTGCTGCGTCAGCTCGGGCTTGAATGCGGTACTTGTTTGCAGCCAGAGGCGCGGCGCGTCGAAGTGGTCGCCCGCGCTGCGCAGCAGCCAGAAGGCGGTGCCGTTCTCGCGCGCGGTGACGATCATCAGATCCGCCTTGCCGTCGCCGTCGAAGTCGCCGAGCAGAAAGCGCGCGCTGTCGAAGCACAACTTGTCGCCCGCGCAGCTTGGCGCGGTGGCGCGTGCATCGAATGGAACCGCGGCCTTGTACCACAGCGCCGGCGGCGCGGCGCGTTCCAGCGACGCGACATAGACATCGAATCCAGGGCCGTCGTGCTGCCGTTGCACGTAGACGGCGGACGCGTCGCCCGTTCCCGTCACGTCGGCATACATGGCGGTCGCGAGCCGCAGATCGTTGGCCTGAATGTGCTGCGTCGTGGCCCAGCGGTAACGCGTGGTGAGCGCCGCACAGCCGCGCATCGTCAGCTTGCCGCCGGTTTCGCCGAGGCAGTGACGCATCGGCGTGTAGACGAAGCCGAAGTCCCAAGGCGTCCAGCGTTGCGCGAGGTCCCATTGATCGCAGCTTTCCGCGCGCAGATAACCGTCGCGCTCGGCAATGCATTGCGACGTGGCCACACTCACGAGCGCGGCGTTGCGTGCATTGCCGGGATACACCGTGAGCGGTTCCCATCGCCATTGCTGCGCGGCCGATCCGTTGCACGCGGCGAGTGTGGGCGCCTGGTTCATGCCGGGCGCGGTCACACAGCGGTTCGTCGCCACGTTGAATAGCGTGATCGGGCGCGCGACGAAGTCCGGCACACGGCGATCGCTGCGGTCCGCGAACGCATAGCGTCGCGCGATCCAGTTGCCGTCCCACTGGAATTCGCCGAACACATGCGACGACTCGCTTCCGTCGACGGAAAAGTAGCTCGCGACGATGTCGCGCTTGCGTTGCACCTCGGCAGCAGGAAGATTGCCGGGCCAGCCGCCGGTGGGATAAGTCACGTGGTAGACGATCGGCACGCTGTTGCCGAGCGTCTGCGCGACATGACGCGTTATGCGCGCGGCGAGAATGTGATCCGGGTGCTCGACAAATGGTACGGTATCCGGATTAAGTGTGTAGATCAGCGTGGCCTGAGCGAGAATCGCCTTCAGTGTCGCGGAGAGCGACTCGCGATCGTACTTCATGCGCCCCGAGCCGTCCGCGTTGATCGGATACGTGGATAGCGTTGCGCGCTGTTCCCATAACAAGCCGAGCGGCTCGCGGCCGCCGCGCACGCCGCCGCCCGGCAGCCGCAGTTCGAGCAGCCGAACCTGCGGCTTGGCTTTCAGCACCATTTCATGCACGAGCTTGCCGGCGATCTCGACGCTCGACTCGTTCCATGCGTCGGGCACACCGGCCATGCGCGCATACGCGAGCCGCGACGCTTGCTCGCGCGTCAGCACATAGGGGAGCCTGGCGCCGTTTGCGCCGCCGATCAGATGAACTGTGGTGATGCACCATCCGGCATCGAGACGCTCGCTAATCGCGGGATCGACGAACAGCAGATCGTCGTCCAGATGCGCAACGACGGTGACGAGCGTTCCCGCCTTGCAGTCCGCCGCGCGCGCTGCCGTTGGTAACACGGCCAACGCGAGCAGCGCGAAGAGCGCGCCGAGCGCAATGCATATTCTCCGAACAACACGGGCCGCCGATGATCGCATGTGCATTCGAGCCTTTTATAGTGCGCTCGATCATACTGCAATCATCTGACGTTCCACGTTGGCGGGCTAACACTGTGCATACGGTAGCTGCGTTAACGGAAACACTAGCGGAAGTACTAACGGAAATACGCCTTGGTGTTTTCATGGACGTCGTCGCGTGCGAGCAGTTCGTGAGGCGTGAGCCACAGATATTCGCTGTGCTGATCGGGCCGGCCGACCGGCTGCGCACTCGCTACCGACAACGCATAAGCAAGCACAATGTAATGCGTCGACACGCCAGGCTCGCCCGCGAAATTATCGCTGTAGTGATGTTCGAATACGCCTTCGAAGCGCGCCGAGGAACGTGCGAGTTTCGCGATGCCGAGTTCGGCGTCGGCGATGCGCGAGAAAGCGGCGTCGAGCGTTTCGTCCTTGAGGATGCGGCCGCCGGGAACGAACCATGTGCCGCGTGCGGGCCGATTGCGGCGATGACCGAGCAGAACGCGTCCGTCTGCATCGCGAACGAGCAGATCGATCGCAACGAGCGGCGTCAAACGAACAACATCGAGGAAGTCGATTTCCGTCAGCATGCTGGTTCCCGAGCAAGCTCGCTATTGCCACGGCGATTTCCGTGGCGCAAGCAGTGTTAGTAGTCGCCACGGCTGTCGTCGTCGCGAGTCAGTCTTTGCGCGACGTCCGCGATCAGCAGCAAAAGCATGAGTGTGCCTGCCGCCGCAAACGCGAATGCGCCGGCTATCGCGGCCAGCACGAGCATGATCCACGCAACCCCGTTCATTATTAGCGCCCCCCGCGCGTCGATACAGATGCTAATTGCGGCGGCCGCGGTGTTCTGTGCGCTAGCTATCGCGGTTCGCGTAGTTCTCGTAGTTCGCGTAGTTCTCGCCGCATGACTTCGAGCCGGATTGGCTAGCGGGCGACGTAACCTTCCGGCGTAGTGACAGCGTCCTTGAATACGTCGGCGTTGTTCGACACCACGTATAAAGGCGTGGGGGACAGTTTCAATGTTGCGACGCCGTCGCGATACGGCACCGCCGTCGCGTTGCCCATCATGTCGAGCGTGGTGACTTCGCCGCTCGTGCCGGGCGCGTCGACACGCAAGCGATATTCGACGCTTTGCCCCGCGTTGAAGCCGGTTTTCGCGCTCCATTTGTCGTTGTCGTGAGTCCAGAGCGCGGTCACGATCTTGCCGCCGCCGAGCCTTCGAAATGCGTACGCATGGACGCCGTTCGGCAACGCTTTGAGAGGCCCGAGCGTGCTCGTTCCGTCGACGATGCGCGTCATCGCCGCCACCGCGAGCGCCGCCGGTTTGGGGCTGATGCGCGATGGACCATACGCGCCTTTGGCGTGTTCGAGTTCGAAGAAGATGCCGTAGCCGGGCGCCGCGTCCGGCATGTCCGCGAGATAGAACACGTAGGTCATGTCGGCGCCTTCGCCGAGCAGAATCAGATGCGTGCGCGCGACGACCGCCGCCTGCGCATACAGCACGTCAGCGCCCGGATAGCGCTTGCCATACGATTCGCCGATGTCGTAACTGATGCCCGTCTCGGTCACGAATAGCGGCGCGCCGGGCTTCAGGTATTGCCGCATTTCGTGGCGCAATGCGCGCATCGACGCAGCGAGCGCGCCCGATACTGTGCCCTGATTGCGCGTGTCGGCCACGCGCTCCGGCGGATGCGACGGCGTCGTGCCAATGTCGTAATAGCCGTGCACGGTCATGCCGTCCATATAGCGGCCGATGCCGAGCGGACCCAAGCGGCGCATCCACGTCACGTTGCCTTGCACCGATGAATACGTGAGGCCCATCACCACGGCATGCGGATCTGTCTGATGGATGCCTTCCCACACGGCCTTGTACATCGCGACGAAATTCGCGTCGCTGTCGCGCCACGGCAAACCGCCGTCGGCGTCGGGCTCCCAGGTGACCTGATAGTAGTTGTCGCGCTGCTTCGGAAAATAAGTCGTGCGAACGCGATTCGATTCCGCGCCGACCTTCGCCATGTACTCCTTCATCTGCGCAAGTGAAGTGGGTGCATAGCTATGAGTTTGCTTGCCCGTCCGGCTCGCCCATTGCGGAATGCCGTCGAGCTGGATCAGACGCAAGAGATCGCCGCGTTGCAGGTAGGGCGTGAGCTGCTTCTTCGCGGGATCGAAGGTGCCGGGTTTGTCCGGCTCTTCCATGTACCAGTTGCGGTTGTCGTTTATCCACGTGAGGCCGAGCGCGGTATAGACCGGACGATAACCGTCGCCGTCGCAGCAATGCTGACCGGGCGCGAGATACGCGGTGCCCTGGCCGCCGAACCGATGCAGGTCTTCATACGGAAAGCGTACGGCCGGTAGCGTGGCCGCGGTATCGGGCAGCACGCCGAAAGTGGCGATGCCGGCCGGCCGCGTGCCGCGCGATGACAGTTCACCCTGCGCGCGTTCGAGCGACGCGGACACGGCAAAATAGCCCGCTATCGTCGATGCGCAATTGAGCATCCATGACATTGCGCCAGCGGCGACGCTGAAGCGACCGCTTGCACGCACAACATTCCACGTGTCGCGTATCTGCCAGATGAGCGTATCGTTTTGCGGCGCGCGCGTGGTGAACACAAGCGCAAACGGTTTCGATGCGGCGAAGAGACGCGTGCCGTCGCTCGGTGTATCCGCTTCGATCAGATCGCCTGCGGACGCTGCGCTTGCTTGCGACGAAGGCGCCGAGCAACGCAGGCCCTTGCCGTCAGACGCCTTCGTATCGACCTGCGCCGTCGCTGCCTGGCATTCAACTGCCGATACGCAGAGCGCCGCGAAAAGAACCGCACATGCAGTCGTGCGCCCCGGCACGGACCTTATAATGCTTCGCACTGCGCGATGCCTGTTTGAATTCGACATACCATCCCCCGTGTATCCCGTGCTGCTCGCGCTGTGTCTCGTCGCGCGAGCGTCGTCAAACTGCTACTTCACCAGGCCAGAGCCGCCGCGACGTAGTGTCCGTTGCTGCATGTTGCGGAAACCGCATAGTGCATTTCCGCAAGCTTCTGGCCGTTTCCGACTGGCGCGCGTCTCGCGCGATCCGCCGCGGGTCCGTCAATTGCGCTGTCATCTTAACGGCCGTTATTCCCCATGTTTCAGGTCTGAAACATTAATCGCCGTATTTATATTGAATGCACCCAATAAGAACAAATTAAATAACCGAAAGGCTGCGCAAGGTGCCTATATTAGACACTGCTTCGCGTTATTGAAGTGCGCGGTTCCTATCGTCAGCCGAAACCTGCGCGGCGGTTGCGCGGGGAAATCTGCACAAGCGGGAGAGTTTGTGCGCAACCGCTCCATTCGTTGGCGAAAATGCCTTTATTTTGGCCCTGGTTCCGTGCGGATCGAATTGTAACCGCCCTTTTTTGAGTAGCGAACCAGTGTGCGGTGGCGAACGAAATCGACTTCTGCTTTGAACTAAGATTCGCACAACGCCAATTCAATGATATGTCGAATCGGCAATTAATTCGGTGCAATTCGGTGTTGGCGGAATATTGCCGAAAATCACCGCGAGCTACTCCTGTCAATGCGCCAACATGTCAGCACTATCGGTCATGGCGGCTAAATACTTGACTAGTGGTGGCTATGATGCACTGCTCAGAGTCGGCCCCGGCGTGGCCGTTGATGGTGAAAGTAAATCCGTTTTCTGGTGAGGATAGCTATGACCTGCGCGAGTCTCGAGTCTGCCATGCTGCGTTGGGTGCACGCACCGAACAAAGGCATGCGCCGCATCGCGATACTGATGTTCAACGACTGCTCGCTGCAAGGCGCCGGCGTTGTAGCCGAAGTGTTCCAGGCAGCGAATGAACTGGCTTCCTCGGGCCCGAGCGGCTGTTCATACGACGTGTGCTTCCTCTCCGCCGATGGCGGCATGGTGACGTCGTCGTCGGCTCTGCGCGTGTGGACCGATGGACTCGACGCGCGACATTACAGCGGCTTCGACGCGCTGTACGTAGCAGGCGGCAAGGGCGCCATCGCGGCGGCGCGGGACGAGCGCCTGATCGCGTGGCTGCGCCGCGTGCGGCACAACACCGGCATGATCCGGCCGATCGCGGAAGGACGCGCGCTGCTCGACGCGGCTTACTTACCCGACGCAAGCGGCACCTATGCATTGCGCGACGAGTCGGCGAAAACATCGCGTCAGAGCGAGCAGGGCGCCGACGCCGGCGATCGCCTCGAGTCGATGCGCAGCGCGCTCGGCATGATCAAGCGCGACCTGGGCGCGGCGGCTGCGCGCACCGTTGCTGAGCGCCTGCTTGCCGATTCGTGCTCGAACCTCGCGCCGCTTCTTAGCGAAGACGGCGCGCTGACGCCAGGCGACAAGGTACGCGCGGCGGCTCGCTGGCTGCAGGAAAACTGCCAGCAATCGATTTCGATTGCGGACGCCGCGCAGTTCGCGGCGATGAGCGAACGCAACTTCCTGCGCCGCTTCAAGATGGAAATGGGCATCACGCCATCGAGTTTTCTGTTGCACGAACGCCTTGCCGTGACGTGCAGCCTCTTGACCGAATCCGAATTGCCGGTCGACAAAATCGCGCGCCGCACGGGCATGGGCAACGGCGACCGTCTCGCCAAGGTGTTTCGCAAGCGAATGAGGATTTCGCCGACCGAGTTCCGGATACAGAGCCGCCGCATGGTCGGCCAGTAGCATCGGTGGGTTGCTTTGCAAGAATCATAAGGATTGCAGATATGTTGAATCAGGGAGCTGGAAATAATACGTCGTCCCACGCTGGTGAGGACGCACGCGGCGCGCGTTGCACGCGCATCGTCCCGGTCATTCTCGCGGGTGGTTCCGGCACGCGTCTTTGGCCCGTGTCGCGCGAAAATTTTCCGAAGCAGCTCATCGACGTGGTGGGCTCCGATTCGCTGCTGCAAGCCACCGCACGACGCATGAACGATTTTCCCGCGGGCTGGCAGGTCGATGCTTCGCCGATCATCGTATGCGGCGAAGAACACCGCTTCGTGATTGCGGAGCAGCTTCACGAGAACGGCGTCGAAGCGCGTCTGATTGTCGAGCCTGCGCGCCGCGATACGGCGCCCGCGCTGACGCTCGCGGCCTCGCTCGCTTGCGCCGAAGGCCAGGACGGAATTCTCGTCGTGATGCCGGCGGATCATTCGATCGCCGACGTCAACGCGTTGCAGGCCGCGCTCGAAAACGCGGCACGTTACGCCGAACGCGGCGCGATCGCGGCGCTTGGCGTGCCGCCGACGCGTCCGGATACGGGCTTCGGTTATATCCGCATCGGCGCCACGGTCGGCGACGGCGCGCATGCCATCGACGGCTTCGTGGAAAAGCCCGCGGAAGAGATCGCGGCGCAGTACGTCGCAGCGGGAACCTATTGGTGGAATAGCGGCATCTTCGTTGTACGCGCAAGCGTCTGGCTGGACACGCTCGCGCGTTTGCAGCCGGACATGCACTCGGCTTGCGAGCGCGCGTTCAGCGGCGGTCGTAGCGAAGGCGGGTATTTCCGCCCGCTCGTCGATGCGTTTTTGAGTTCGCCTGCCGATTCGATTGATTACGCGGTGATGGAGCGTTTGAGTGAAGCAGCGGACGCGGCTGACACGGCAAACGCCAACGCCAACGCAAAAGATGCGTCGCCCGCAGGCGTGGTGGTCCGACTCGAAGCCGGCTGGTCCGATCTCGGTTCATGGGACGCCGTGTGGGCCGCGATGGAAAAAGACGCCAACGGCAATGCGGGCCGTGGTCGCGTGGCGTTCGAGGGCGCGGTGTCGAGCTACGCGCATTCGGAAGGACGCCTCGTCGCCTGCGTCGGCACGACGAATGTGGTGGTGGTCGAAACCGCCGACGCAGTGCTCGTGGTGGACCGCTCGCATGTGCAGGACGTCAAGGGCCTCGTGTCGCGCATCAAGGCGCAGAACGCACCGGAGGCCGACGCGCATCGCAAGGTGCATCGTCCGTGGGGCTTTTACGATTCGATCGACCACGGCGAGCGTTTTCAGGTGAAGCGCATCGTCGTGACGCCGGGCGCGCAGCTTTCGCTGCAACTGCATCACCACCGCGCCGAGCATTGGGTCGTGGTGCGCGGCACCGCGCTCGTCACGCGCGGCGAAGAGCAATTTTTGCTGAGCGAAAACGAATCGACTTACATTCCGCTCGGCATCCGGCATCGGCTGGAAAACCCGGGGAAAGTGCCGCTCGAGATCATTGAGATCCAGTCGGGCACGTATCTGGGCGAAGACGACATCGTGAGATTCAACGACAACTACGGCCGCTGCTCATAAGCACCGGTCGCGGCGGATTGCGGACAGGAACGGTCAGTACGAGGTAAGCAAAATGCGCAGGTTTCAGGATTTGCTCGCGCGAATGTTCGATGTCGCGCTGGTGCTCGTAGGAGCGGCGGTGGCGTCGCAGATCCGCTTCGACTACCTCGCTCAATCGGGTTTCTATTGGGCGCTGGTGATGTTCGCCGCTGCCTTCGCGCTCGCGATCTTTCCGGCGTTCGGCGTCTATGAATCATGGCGCGGCCGCTCGAAGCTCGCGCTCGCGGGACAGGTGTCGCTCGCGTGGCTGATCGTGCAGGGCAGTGCGCTCGTATTGATGTACTCGTTGCATCGCAGCGACTTCGTATCGCGTTTGTGGTTCTCGTATTGGACTGCCGTGACGGGCGGCCTGCTGATCTCGTATCGCCTCATCACGCATGCGGTGCTTGCGCGTGCACGCGGCGCGGGGATGAATCTGCATCGCGTCGCGATAGTGGGGAGCGGCTCGCAATGCGACGCGCTGATTCGCCGCATCGATTCCGCGCCGACCACGGGTTTTCGCGCGACGGCGGTCTACAACACGAAGCCGGATCAATCGCCGGTGAACAGTAAAGGTGTGCCGGTTTTCGATAGCGTGGATGCGCTCGCCGAATACATCCGCACGAATGACGTTCATGAATTGTGGCTGATGCTGTCGCTCGCGGAGGAGCCGCTGATCTGTTCGCTCGTCAGCGAGTTTCGCGACGATCTGGTGAACATCCGCTTCATGCCCGACGTGCGCAGTCTCGCGCTTTTCGAGGGCAGCGGTGTGATCGAGTTGCTCGGTGTGCCTGCAATCAACCTCGTGGCGTCGCCTCTTTCGGCGAGCTCGATGCTGAAGAAAGAGATCTTCGATCGCCTGTTCGCAGCTACCGCGCTCTTCTGTCTTGCGCCGCTGCTGGTTGCTATTGCGCTCGCGGTAAAGCTCTCGTCGCGTGGGCCCGTGTTTTTCAGGCAGAAGCGCAAGGGCGCTGATGGACGCGTATTCACGATCTACAAATTCCGTTCGATGCGCATGCATACGGAAGAGAAGGGCACCGTCAGCCAGGCGACGCGCAATGATCCGCGCGTGACGAAAGTCGGCGCGTTCCTGCGCCGTACGAGCCTCGACGAATTACCGCAGTTTTTTAACGTATTGCGTGGCGACATGTCGGTCGTGGGACCGCGTCCTCATGCGCTCGAGCACGACGACCTCTATCAGAAAGTGGTCGCGGGCTACATCAATCGCTATCGGATCAAGCCGGGTATTACAGGTTGGGCGCAAATCAACGGCTTTCGTGGCGAGACCGACCGCATCGAAAAGATGGAACGTCGCGTCGAACATGACCTGTACTACCTGGGGCATTGGTCGTTTGCACTCGACATGCGGATCATCGGCGCGACGATTGTCGCCGGACTGGTGCATCGAAACGCTTACTAGTTGTTAACAAAGCACGCAAGGCGGTGCCTCTTTCCTGAGACATTCGCTCTTGCGCAAGGAGGAAAAAGTTATGAGCTCGCTTGGTACACGCACGGGAAGTCTCTCGGTTTTCGCAATCGCTGCACTGCTCGCGGGCTGCGCTGCCGCGCCCGGTCAGCGGATGGATACGCCGGCCACTCTTCAGGAGACGGGCGGCGATTTCAGCACCGAACCGTCACAGCAGCAGACGATACCCATCACGGACATCAATCTGTCGCTCGTGCGCAAGATGCACGCGGACCAGACCAGTGCCCCGTTGCCGCCGGCAACGCTCGCGCTCTTCGGCAAGCCGGGCCCATACCGCGTCGGCCCTGGCGACGTGCTGCAGATCGTCGTGTGGGATCACCCCGAACTCGCAGCGGCGCTCGGCCAACCGGCGCAGAACGCCAAGTCTTCGGATGCGGCCTCGGGCTTTCTCATCGACGAGAAGGGCGATATTCAGTTTCCGTATGCGGGCACGGTTCACGTGGCGGGCAGAGACGTCAGCGCGATCCAGAAGGAACTGTATAACCGCCTGAGCAAGGTGTACCAGAAGCCGGAAGTGACGGTGCGCGTGGCCTCTTTCCGTAACGCGCAGATTTTCATCGACGGTGAAGTGCGCACGCCGGGCGCGCAGTCGCTGAACGACATCACGATGTCGCTGACGAGTGCGATCAGCCAGAGCGGCGGCTTCAGCCCGAACGCGGACCGCAGCCGTGTCGAGTTGATCCGCAATGGCGTCACGTATCAGTTGAACATGGACGACCTGCTCAAGCGCGGACAGAACCCGTCGAACATCTATCTGCAGGCGGGCGACGCAGTGCGTGTCGCCTCGCGTGAAGACAGCGGTGTCTACGTGATGGGTGAAGTGAACAAGCCGGCGACGGTCACGCCGATGCGCAACGGTTCGCTGACGCTCTCGCAGGCCATTTCGGACAGCGGCAGCTTCGACCAGGCTACGGCTTCCACGCGGCAATTGTTCGTGATCCGAAATTCCGCGAGCGAATCGCCGCAGATCTATCACCTCGACGCGAGCTCGCCGGTATCGATGATCCTTGCGAACCAGTTCGAGTTGCAGCCGAAGGACGTCGTGTATGTGGGCCAGGGCGGGCTGGTTCGTTTCAACCGTATCCTGAACCTGTTGCTGCCGGCGATCAATGCGGCTGTGACCGGCGTGGTAGTAGCGAAGTAAGCAGCAAAACAAGCAGCAAAGTAAAAAACGTATAAAGCAGTTCAGAAAAACCGCGGGTTATGCTGGGTGAGACCAAACATGGCAATCAACTTCGAGAACCGCTATACGGACGTGTCCGCAGCGGATGAGTTGCATCTTTCGGACTATCTCCGCACTATCGTGCGGGGCTGGCGCACTATTGCAACCGTGACGCTGATCGCGCTCGCGCTGGGGTGCGCGTACGCTTTCCTTGCGCCACCGACGTACCGGGCGGACGTGCTGTTTCACGTCGAGGACAAGACGGCGAATGCCAACGCGAACGGTAAGGATTCCTTGCCGCCGCTCACCGGCATGTTCGACACGAAACCGTCGACGGCAGCGGAAATCGAGCTGCTGAAGTCGCGTCTCGTGACGGAGGAGACCGTCAAGAAGCTGCACCTCGACATCACGGCCACGCCGCGCTACATGCCGGTGATCGGAGGTCTGATTGCCGGGCTGGTGAACGGGCAATGGGGCTTCAAACTGCCCCAGTTCATCAACCTGTCCGGCTATGCGTGGGGCAACGAGAGCATCTCGGTGTCGCGCTTCGACACGTCGAAGGAGATGTACGACACCACCTTCACGCTGGTCGCGGGCAACGACCGCTCGTACGTGCTGCGCGACAGGAACGGCATTGCGATCCTGTCGGGCCACGTCGGCGAAACGGTCCAGACGGATACCGCCGACGGTCCTATCGCGTTGCGTGTCGATGCGCTGACCGGCGCGGCCGGCTCGCAATTCGAGCTGTCGCGTGCGTCGACGCTCAGCACCGTCGACCGCTTGCAGAAGGCGCTCGTCGTGCAGGAAACCACGCTGCAATCCGGCGTGATCCGCGCGAGCCTCGAAGGCGGTGACAGCGCGCTGACCGCGGCGATCGTCAACAGCATGGCGCGTGAGTTCGTGCGCCAGGACGTTGCAAGCCGTTCGACGGAAGCCGAGCACATGCTCGCATTCCTCGACCAGCAATTGCCGGGCTTGCGCAAGGAACTGGACGAAGCGGAGCAGCGCTACAACAAGTTCCGCAATACGCACGGCACGGTCGATCTCGGCGAAGAGAGCCGCCTGCTGCTTCAGCAGATCGTCGACAACAAGACGAAGCTGCTCGATCTGCAAACGCAGCGCGCCGAGATGTCGCAACGCTTCACGGCGAATCACCCGGCAGTCGCTTCGCTCGATGCGCAGATCGCAGCGCTGCAAGGCGCGCAGGTCAACATGAACCGCAGCGTGTCGGTGATGCCGGATACGGAGCAAACCGCGTTGCGTCTGTTGCGCGACGTGCATGTCGACACGGAGTTGTACACGAATCTGCTCAATAGCGCGCAGCAGTTGCGCGTCGCGAAGGCGGGCCAGGTCGGCAACGTGCGCGTGGTCGATTTCGCCGAAGCACCCGATGAGCCGGTGCGTCCGAAGCGCGTGATCGCGATTCTCATTGCGCTGGGCGGCGGTCTGGTGCTCGGCATCATGCTGACCTTCTTCAAGCGCGCGATGTATGGCGGCGTGGAGCGTCCCGACGAACTGGAAGCCGTGCTTGGCGTGCCGGTGTTCGCGGTGGTGCCGCGCAGCCAGACGCAGTTGCGGTTGCAAGAGGACGTCATGCTGCGCCGGCGTGGTCTGCATGTTCTCGCGCAGCAGGCGCCGGAAGACATTGCGGTCGAAGGCGTGCGCAATCTCCGTACTTCACTGCAACTTTCGCTCGACCATGCCGCAAATAACGTCGTGATGATTACGGGCTCGCGGCCCGACGCAGGCAAGTCGTTTCTGTCGGTGAATCTCGCGGCGCTCGTCGCATCGGCGAATAAGCGCGTGCTGATTATCGACGGCGACATGCGGCGCGGCGACGTGCACTCGCACTTCGGCATCGGACATCAACCGGGCTTGTCGGATGTGCTGAGCGGCGGCGACCTGACTTCGATGATCCAGCGCGACGTGCTGCCCGGACTCGATGTGCTGGCCAAGGGCACGCTGCCCTCGCATCCTTCGGAACTGCTGATGAGTTCGCGCTTCCAGACGATGCTCGACGAACTCAAATCACGCTACGACCTCGTGATCATCGATACGCCGCCGGTACTCGCCGTCACCGATTCGACGCTGATCGGCAAGCACGCGGGCACGACGCTGCTGGTGGTTCGCCACGGCCGTCATCCGTTGAATGAAATTGCCGAGACCGCCAAGCGTCTTCGTAATGGCGGCGTTGGACTCAGAGGCGTATTGCTCACCGACGTGCCGCAGGAAGGGGCTTTCCTCGGCTCGGGTTATCAAGGCGGATATTACGGATATGACAGCATAGCGGGCTGAAATCGCGGCCGAGTTTCTCGCTACAAGTGTTGAAAAGTTAACAAGGAGAAGCCTTCATGAAACGCAAGGTCGCGCTGATCACGGGGATCACGGGGCAGGACGGGTCGTACCTCGCCGAGCTGCTGCTCGCCAAAAACTACGACGTGCACGGCATCAAACGCAGGTCGTCGCTGTTTAACACAGACCGGATCGATCACCTCTATCGAGACCCACACGATCCGGAACAACACCTCTTTCTGCATCACGCCGATCTCACGGACTCCACCAGCATTCTGCGCGTGATTCAGCGCGTGGAGCCGGACGAGATTTATAACCTCGCGGCACAAAGCCACGTTGCGGTGTCGTTCGAGGAACCGGAGTACACGGCCAACGCCGATGGTCTTGGCGCACTGCGGATTTTGGAGGCTGTGCGTATCTTAGGTATGCAGAATAAGACGCGATTTTACCAGGCGTCGACGTCCGAACTTTACGGCCTCGTGCAACAAGTGCCGCAATCGGAGACGACGCCGTTCTATCCGCGCAGTCCGTATGCCGTCGCGAAGATGTTCGCGTACTGGACAACGGTCAATTATCGCGAAGCGTACGGTCTTTATGCCTGCAACGGGATTCTGTTCAATCACGAATCGCCGGTGCGTGGCGAGACTTTCGTGACGCGCAAGATCACGCGTGCGATTGCGCGTATTGCGGTCGGCATGCAGAAGACGCTCTATCTCGGCAATTTGTCGGCGTTGCGCGACTGGGGCCATGCGCGCGATTACGTCGAGATGCAGTGGCGCATGCTCCAACAGGAGCAGCCGGAGGACTTCGTGATTGCGACCGGCGTGCAGTACAGCGTGCGTCAGTTCGTCCAGCATGCCGCGGGTGAACTGGGCGTCACGGTGCGCTTTGAAGGCAGCGGTGTCGACGAAATCGGCATTGTCGACAAAGTGGAAGGGCGCGAGACCAGAATGTCGCCGGGCGACGTGATCGTGCGTGTCGATCCGCGCTACTTCCGGCCGGCCGAAGTCGAGACGTTGCTCGGCGATCCGTCGAAGGCGCATGCGAAGCTGGGCTGGCAACCCACCACGCCGTTTGCCGCGCTCGTCAAGGAGATGGTGCGCTCCGACTTCCAGATTGCACGTCGTGACGCGCTCGTCACGCTCGCCGGCTTCACGGCGCTCGAACATCACGAGTGATGCGATGAACAAACAGTCACGCATTTTCGTCGCGGGGCACCGCGGCATGGTCGGCTCGGCTCTCGTGAGGCGGCTCGTCGCAGCGGGCTACACGAACGTCGTCACGCGCACGCGGCTCGAGCTCGATCTCATGGATCAGGCCGCTGTGAACCGTTTTTTCGAGGCCGAGAAGATCGACGTCGTGCTGCTGGCGGCGGCGCGCGTGGGCGGCATTTTTGCGAACGCGTCGCGGCCGGGCGAGTTCATCTATGAAAACCTGGTGATCGAAACGAACGTGATTCACGCCGCGTATCGGGCGCAGGTCGAGCGGCTGGTGTTCTTCGGTTCGTCGTGCATTTATCCGAAGCAATGCCCGCAGCCGATTCGCGAGGAGTATCTGCTGACGTCGTCGCTCGAGCCGACGAACGACGCATACGCCATCGCGAAGATCGCCGGTTTGAAACTCTGCGAGGCGTACAACTGCGAATACAACACGCAGTACGTATCGCTGATGCCGACCAACCTGTACGGCCCGAACGACAACTACGATCTCAAGAGCAGCCATGTGTTGCCGGCGCTCCTGCGCAAGGCGCACGAAGCCAAGCTGAACGGCGCCGATACGCTGACGGTATGGGGCTCGGGCACACCGCGCCGCGAGTTCCTGCATGTCGACGATCTCGCCGCGGCCACGCTGTTCGTGCTCGAAAACAACGTGATGGAAGGGCTTTTCAACGTGGGCGTCGGCGAAGATCTGTCGATACGCGAACTGGCGGAGTGCATTTGCAAGGTGGTCGGCTTCGACGGCGAGCTCGTGTTCGACGCGTCGAAACCCGATGGCACGCCGCGCAAGTTGCTCGACGTCTCGCGCCTCGCGCAGATGGGCTGGCGGGCAACGATCGGACTGGAGCAGGGAATCGCGTCGACGTATCGGGAATTCGTCGAATCCTATGCCGGGTCGCCGACCGCGGCCGCCGTGCAATGACGTCTTTTCGAGGAGCTGCATAAAAATGAGTGCATCCGTCACCATCTTCCATAACGTCGTATGGTCGCGTCACAAAGGTGTCGTCTTTTCTGCGCTGCATAATATTTCGGCATCCGGAGCAATTCGCTACCGGATGGTGCAGATCGCCGATACCGAGCACGACCGCATCGGCTTTTCCGAGGTCGACTATTCATACCATCGGTATCCGATGCAAAAACTCTTCGACGGCTGTTACGAAGACGTGCCGACGATCAAGATGATCGCGCGGCTGACGTGGGAAGTGCTGAAGGCGAAGTCCGATCTGATCGTGCTGCCGGGTTATCACCGTCCGGAATACTGGGCGATGCTTGCGGCTTGCATTGTGACCGGCAAGCGGCGCGCGGTGTTCTGCGATTCGACCGGACGCGATCGTCCGAAGAAGCTTCTCACGTCTATTCCGAAGCGCGTGTTTTTCTCGCTGTGCGACGGCTATTTCGGTTTCGGCGAGCGCAGCCGCGAGTATCTGCTGTCCCTCGGCGCAAAGCGCGAGAAGATTTTCATACCGTGTCAGGCCGCCGCATTGCCCGGTTCTTTTTCGCCGGAGCGGGCATTGGTCGAACGCGTCGCCGCGCGTGCCGGCAATCCGCCGGTGTTTCTATACGTCGGGCGTCTGTCGGAAGAAAAAGGCGTCGGCACGTTGATCGAAGCGTTTGCCGGTTTGCAAAAACGCGTACCCGCTGCGCAATTGCGCATTGTCGGCACGGGGCCGATGGCCGACGCATTGCGTGCAAAAGCCGTCGAATTGCACCTTGAGAACGCCGTAACGTTCGCGGGCAGCTTGCAGGATGAGCCGCTCACGCGCGAGTACTACGGCGCGACCTGCATGGTGCTGCCGAGCTTCAGCGAGCCGTGGGGTCTCGTCGTCAACGAAGCGCTCGCGCACGGCTGTCCGGCTGTCGTCAGCGAGAGTTGCGGCTGCGTGCCGGAACTCGTGATCGACGGCGTGAGCGGTTATTCGTTTACCGCGGGCGACGTCGCCGGATTGCAGCGCACGCTGCTAAAAGCAATGGAAGCCTTCGCCGATGCGAGCGGCACCGCTCACCGTTGCATGGAAGTGATTCGCCGGTTTGATCCGCCTTCCGCAGCCGCCAATATTGCCCGGGGCTGTGCGCTGATGCTGAGCGATTGACGGGTGTCGCGGCGCCGCCGCGAGGTCGGGCATGGAAGCTTTAACACGTTAGATACGCACAATGAAGATCCTGATCTACGGCCTCAATTACGCGCCCGAGCTCACGGGGACCGGCAAGTACACGGCTGAAATGGCCGCGCTGCTCGCAAGTCGAGGGCACGAGGTGCGGGTGGTATGCGCTCCGCCTTACTACCCTGAATGGCAGGTTTCGCCGGGCTATGCGTCGTGGCGTTATCGGCGGGAAGAGCGCGACGGCGTCGCGATCTGGCGCGCGCCGCTATGGGTGCCGTCGCGACCGAGCGGCCTGAAGCGGATGATTCATCTGGCTAGCTTTGCGGCGACCTCGCTGCCTGTGCTCGCCTTGCAGGCGTTATGGCGCCCCGACGCAGTCGTGTTGATCGCGCCGACCTTGATATGCGCGCCGGCATGCCTTGCACTGGCTCGTGTGGCGCGCGCCAGTGCGTGGCTGCACATTCAGGATTACGAAGTCGATGCGGCATTCGAGCTCGGCCTTCTCAAAGGCTCGCGCGCGGCGCGAATCGCGCGCTGGGTCGAAAGCCAGTTGTTGCGGCGCTTCGACGCGGTGTCGTCGATCACGCGGCAGATGAGCGCGCGTGCGTCGGCGAAAGGCGTAGCGCCTTCGAAAGTGGTGTGTCTGCCCAATTGGGTCGACGTGTCGGCCATTTATCCGCTGTCGCGCGCGAGCGAATACCGTAGCGAGTTGAATCTGTCCGACGCGCAGAAAGTCGTGCTGTACTCCGGCAACATGGGCGCGAAGCAGGGCATTGAAACGCTTGCCGAAGCCGCTGCTTCGCTCGCGTCCCGTCCTGATGTCACGTTCGTATTTTGTGGCGGCGGCGCGGCGAGAGAGAACCTCGAGAAGCGCTGCGCAACGTTGCCGAACTGCGTCTTCTTGCCGCTTCAGCCGGCGGAGCGCCTGAACGAACTGCTCAATCTCGCGGACATTCACGTGCTGCCGCAACGCGCCGATGCAGCGGATCTCGTCATGCCGTCGAAGCTGACCGGCATGTTCGCGAGCGGCCGCGCGACGATCGCGATGGCGCGGCGCGGCACCGCGCTGCACGAGGCGGTGCATGCGCGCGGCGTCGTCGTGCCGCCCGATAACGTGAAGGCGCTGGTCGGCGCGATCACCGCTCTCGCCAACGACCCCGAGCGGCGCGCGGCGCTCGGACGAGCCGCGCGCGACTACGCGGAGAGCGCGCTTTCGCCGGACTCGACGATTAGTACTTTTGAAGAACGCATCGGCATGCTGTGCCGCGCGGCAGGAAGAAGGCGCTTGAAGGCGAGCGCTACGTACTTCGACGCCAGGCCTTCAGCGGTGGTCGTGCCGCATGCGAAGCCGGCGACCACGGAGGACGCCGCGCCGGAATGATCCGGCCACGGCCATCATGAGTGCGCGATCACCACGGCGAACGGTAGACGGAACGCTTACCCATCGTGTACGGATCGGCGTAGGTGGCCTTGGCGGCGCCTTGCGGCACGAGCTTGTCGTCGGCGCGCGGACGCGCTGCCGCATCGGCGACACGCAACTGGCCGTTCGCGACGGGCGGCGCCTTGCGCTTGCCTGCAGCGCCAGGCTTGCCGGCTTGCTCGCCATCGGTGACGGTCATGCGTTGTTCGTCGAGCAGGGCTGCACGGCGCCCGTTGTCGATATTGGCGTCCCGCGGATTGCCGGCGACGTAGCCGTCAGGCGCGCCCAGCAGCTTCTGTTCGCGCTTGCGCTGAACGGCGCGGCGATCGACTGGAGCGGGCGCCGGCGCGCCATAGCCGGTCGGCGCCGTGGCGGTCATGGCCGGCGCTGCCTTCTGCGCGAATGCGGGTGCTGCGCAAACGGCGGTGAGAAGAAGCATGCAGTGGGCGGTGTGTCGAATCAGTGTTGTCATTGTGGTCCCCGGGTTGATGCAGTCCAATGAAAACATCGTGCGCCAAAATCCATGCACGCAGCCGCCAAAACGCTTGCCTGCGCGGCCACGTAGTGAAGAAGAGCGAGTCTGCCAAAGACAGGCATCGAGATTAATTAGCATCCCTGTGCATAAACGCACGGCGCACGGTATGGAGAAGAATCATGGGCAATATCGCAGACGATCCGCGGCTCGCTTGTGCGCCGCCAACTGAAAGTGCCGGCGCCGAGCATCGCGTGATCGACCTGAGCCTCGCCGGCAAGGGCAATTATCGCGCGGGGCGCGGCGCGCTCGTCGAGCTCATATGGTTTGTAGTCGAGGCTTGCGTCATCAATAACAAGCTGCTGCCGCTCTCATCCGTGCGCGTCGCGTTGCTGCGTCTGTTCGGCGCGCGGATCGGTACTGGCTGCCGCTTCGTGCATCCATTGCGGGTGAAGGCGCCGTGGAATCTCGAAGTGGGCGACAAGTGCTGGTTCGGTGTCGACGTATGGATCTATAACCAGGCGCCGATTCGCATCGGCTCCAATGTGTGCATTTCTCAGGGAACGTTCCTGACAGCCGGCTCGCACGATATGAGCACCACGATGGACTTGCGCGTGGCGCCGATCGTGATCGAGGACGGCGTGTGGATCACGTCGAAATGCGTCGTGCAAATGGGCGTGACGATAGGCCGCTCGGCGGTCGTCACACCGCTCTCCGTCGTGCATCGCTCGCTCGAAGCCGGCGGCGTGTACGGCGGAAACCCGTGTTGTTTTTTGCGGAAGCGTTTTCTTCCGTGACCTGAAGCACAGAAATAGATCCGTAGCTTTTATACGCTGAGGAGACCGATGTCGTGGCAACCGGACAATTGATGCATCCGGTCACGGCATAGGGGCGCGTTGCTTGCCGGCCATAGGCCCGCAAGCCGGCGACGCCTTAAAAAATCATGATGAAGAACACGGGAGCTGCGGATGTTCATCGATACTCGCAATGTCGAACAAAATACGGTCATCGAAACGACGGTCTGCATTATTGGGGGAGGCGTCGCGGGCATCACGCTCGCACGCGAAATGTCGGCCGCCGGGGTGGATACCTGCCTGCTGGAAAGCGGCGGGTTTGCGCCTGACGAAGAAACGCGCGACCTGTACCGCGGCGAAAACGCCGGACTGCCGTATCGATTCGCGGACGGCTCGCGCAGCCGCTATTTCGGCGGCAGCAGCAACTGCTGGGGCGGCTGGTGCCGTCCGCTCGATCCATGGGACTTCGAGAAGCGCGACTGGATCCCGCATAGTGGCTGGCCATTCGGACTCGATGAACTCGCGCCGTACTACGCGCGCACGCATGAATTGCTGAAGCTCGGTCCGCAGAACTTCGACCCCGCATACTGGGAGCGCGAGATTGGCCGCTCCGACGTGCGCCGTCTACCGCTGGGCACCGGCGACATGCGCGACACCGTTGCGCAGTTCAGCCCGCCGGTGCGCTTCGGCAAGGTGTATCGCGAGGAACTGGGGCGCTCCACGCGGGTGCGCGTCTTTCTGCACGCGAACGTGCTCAATATCGACGCCGATGCGCAAGGCACGACGATTACGCGCGTGCAGGTCGGCACGCTCAGCGGACGCCGGATGACCGTGAAGGCGCGCATCTTCGTACTCGCTGCGGGCGGGATCGAGAATGCGCGGCTGCTGCTCGCTTCGAACAATGTGCATGCAGCAGGACTTGGCAATGCTAACGATCTCGTCGGACGCTATTTCATGGACCATCCGCGAATGATGTGCGGAAAGGTTCGCTTCCGCCAGGGCGTCCCGCGTAACAAGCTCTACGACATCAAGTATCACTACCAGAATGCCGCGGTCTCGGCGCATGGCACGAAGATCTCGTCGCAGTTCGCGCCGAAGCGCGAAATGATGGAGCGCGAACAACTGCTCAATTCTCGCGTGTGGCTCTATTCGCGCTGGTACGGCGAGGCGAGTGCGGGCTCGGAGGCGCTGATTCGCTGCAAGGAAGCGCTGATGCTCAAGGACCAGCCCGGACGCAGGCTCACAGCCGACATCGCGACGATGGTCGCGCATCCGCTGCATACGGTCGGGTACGGCCTCGCGCGCTTACTGCAATGGCCCGCGCTCATCACCGACGTCACGCTGCAGGCCATCGTCGAGGCAGTGCCGAATCCGGACAGCCGTGTGACGTTGTGCGCGGATAAGCGCGATCGTTTCGGCATGCCGCGCGTGAAGGTGGAGTGGCGTCTCGGCGACCAGGTGAAGCGCACGTTCGATAAAACATTCGCCGGATTCGCAAGAGAGTTGCAGATGGCCCGCGTGGCCGACGTCGAACTCGACGCGCCGCTCGAAGGCCGGGCGTGGCCGGAGAAGCTGGAAGGCACATGGCATCACATGGGCACGACACGCATGCACGATTCGCCGCGCGAAGGCGTGGTCGATCGCGATTGCAAGGTGCATGGCATCAGCAATCTGTATATCGGCGGCAGTTCGGTGTTTCCGACTGTCGGCGCAAACTTCCCGACCATTACGATTGCCGCGTTGTCGCTCAGGCTCGCCGGACATCTGGCGCGTCAGCTCGATGTGCCGCACGTCGTCGGCGCAACACATGCGGAAGCGGCGAATAACGTAATTGCGCCAGCGCAGTCTCCGGTCGAGACGTTGCCTATCGCTGCGTCGACGTTGACGTCGTTGATGAAGGAACAATGAAGTAAGAGACGAGGGCGGCGCGGCCAACGCGCTGCCGCCGCAAACGCAAACGGCGCTCGAACGAGCGCCGTTTTTTTCGTGCGATTCAGCGGCTTGGCTGGCTCGCCTCGCGCAATCCGGCGAGCTTGTTGCGGTTCGCTTCGCTGTCGCGGCCGCCTCTCGTTTCCAGCAAACTCGTCAACGCGCTCACCATGGTGTCGATGCGAAACCGTGCATGGAAAGTGCGCGCGGCTTGCACACGCATCGCTTCGCGTGCGGCGTCGTCGAGCTCGAGCCAGCGAATCAGGCTCTTCTCGGTTCCGTCGACTGTGTCGGTTGCTATCAGTCCCGCGCCGTCTTCTTCGATTTCGCGCCACACGTTGACCTTGTCGGAGATCAGCGCGGGCAGTCCGCAACCGAGTGCCTCGGCCACTGCAACACCGAAGTTCTCCTGATGCGACGGCAAGGCGAACACGTCGCTCGCGTAAAAAGCGCCCCACTTGAGATCGCCTTGCAGCATGCCGGGCAGACTCAGGCGATGCGCGATTCCGGCGGCTTGCGCCTGAGCCCGCAGGCTCGCGGCCCAGCCGGTTTCGTCGGGCCCGGCAACCACGAGATGCAGCGCGTCGTCGCGTTGCGCCACGCGCGCGAATGCATCGATCAGAAGATCACAGCCTTTCTTCGCGTGTACTCTGCCGAGAAAGAGCACGATGCGTTTGCCGCGTGCGCCCGGCACGGCCTGTAAAAACGCTTCGCGCGCCGACGCTACGTCCACCTCGGGCACCGTGGTGCCGAACGGCACGATGCGCTCGCGCGCACGATAGAGCCAGAAGGATTGCCGTGCGCGCGTGCGCTCTTCTTCGGTCGTGAAGATCACCGCGCGCGCGTCGCGCAGCACGCGGTACTCCGCCCACGGCCAGTAAAGCCATTTCTTTAGATGCTTGAGCGGATACGCTTCCTTGAACCACGGATCGAGCATCCCGTGCGCGTACACGTAATACGGCACGTCGCTGTCGTGCAGCGCCTTCCATGTCGCGAAACCGTGGTATTGCCACAAGCCGTGCACGATGACGGCGTCAAAGCGCTTCGCGTGATTCGCGAGCCACGGCGCGAGATACGCGCTATAGCTATAGCGATTCGAAGTCGGGCCGAACGCATGAACGGGAAATGGAAAAGCAGCGAGGTACGGGTCGTCCGGCGCATCGCAAGTGGCCACTTCTATTTCATGGCCGGCTTCCTGCATCGCGATGCCGCTGCGGCGAACGCCTTCAACGGGACCGCCCGCGCGCGGATCGACGCTTGCAAGCACGTGGAGGATTTTCATCGCGCAATGTCCGGTCGGTTGGAACCCGGCAGTTGTGCCGTGTGCGACATGCCGAGCGTGCCGGCGAGATCCGGGCGGCCCATGCCAGGTTGAATGCGTCCCGGCAAGTCCGGCATCGCGGCGGGCCGCATACGCCGGGCGCTACGCACGCGATTCGCGCGTGCGGGCAGCGCGAGCTGCAAACGCGTATAAGTGGCGATCATCAGACCGAGTCCAATGCCGAATACCAGACCCGAAAAGCGCGGGCCGAGAGGATTGCCGCCGATCGACGTCGCCGGCAATGCGGCAAACAGCATGATCGCGCGTCCGAATACCGGCAGCATCGGCGCATTGGGTACGACCTTGCGCCAGTAGCGATAGGCGAAGAAACACACCGCGAGCGCGCCGAGCGTGGCAAGCGGCATCGCGATGCCGAATACGAGTCCGCCCGCAAACAACTGATAGACCCAGAAGTTGTGACCCGCGGCCCATTCGTTGATCGCGTAAAAGTCCTGCTTGCTGAACTGGCCTGCAAGGTCCGGCAAATAGACCGGCGAATAACGGTAGTAGTGCCCGTAGCCCGCGCCGAATAGAAGCGTTTCCGGCGACGCACTCACCTGGTCGTACTGATCGCGCATTTCGGCGAGACGCGTGATGGTGGTCGGGTCCTTGCCGGAGACAGTTGCTTCCGAGAAGAATATGCGCTGCGTCCAGTGTTCCGCGACATTCGGAACGGCCAGTGCCGCAATGCCCGCCACGCCCGCCAGCACCGAGGCGACCACGACACCGCGACCGACGGCGCGCCAGATTTGCCGCACCGACGGTGCGCTGAGCGCCATCGCGATCAGGAACAACAGCACGGTGCCGACCAGCAGGCTGCGCGTGACGCTCAGCAATTCGACGATCACCGTGCCCGCGAATACGGCCACCGTGTATAGCGAATAGCGTTTGGCGACGACGAACTCATGCAGCAGCACGCCTTGCAGTCCGAGCAGCGTCACGGAGATGATGCGAAAGCGCACCTCCTCGAGACCGCCGCCCGTTGCAATGCCGTAGACAAACGTGAATACAAGGCTAATCACATTGCCGAGGAACAGTGCTTTTTCGAATTGAGCGATTCGATGCTCGCTCCACGGCCGGCACGCGACCAGGTAGCCGAGCAGAAACAGGATGAACGGCAATAGCACGCGCAAATAATTGCCGCTGTCGTTGTCCTGAATCAGTTGCGCGACGACGCTGCCGAACACGCACAACAGCATGCTTGCGGTGACGACCGAGCGTAGCGGAGAGCGCTCGTGAAAGCGCGGTGCGATCAGCAGAAGGGCGAGCCCTGCCGCCATTGCTGGAATGACAAAGATGAACTGGGCGAAGTGCCCGGTGCTTGCGTTGGTGGCCTTATAGTCCAGTGCAAGCGGTAAAAGAAAAATCCATATCCATGGCGTTGCATACTGATGGCGCATTCTTGTTTCCTCCCCGTCGCCGTCATTTGCCGTCGTCTAAGCGGACGGTCTCGCGTCGGGTCATTGTGCGCGCAACCTTATGCTTGTGCGCGTCGCCAATGCGGTTCGTCTCCGGCTGCCTGGATTCTGGCGACAGTGGAAAGGGCTATGCCTGCAAGACGCACGCAAGCTGGCCGATGTTGTCGCTGAATGCCTTGATCTTGGCGCTCATACCTGCTTCCCGCCACCCATGATGCAAACAGGACAATGCGGCCGATAAAACGGAAAAAGGGGAAAACAGCATGAAGCTATTTGGCGGGACGGGACCCGCGAAAGCCAGACGGGCGATCGAACTCGACTTCGTTCGCGGCATCGCCATTATTGCGGTAATGGGCTTTCACTTTCGTACTGTTCACACCAGTAATGTTCTACTCCAGATTATCGAGTACCCGCTAAAGAGCTTCGGGCGAGAGGGCGTCAATCTCTTCTTTACCTTGAGCGGCTTTCTGGTGGGCGGACTGCTGCTGCGGCAATACGCCGAAACAGGCCACGTCGACGCACGCCGCTTCATTGTGCGACGCATGTTCCGCATCTGGCCCGCGTATTACGTGCTGATCATATTTCACATGCTCGCCGGGCGGCATCCGTGGAATACATTTCTTTTCCAGAACCTCACGCACTTGCAGAACTATTTCGGCACCTCGATCACGCAGACGTGGAGTCTCGCGGTGGAAGAACATTTCTATCTCGTGCTGCCGGCGCTTTTATTGCTTTTCTCACGCTTGCGGCTCGGCGCGTGGACGATTATCGGCGTACTGTCGGGCATCTGTGCGGTAACGCTCATAGCGCGTTGTTTTGCAGTTGCGGATGGGGATTTGCAAGGCGCGTTCGCATACACGCAGTACCGTATCGACAGTTTACTGATCGGCGTGATTCTCTCGGCCATCTACTGGATGAAGCCCGGCATCTATCACCAGATCGCGAAGCGCAAGTGGCTGTTGGTCGGCTGCCTCGGGCTGCTGTGCGCATGGCTCGCGTTGGCCACGAAACATATCGCGCTCGACGAAAGCATCGGCTACACGATTCAGGCACTCGGCTTTGCCGCGCTCATCGTTTTCGTTCTGGAGTACTCCGGGTCGCTGCGGACAACGTGGATTTATCGCGGCGTCGCGTGGGTCGGTCTTTATTCGTACGGTATTTACTTGTGGCACTCGCTCGCGCTTGCGCCGGGCGAGATGCTGATTCGCAAGGCGACTGCGCTTGGCTTCGCGCCGAGCATCATCTGGATCGTGGCGCTTTCCGCGCAGTTCGTCATTGCGATCGGGATCGGCTATGTGACCACGCGCGCAATCGAGTATCCGTTCATGCTGATGCGCAATGCGCTGTTCCCGGAAAAGCGCAGCAGCTCGGTGCGCGAGGAAGTGCCGGTGGCCGGCGGGCAGTTGTCCTGAAAGCGCGGGCTTATTCATGACGTGCGCCGGCTTTTAAGCCGGCGCATCACGTCACGTCAGGTCACGCTGAGAGCTTTTGAATCACGCCATCTGCTGCAGCAAAGTCTGCTTGAATTCGCCGAGCGTGTTTTGCGACAGAAGATTGTCGCGTGGGGCCGAAGCTGAATGTTCGTGCGGCCACGAGGTCAACGTTTCGGTAATGGCTTTCCCGATCGACGCCGAACTCAAGTCGCTCAGAATCGGGCCCAATTCGCAGCGTCTGCTGAACCAGCCGATCAAACCGTCTTCCGTTGCGATCACCGGCTTGCCAAAGCGGTATGCCTGCACGAGCACGCCGCTCATGCCGTAGTGACCTTTGTAGCCGAGCCATACCGCATCGCATGCGGAAAACAGATCGCGCTCCATGTCGTTGGAAATAAACGAGTCGAGCACGACCGGCGCGGGCGTGAGACTGCGCACATGATTGCGCATGAAGTGGCGTGTGCCTGCATCCTGCTCGCCCGCGACAATCAACGTCGGCGCGTGTTCGAGGCGCGTCATTGCGTGGACCAGTTCGTAAATGCCCTTGCGTTCGGTAATTGCGCCATAGACGAGCAGATAGCGCCGCTCGGGATCGAGGCCGAGTCGCTCGCGCGCAAGCGCGGGATCTTCCGCGCGCTCGTCGGGGAACGGGTCGGCCACATAAGCGACCTTCGCACTGCCTTTCGATACGTGGTGCGCCGCCCATTCGGGCAAGGTCGGATCGATGCTCAACAACGTGCGTAGACCCGGCGTGCGAACCGCGCGCCTGAACAGTTGCGCCTTGATCGCGTTGACGAGCGGACGATCGGGCGCCTTGATGCCGACCTTGTGATGATGAAACGTCGAGCGCATCGTGATGCCGATCCACGGGGTCTTGCCGAATGGCGAGCCGAGAAAGGGCAGGCCATTGAAGAAGTAATCGGCATACGGCACGACAACAAGCCGGATCGATTGCGCGCGGCTGAGAATCCGATACGCGCGTTCGAAGTAGTGATGAAAGCGCCAGTACTGATTGCGTTCCCGCAAACGGTGCGTGCGGCTTTCTTCCGGATCGACGAATGCAATCTGCTGGTCGGCGCGATTTGCAGCGGTAATCTGCCGCGCGAGCCGATGATCTTCATTCGCGCATTCCGTGACGAGAATGCATGGATAGCCGGCCTCCGCGCACGCCTGCATGATCCACTCCGCGTAGCGCCAGCGATGACCGGTGAGATTCGGCTCAACGATCAGGACAAAGTCAGGTTCGATCACGTCGGTAGGCATAGGCGGGAGTCAACATGCATGGGTTGGGGAATTGCATCAGTGCAAGCGGCATGGACGAAACGACGCGCGCCGCGGGCTCTGCGATGCAATCAGATGAATAACGTTAGCACTGCCAGCAACCGCAAAACTGCCTGATTCGCGCGTTGTGTGGTTAAACGTACTACCACGCAAGGGCCGCGGCTGAAGCGGCCTGGTTGATGGCGGTTGACGGCGAATCTCTCGCGGTAAGGTCATGCTTACGGTTCCAGATGAACCATTGCCAGCTTGCTGGCGCGACCAATTCAATCCAATCCGGCGCGGCGGTGTTCACAGCGAGTCATGACGCGCTGCTAACCGCTCTACAGCGCTGCAATTCGACGGAGAACCAGCTTGCGGGCGATCAGGCTTCCCGCGCTCTCGATAGCGAGCAGCTTCGGCGCGAGCGCGGCGACATGGGTGTTGTTACAACAGTTCGCGGTGCGGGGACTGGTGGCGATCAAATTTCTGGCGATTGGTCGCATGCTCGGACCGGCGGCAATCGGCAGCGTCAGCGTGGCCCTGCTTGCGGTTGCGATTGCCGAGGCGTTGTCCGACACGGGACTCGCGCAAGCGGTGATTCAGGGCGAGCACGCGCCGACGCGCCCGCAGCTCAGCGCCGTATGGACGACGCTGACGGCGCGCGGTGTGTTGATTTCGTTGCTGCTGGTTGCGTCGGCGCCGTTGTTATCGAGTCAGTTTCATCTCGACGGATCGCTCGTGCTGATTCAACTCGCTGCGTTGCTGCCGCTGTTGCGCGGGCTTGCATCGCCGGCTTATTACGTGGTGCAGCGCGAGCGGCGCTTTCAGCATATAGCGGGAGTCGAGGTGGCGGCCGCGTTTGTCGATTGTTCCGTCGGGCTCACGCTTGCTTATCTCGGCGCGGGCGCGGCGTCGGTGCTGATCGGCCTCGTTGCCGGAGAAACGTTGAAGAGCGTGCTGACGTGGGCCACCATGACGCCGCGCCCGCCGGTGCGCGCGGTGTGGTCGGGCATCGGCCAGTATGTCGGTTTCAGCCGATGGATCTGGGCAAGCAGCGTCATCAACCTGCTGCTGAATCAGTTCGACAAGGTGGTGGTCGGCAAACTGCTCGGGCCGACGCAACTCGGCGGCTATCAAATGTCGTCGCGCCTCGCGCAGATGCTGCTCGCCGATGCGGCGATCGCGATGTCGCAGTACCTGTTTCCGACTTTTGCCGCGCATCATCGGCGCAATGCGCAGGCGGCTTCCAGGCTCATCAGGATTTATCTGCTTGTGGCCGCCGTTGGGCTTGCTGCATTTGTCGAACTGCTGCGGCTCATTGCCGAGCCGATGTTCTCGTTGATTCTCGGCGCAGCCTGGCTGCCGGCAGTGCCGCTCTTCAGGATACTGGTCATCAATATGGCAATCGGTGCGTTGATCGCGGTACTCGTGTCGTATCTGCGCGCAGTCGGCGATGCGAAGGCCACCGTGCATGCGTCCGCGATTCAGGTGGTGGTGCTGCTCGTCAGCGCGCCGCTCGCGGTGCGCTGGTGGGGCGTGACCGGCATTGCATGGTCGATGACGCTGGGCCTCGGCTGCGCCGCGGCGTGGATGCTCTACAGAACCTTGAAGCCAAGGACGGCATGATGCGTGTCTTCCACCTCGTACTGGCGCCGCGTTTGTCGGGCGCCGAAGTGCTCGCGAAAGATCTCGCGCTCGATCAGTGCTCCGAAGGAATGGCGGTGTGCATGGCGTCGTTGTTGCCCGCGCATGCCGATTTCACGTCACTGGCCGATGAATTGCATGCTCACGGCGTACAGTGCTGGTTTCCGCCGAAGCGGCACCACGCCCTCGGCAAGCTGTGGAATCTGTTCGTCGCGGTGCGGCGGTTTCGGCCCGACGTCATCTTCGCGCATGCGACGATTCCGTCGTTCTACGCGCGCGCGTTGCCGCTCGGCGCGCCGGTCGTCTACGTGATGCATTCCGCGACCAATGACTTCGAGCGGCCGCTCTTCAGGCGCGTCGAGCATGTGCTGTCCGGGCGCGCGCGCGTCGTGATCGGCGTATCGCAGCAAGGCGTGATGGACTATGTCCAGGCAATCGGCGTGCATCCGTCGATGACGGTCGTGCCGAACGGCGTCGACCTTGCGCGCTTCGCATTCACCGACGGTGGCGAGCGCGTGAGCAGCGTGCCGCAAATCGTGCAGATCGGCCGATATGCGTCGGTGAAAAATCAACTGCTTACCGTGCGGGCTTTTAGCGAAGTACTGACGCGGATCGAGGACGCACGACTCGTGCTCTATGGCGTGGTCGAGGACCCTGACTATCAGCGCGCGGTCGTTGCGCTTGCAACGGAGCTGGGCATCGGGGAGCGCGTCGTCGTGGCCGGTCCGCGCAGCGACGTCGCGACGGTGCTCTCGGAATCGAGCGTGTTCGTGATGCCGTCGCGCTCGGAAGGACATAGCGTGGCGTTTCTCGAGGCGCTGGCTTCAGGCGTGCCGATCGTCGCGAGCAGGATACCGGCGTTCGCATTCGCGAATAGTTTTCCTGGCGTGCAACTCGTCGATACCGACGACATTCGTTGTTACGCCGACGCCATCGTCATGGCGTTAAGCCAGGAGCGCGTGCAAAGATCGCTCGTGGGACTCACGCTGCGAGACACGGCCGAGCGATACCGCGCGATTGCACGGCAGGTGTGCCCGGCGGTATCGGCGCGTTAGACGCTGTGCGTCGCGCGTTCAGTGATGAGCGTTGATGTCGCGTGTATCGGGCGCAGGGCCCGGCTCGGATTCCACCGCTTGCACGCTTGCGAGCGCCGACTCCTGCATCGCCAGTGTCACGAGATGCCGCGCTTCCCTGCTGCTTGAATCAATCTCCAACGCGCTGCCCGCATTGCGCGACACGCAGTCCCAACGCGCGATATAGCCGCAGCCGCGCGCGAGACTCAGCAGTGCGTCACGCTGCTGCTCGCGCGTGTTGATGGCGGCGCGCAGGTTCTGCGCTTCACGGCTTTGAGGCTGCACCACCATGGCTGCGGCGACGCGCACCTTCGTCGCCGAGAGATTGTTGTTCTGCAGACTCGCGCGCGCGGCGCGCAGATGCCGCGACAGATCGGCGCGCGCTTTTTCTTCCGCGGTGAGCGGAGGCGGGGCGCTGGGGATGGGTTTCGGTTGTGCGGAGGCGATTGCTATGGTCGTAGCTGCGGGCGTTGCGGCAGTTGACACGACTGGAGCCGCGGGCGCGGCGCGACGCGCGGCGAGTGAGGGCGACGCGGACGGCGACGCTGGTGCTCGCGATGCCGTGGACGACGAAACGGGCAACGACCTTGGCGATGCAGCCGCCACTGCCACCGACGGCGTGGGCGCCGGCTCTCCACGCGGCGCAGCGACTTCGGCAGCCGAAGGCACTGAAGATACCGCAGTAGGGCGCTCGACGGCTCCGATAGCCGGCACGACACTCGGTCTCTTAACAGCACCCGACACAGCGACAGGTTCCCCTTCGACACCCTCATCGCTACTGTGTATGAAGCCCGCATACACCGCCGACGCGACGACCAGCGCGGACGCGGCAAGCACGAGCGGCTCGCGCAGTCGCCGATAAGCGCTCTGGACCACGACCGCTTCTTCGATCGTCGCATACGGATTCGCCAGCGCACGCGACGGGCTCCACACTCTCCGAGCCGGAAGCCGCCTTGGCGGCAGCGGGCGAGTTTCGTTGAGCCGCACGGTCAGAGTCGGCACCATCGCGCCGTACGAAGGAGTGCTGCGCGCGCGGCATGACGCGCAAGGCATCATGCGGTTGGCGAGCGGTGCTCCACATTGTTCGCATCCCGAAGTATTGATCTGGTCTGTATTCATGTCGTTATTGATGGCGAGGTTGCGGGCGTCGGATTCGCTTGCGGCAGCCGGCGCGCGGCCGCCGCAAGTCATGCTTACGCGGGCACTTACTGTGCGACGACGTAACCGCGCGCCTGCATGCACGCGCCGTAGGCGGCCCAGTAGCGCGTCATGGGCGGCTCGGGCGCGGGCAGAGGCGGCAAGGCGGCCATGCCGGGTTGCGAGGCGCCCGGCGCGCTTGCCGTGGTAGCGGGCTCGGAGGCGCCTTTGTCCGCGATTGCCGCCGATGCCGACGCCGGCGCAGTCGCGGATGCTGCGTGCCCGGCATTCGCGGTCGCCGTCGCGGTCGCGCTGGGCGCTTCGCTCGCCGGAGCCGCCGGTGTCGCGGAAGCCGCATTGCTTGCGGCGGCGGCCGTTGCCGTACCGGGCTTCGCAGCGGAAGCCGCAGTCGGTGCTGCTGGCTCCATGCCGTCGGGAATCGCGGTGCCGGGTGGCGTCGCGGAAAAAGTACTGGGAGGCAACGGCGGACGCGATGGCGCGCCCGTCGACGATGTTTTGGTCCCAGCCGGCTTCGGCGGCGGCGTCTGGGCTTCGTGCGCCATGTTGACTTTGGTTTGCTTGTTTGCAGTCGCGTAACACATCGCGCTGTCGACGCTGCGTTGATACGCGCTTTGACTTCGAATCGGATAGATGACCGGCTGCCACGCGAAGGCCACGTTGCTAACCGCCATCAAGGTCATCAGGGTATAGGTTTTGTATCCCATCGCAGTCGCTCCCGCAGCGATGTTGAGCCGTTCGCCGGCAATTGCGCTTCGCGGTGCGTTCTGGTTGCGTGGATCTCGCCGCACAAACGGCGGTTCACTGCCGCGAAGGCTGCTTTCCTCAGCGTACCACTGTGGTGCGCGAGGTCAGTGCGTTGCATAACGCGCGAAAACGCCATGGTGCAGTCCAATCAGGACATGCGCCGTGGGGTTCGCATGTGTTTGACGCCCTTCACAAAAGCATAGTGCAAGTAGAACGATGCGTGGCACGCGGCGTTCGCGCGGGCACTCAGTGGCGAAGTATTGCCGAAGTATTGCCGATGTACCGGCGAAGTAGTGGCGGAAAGCGGCGTGCGCGGCGCGCTATCGCCGTCCCCAATTCGCCTATCCGCCGACGATTACAGGTTTTACCTTTTCGCCGCGATCGCGAGGCAGGCTTTTCGCAGAGCCGCGCATTTGCGAAAGTCCGGCCTCAGCATCGGGAGCAGGGGCAGGATCGCTACTTATCGGCCCGTGAGCGCACTTCGTTGCAGTTTTGAAACGTTTATAATTCTTCCGCCAGCGCACCCGTAAGTACTACCTGTGGCGCGCGGATCGCGGTGAATCTCAGCAAGATTTCCATCCGGCGCCTCCGTGGTGCCGCGCAGTACTGGTAACAACGACGCCGGCCAGCATCCCTGCGTTTTTCTTACCGCTCGCTTGACGTCTGTCGCCGGGTGTGTCGCGCGTGACAGACGGTGTGTCCAACCAACAGCATTGATCGATGACGGGAAAACGACTGGCTTTCATTGTCAGTTAGCCATCCTAATGGTTGGAAGCACAACGAAAGACAAACGGTTCTGGTGGTCCTGTTTTCTAAATGAGCGCGTAAGACATAGCCGCGCTGGTCTTCGCTCGTCCCGCGTTTGACACGTTCAGACGGACCGCATTGCGTCCGGGGGGACGCTTTTTCTTTTTATCCGACAAGACAAAGACGGCACGGCCAGTTCGATGCCGTTCCATTTTCGGGGATAACTCTTCTTCGCAAGACAGGGACAATGGTTAGATATTCGAGGTTGATTGGGATCGCGGCGACAACGGCGCTGGCATCCTTTGGTGTGCAAAACGCACAAGCGCAAGCCAGCACGGTTACCGTCGCGGGTCAGCAATACAAGCTGTGCGCGCAGGAGAACGGCAAGTGCTCGTTCCTCGGCACGGCTTCGGTCGTATTCGGTGCGGTGCCGCCCAATGCGCCGTCGACGATGCTGACGAGTCCCCGCACGTTCAGCAATGGCGTGGGTTGCTATATGGGCGCCGTTTCGCCAACTGATCCGGCGTATGGCTATGACAAGGCTTGCTGGATGCGGGCGGCCGCTGCGCCTGCACCCGCGCCAGCACCTACGCCCGCACCCGCACCTACGCCTGCGCCCGCTCCGGCACCTGCACCTGCACCTGCACCTGCACCTGCACCCGCGCCGACCCCGACCCCGACCGCCACACCAACGCCAAGCCCCACACCGACGCAATCCGTCGCAACCAGCGCAGCGATCTCCTGCGGCACGCCGGCCCAAACCGCGGGCGGCACGGCCAACGGCATCATCAGCGCCGATACGCCGACCAGCGATGGTCTGCGCGTCTTCCCGAACAACGCCGCGTTCAAGATCGCCATCACGACGAACGCGCCGGGCGCCGACACGGTCGTCTGGTCCGTCGCGGATTCGAATGGCGCGATCAAGACGCAGGGCAGCTTCCCGGTTAGCTCAGGCGTGCAGACCAACACGTTGTCGTGCAAGTCGACGTGGGCCGGCTACGGCGCGCTGACTGCAACGTTGCGCTCCGCGGGCGGCACGCTGCCGAAAAGCGGCACCCGGCCAACTGGCATTGCAACCTTCGGCGTGCTGCCTGACCTGAGTTCGGCGATCGGCACGGTGGCCTACGCGCATCAGGACCAGCATCGCTTCGGCATGCAGGGTTTCAACGGCAACATCGCGGCGCTGCGTGCGCTCGGCATTTCGTGGACGATCGACGACCGCCAGGTATCGACGATGGAACCGAATGGGCCGTACACGTACACGCCGAGCGTGAACGATCTCGATCCTTTCTATAAGGCCAATCCCGATCAGATGCGTATCGTGCGTCTCGACGGCCTGCCCGCATGGGATTCGAAGACCGGGCAGTTCAACGACAGCTATTACGCGCCGTCGAACATGACCGAGTTCAAGGACTTCATGGCGCGCGTCGGGACCAACACGAGTTCGATTCGGGCTGCCAACTATCCGAATCAGCAGAAGAACTACTATCAGGTGACGTGGGAGCCGAGCCTTGGCTGGGCGGATAGCGACGCGAACTTCGTCGCGATGTACAAGGCCGCTTACGAAGGCATTCACTCGACCGATCCGAATGCGGTCGTGATGGGCACGGGCAACCCGTTCGCCGCCAATTGCGATACCTGCACGACCGGCTATCTGAAGAAGTTCGGCGCGCTTGGCCTGTGGAATTACATCGACGCTGTGTCGACGCACGGCTACTGGAATGCGGGCACGTATCCGGCACATCCGCCCGAGTTGCAGGACGCGGACCCGGATGCCGCGAACCAGGCCAATGCGCTTGACAACCAGATGACGCAACTGCGTTCGGTGATGCAGGCGGGCAAGCCCAACATGAAGCTCTTCTTCACGGAAGCGGGCACGAGCTACGATCCGGGCCTCAGTTATGGCCCGAATGTGCCGTCGCAAAACCAGTTGTTCGCTCATGCGGCAGTCGGCGTGCGCTCGCACATCATCGTGCTCGGCGGCGGCGCACAGGTGACCACGCTCTTTTACGGTCCCGACTATCCGGGCGAAGTCGGATACGGCTCGTTCTTCGATCTGAACAATGCGCAGGGTGCATTCGGCGCGACGAACCTCTCGCCGAAACCCGAAGCAATGGCGTTCGCGACGATGACGCGCGTTCTCGACGGCACCGACACGCTGGGCCGTGTGAAGGGCGCGCCGTCAGGCACGTTCGCCTACGCGTTCCAGCAACTGGGCAACGGCAAGGTGGTGACGGCCGCGTGGGCGCACAGCAATGCGCAATGGCCGACGAGCGGCGGCGTGTACAGCCAGACGTATTCGACGAGCTATACGCTGCAGGTCGACAACGCCGGCACGTCGGGCAACGTGACGAAGATCGATGGATACGGCAACGTCAGCACGGTTCCGTATAGCAACGGTTCAGTGACGCTGACCCTTACCGAAGTGCCGCAGTACATTGTGTCCAGCAACGCGACCGTGGCGAAGAACAACTCGACGGCTCCGCTCGGCTACACCGGGCAATAAATGTTCGGGTAAATAACCTGCCGACACTTCTCCGGGATCAAGCAAGCGCCCGGAGGAGTGCCCGCCACGCAGGCAGCGTTATGGCTTCTCTGCAAGGCACGCAAGCATCTGATCGCCGATCCGGTTCTCGCGTGCCTTCAATGCTTCTCCGGCGCCCTGAATATCGCGCGCGTCCTTGTTCTGGCTGAGCTTGCTCTTGCCGATGAGCCGCGTGATCTCGATCTCCACGCCGACAATCGCTTTGAGCATTGCGTCGATGTATTCGGCCGGCGCGTCACCCATCTTCCACGGCTGCGTTTCGCCTGCTTCATGCGTACGCGTGAGGCGCGCGACGACGCCCCGCACGTACTTTTCATCGTCGCGAATCGTGATGCGCCCATGCGCGTGCACGACGACGTAGTTCCATGTCGGCACCTGTCTGTGCGCTTCGTGCTTGCTCGGATACCAGGTCGGCGAAACATACGCGTCGCCGGCGCGGAACACGACCAGCGTTTCGTCGCCATTGGCCACGTCCTGCCAAAGCGGGTTATTGCGCGCCACGTGAGCGTGCAGCACGCCGAACTCGCCTTCGTTAGATGCCAACTCGAACGGAATGTGATTCGCGTCGAGGCCGTTCGCGCCGTGGGTAATCAGCGTGCCGAACGGATTCTGCGCGATGAGCGTATGCAGCACGTCTTTGCGTGCTTCGTTGAAATGGGCTGGGACGTACATGATTGCTCCGTTGAGTTCGTGCACGCAGTGTGCGCCGAAACGGGTCAATCCTGAAGAGCCAGCTTCCGCCGACTTTATTGGGCCAGAAGCTTGGGCCAGAAACTTGGGCCAAGAGCGGCGGCGCGCCGTTACCGACGCGCGCGATGCCGCCCTTGCGTTCGATACAACTTCCGTCAACCGCCATCCGCAGACACACGCGCCGATTCGCTGATCAATGAGCCGCCGCTATAAACGCTTTCGGTCGCAGGGCTCGCGTGCCGCGCGGCATGTGCGCGGCGCATCGGCTTGAGCACGAATAGCGCGAGCAGCGCGGCCGCGGCCGCCATGCCCGATGCAAGCACGAAGACCGCATGCCAGTTGCCGGTTGCCGCCGTGATGACGCTCGTGAACGGCACCAGCAACGCGGCCGTGCCCTTCGCGGTGTACAACAGCCCTGCGTTGGTGGCGGCGAATTTCGGGCCGTACGTATCGCCGCAGGTCGCGGGGAACAGGCTGTAGATTTCGCCCCATGCAAAGAACACGATGCCGGTCAGCACGACGAACGCGACCGGACTCTGCCCGTATTTCGACAACGCGAGAATGCCGACCGCTTCGATCGCGAACGCAAGAAACATCGTGTTTTCGCGGCCGATGCGATCCGAGATCCAGCCGAAGAACGGCCGCGTCAGACCATTCAATACGCGATCGATCGTCAATGCAAACGTCAGCGCCGGCAAGGTCAGGCCGAGCAACGAAACGGGCGAATCGTGCAGGCCGAAGTCTTTCGCAATCGGCCCGAGTTGCGCGGTCGCCATCAGACCGCCTGCGGCCATCATCACGAACATCAGGTACATCACCCAGAATATTGGCGAGCTCACCACTTCGCGCGGCGTCGCGTTATAGACGACGCGCTTGAGGGCGCTCTTCGCCGACGCGAGCAGACTGGCCGGCGGCGCGAGCAGCGCAAGCCCGAGCGCGACGACGATGATTCCCTGGCCGAGACCGAACCACAGGAAAGTCGCTTCATAGCCGCTGCTTTTGATCATGTTCGAAATCGGAATGACGGTCGCCGCCGATCCCGCGCCGAAGCCCGCTGCGGTGATCCCCGCAGCGAGGCCGCGGCGGTTTGGAAACCACTTCAGCGCGTTGCCGACGCAAGTGCCGTAGACCGCGCCTGCGCCCACGCCACCGATCGCCGCGGCAATGTAAAGCACGGGCAGCGATCCGGCGACCGAGTTGAGCGCCCACGCGATCGCGCACAGCAGGCCGCCTCCGACCACCACCGGACGCGGCCCGTATTTGTCGACGAGATAGCCTTCAACCGGCACGAGCCATGTTTCGGTCACGACGAAGATCGTGAACGCGACCTGAATCGCGGCACGGCCCCATTGGTATTTTTCGTTGATCGGATTGACGAACAAAGTCCAGCCGTACTGCATGTTCGCAATCATCGCCATACAGATGACGCCGAACACGAGTTGCACCCACGGTGACGCTACCCACGACGCTCCCTTCTGGTGATCCGTTTCCATCGCTGTCTCCTTTGACATGCCTTGTCTTGTGATTGCGGGCGCCACGCTCCGCGGACAACCGTTGGACGTCTTTAACGCGTCCTGAAGTCGGTGGTCGAATCGATACAGTATGTGATATATCAAGTAAGTCAAGCGAAAGAAACCCGACGTTCTGACGACGTCTTTCGTGATAAGAAAGGAAAACGAAGGAATGCTGCCGACTCATTCGAAAGAGTCAAAAAAAGCCCGCCGGCAAGGCCGGCGGGCTGAGGGCAGGCAGTGAGACAAGGCTGTTCACCGCGTGCCTTGCCTTTATAGTCGAAAGTGAAATGTAATGTTAGTTTTTTGTTTGTAGGGATAGCACCGACGGGTATTTCCTGGTTAGCCGGCGCTCAAACTCATAGCGATTGCGCCGAGAAGGTATCGCATTGGCGAATGTCGCCGCTCGTCATGCCGCGCCTGAGCCACCGTTGCCGCTGCTCGCTCGTGCCGTGCGTGAATGCTTCGGGCACCACGCGTCCTTGCGATTGCCGCTGCAACCGGTCGTCGCCGATCGCGCCGGCAGCATTCAGCCCCTGCTCGAAGTCGCCCGGCTCCATCAGCTTCGCGTTCATCTGCTGTGCGACCGCGGCCCACACGCCCGCAAAACAATCCGCCTGCAATTCGAGGCGCACGGACAGCGCATTGCCCCGCGCTTGCGACATGCGTGCACGCGCGGCCTCGTACTTGTCGGAGATGCCGAGCACCTTCTGGATGTGATGCCCGACTTCGTGCGCGATCACATAGGCTTGTGCGAAGTCGCCGCTTGCGCCGAAGCGGTCGCGCAAGTCGCGATAGAACGACAGGTCGATGTAGACGGTGCTGTCGGGCGGACAGTAGAACGGACCCATCGCCGACTGGCCCGTGCCGCACGCCGTCGGTGTGGCGTCGCTGAACAGCACGAGTTTGGGCGCCGGATAATCCTGGTTGAACTGCGTGCGGAAAATGTGTTGCCACGTGCGTTCGGTGTTGCCGAGCACGCGGCGCACGAAGTGGCTGCCGGCATCGTCGGCGGGGCGCGCGTTGGTCGGTGCATTGGCCTGCGGCGCATTGCCTTGCAGCACCTGCGCGCCGTTGATGATCGTCAGCGGATTAATGCCGAAGAAATACGACGCGGCCAGCGCGATGACGATCGTCCCAATGCCGATGCCGCCGCCTACCCGCATACCGCCGCCTCGCCGGTCTTCGACGTTCTGGCTTTCCACTTCATCATCAAGGCGCATGGCGTTTCTCCGTGTTCTCTAGCGACAGGCTGTGACGCATTGCGGTCTACTGCCGCAATGGAGCAGTAAGCATACCTGCGTCGCGTGCCGGTATGCATGGGGCGCGTGTGCCGACGCTGATCTGCGCTCACTTCCAGGCAAAAAAATGGCCTCCCGCCAGAGTGCAGCGGGAGGCCAGATTCGCAGTATAGATGCGAGGAACTCGCCGTATCAGCTATCGACGTGGCTCGACGTGAAAGCGGTGAACGCACCATACGGCGGATTCAACGCGGTCCCGTTCGTCATAATGCCGAACGTGTTGTTGCCGCTATCGAGCACGTAGTACATCACGGTCTGAATGTTGTGCGTCTTGCGTGCCGCGTAGAACGAACCCAGTTGCGAAGTGATGTAACTCGCGCGGTACGACTGCGCCTGTTCCGGGCCCGTATTCCACTCGGTGATGAAGAACGGCACGCCGTACCTCGCCTTGCAGTAGGTAGGCAGGTCGAAGCCGGGACCGGCGCCATCGGTGCCGATGTTGAAGATGTCGCCGTAGACCTCGTAGTTGTGCCACGTCGTGATGTCCCAGCGCACCTTCGGATAGCCGAAGCTGCCGTCCGGTTGCGTGCCGTCCCACAATGCATCCGACGCACCGACATCCGCAACGCAGAAGTTGACGCCGCACTTGGCGCCCGGCTGAGCCGCCTTCACGCCGTCGATCATGCCGCGCATTGCGCCACGCATCACCGGCCAGTTCGCGTTGTTGAAGTCGAGTGCCTTGGTCCCTGCGTTCGTCGAATCGATGATGATGGCCCTGTCACGGGTCAATTCGTTGCCGCATTCATAGAACGTCACGCCGTATTGCTTCAGCGTATTGGCGACCGTGAAGGCGGGTCCATAAGTGGCGTTGTAGGCGGCGGATTCGCCGGCCAGAAGCTTGCCGCTGCTGTCGCGAAGACCGAGGTCGAGCAATACGAGCAGCGTCATGCCGGCCGACTGGAACGCCTGCGCGAGCTTGACCACGGCATTCAGTTGAGCCGGGTCCGCCGTGCAGCCGACGCGGTAGCTGGTACAACCCAGGCCCTTCAGGATCGACACGACCTGCGCGGGCGTGTACGTGTAATCGAAGTGACCGTTCATGCCGAAGAAGCTGCCCGCGCTCGCCGCGACGGGAGTGCGCGGATCGCTGCAAGCCAGCCATTCAGCGGCGACTTCGGCATTGGCGTAGAACTGTCCGCTCGTATTGCGGTGATAGATCTTGCCGCCGTACCAGAGCACGAGCGACACGTTGTAGTTGTTGCCCACCACCTTGCCGTTTTTCGAAATCACGCCATTGGTGAGCGTCCAGACCGCGCCGGTCTTGTCGATGATGCGTGAGGCCGACGGCATCGTCGTGCCATCCGGCGACGTGGTGCCGAGGCGCGGATCGCTCGAGGACTGCCATGCCGATCCGGTCCACTGATAGAACTGACCGCTGGTGTTCTGGTGATAGATCGCGCCGCTGACCCACAGCACGAGCGAGACGTTGTAGTTGATCCCGGCTTTCGCGCCGTTGCGATAAACCACACCGCCCGAAATAGTCCAGGTAGCGCCCGCGCCATCGATCAGGGACGCGGCCGGCGGCATTGCCGAGCCGTCTGCAGATGCGCTCTTTGCAGTCGCGCTTGTCTTCTGCGCGCTGGCGCCAGAAGTAGTTGCGCTCACATCTTCCGCGCCGCTGCCACCGCAGGCGCTCAAAATCACGCTTCCGCCGAGTGCGCCCAGCGCACCAATAAATTGCCGTCGTTTCAACATTATGAGTTATTCCACTATCGAGAAGATCCCCGAATAAAGATAAGTTGTGTTCTTATATTGGTTAATTGCTTATTGCGAAACTCGAAACGTTATTTTTATTGGCACTACTGATCGTCCAGGAAATCCGAGTGCTTTTAAGGCGTCTTGCTGGTTGTTTTATCGAACTGGTTAAAGCCGCCGGAATAAACCTTGATTCAGCGCGCACGGGCAGGAACGCTCGTGCACGACGCGTGCGCCAACGGGTTCAATCAACAGAGGAAATCAACCGACGTCACCGTGCGCGGCCCACGACATGCAGGGACGCTCACGCAAACGTTTGTCCGGGAATCGTGCGGACCGCGTAAATTTTGCGGACTGCTATTGCGAACGGGGTAGATCTTACCCGGAACCGCATCGGCTCAAAATGAAAAATAGCCGTATTCCGCCAGAAAGCAGGATCGTTTCCGATCAACGCTCGTATCCCAAAAAAATCACGCTTTCGCCTGATGTATGGGGACTGGACGCCCTGCATTATTTGCGCTTTGACCCCAAGAGCAGCAAGTCGTTTTTTCCGCTTTCGTCGAGTGCCGATTTTTGGAGCGGCGGCGGGGCTATCCGGGTGACCCGGGGCGCATGTCTTCAGTCCACACTTTCGGACATCGAATCGGCGGCGCGGGCGCAACTTGGCGCGTTTTCAGGTGATTGCGGCCACACAATGCCGTTTTTTGCATGCTAAGCTCGACTGAACATACTGATTAAATCACTCGATATTCGCTGGAAGCGTTCATAACGACGGGAATTGAAGACGTCGGAATTACGTTCGCGCCTATTGTTCCGCGAGTGCACTCTGACCGGAGATTGTCGAATGTCGCAGATTATTCACGAGGCCAGTAGCGCTCATGGAAGCGATGAAGCGAAACGGCCGCGGCGACGCGTGCTGATGTGTCCTTTTACGAATCCGACCAACCGCTATATAGAGATTCAAAAAGATCTGTACAGGTCGGTCGGCTACGATGTTGCTCCGTTGTCGATCAAGGGCTTGTTAAAGGGCGGCTTTGCCGATCTGTTCAAGCCGGAAAATGTTCTCGTATTTCATTGGCTCGAGTACCGGCCGTTCAGGCGACAGAAGGGCACTGCGCAACTGAGCTTCGGCGGCTCACTGCTTTTCGCTTTCTATTGTTCTCTGATGCTGCTCGGGCGAGCCAAGGTCGTGTACTTCGTGCACGACCAGGCCGTACACGATACGGAGGGATTCAACCGGCGCCTGTCGATGCGCATCATTGCATTCGTGCGCCGTCTTGCGGATTTTCGCGTGGTGCACGCGCCGGACTTTCAGGCGCAGTACCGCGCCCAGTATTTGCCTCATCCGCTGTATTGGGACTCGCCCGGTCATCAGCCGCGTAATGCAAGGCCGGAACGATCAGCGCCGCTCTATACGATGCTCGGCGTGATCCGTCCGTATAAGCAGATCGATGCGGTGCTCGATGTCTGGCCGGCCGATTGCAAGTTGCATATAGCGGGGCACGGCACTGACGCTTACGTCTCCACGCTGAACGAGATCATCGATAGAAAGTCGTTGCGAGACGCGGTGCGCCTTGAATCCCGCTTTCTGACCGACGCCGAGTTTGCGCAAAGCATCGCCGACAGTGACGTGCTGATTCTCCCGCACTCGGCCGACTCGATGCTGGTCAGCGGCGCGTTCTTCGAGGCTATTGGGCTCGTTCCGGTTCTGATCGCGCGCTCCACACCGTTCATGAAATGGGCAGCAAGAAAGTTCGACAACGTGATTCTCTTTAACGACGCCAGCGAACTGCCTGCAATCCTGCGCTCGGTCAACGAGTCGTGGCAGACGTATGCCAACAATGCGAGTCATCGCAAGGCACTCGACGAGTTCGGCTGGAAAACCTGCTGCCGGCATTACGGACACTATCTGGAGACCGTCGGCGGACAGGCAGCTGCGGTGGAAAAGCCGGTAACGGAATGAGCTCGTGCCGGGCGGTTGCTCGCCCATAACGCATGACAATCCCGGCGCCTGGAAGAACTACCGCACATAGCCCGTGAGTCCTTCGACGAGCGCATCGAACGTCGCGCGGCAACGCGGACTGCTGCGCAGATCCTCGTGCATGGTCACCCATGTATCGAGCCGTAGCGCGACGAGCTTCGGCAGCACGCGAACCAGCGACTTGTCGCGACGCGCAAGCGCGACCTGACACACACCGATGCCGGCACCCGCGCGAATCAGTGCGAGCTGCGCGAGGTCGTTGTCCGTGCGAATCGACAGACCCGCGCGCGAATACCCTGGAAAGGCCTTGCTGGCATCCCGCACGAACGCGCTCGGCCTGTCGTAGCCGATGATCGCGTGTTCCCACAGTGCGGCCGCGTTGCGCGGCGTTCCGTGTTTCGCGAGGTAATCGCGCCGCGCATGCAGGCCGAGCTCGATGTTGCCGATGCGCCGGGCGACGAGCTGCGTCTGCTTCGGCCGCATCATGCGCACGGCGACATCGGCCTCGCGCTTGAGCAGATCTTCCACGCGATTGGAGAGCACCAGCTCGACGACGAGTTGCGGATAGCGCTCGCGAAGCGCCGCAATGATGGGCGGCAGCACCTCCGCACCGACGACCTCGCTCGCCGCCACGCGCACCGCGCCTTGCACCTGGGCGGCGTCGTTTTTCGCCGCGCGCTCCAGCGACGCCGCCGTACTCTGCATCGTCTCTGCGTGCGGCCGCAGGGCGAGGGCGATGTCGGTCGGCTGCAAACCCGTCTGTGAGCGCGTGAATAGAGATACTTTCAGCGCGCGTTCGAGCGCTTCGATATGACGGCCCGCCGTGGGCTGCGTGATGCCGAGTGAGCGCGCGGCGCCCGACAATGAGCCTTCTTGCAGCACTGCAAGCAGCGTGCGATACAGTTCCCAACCAATGTTGTCAGCCATGCAATTTTGTATATCGGGTCAACGGAGTTCGCTAGTTTTATTGTGCCAGTAAAAGTCGGAGAATGGCTTCATCGAAATATGAATGGAGCAACTGACGTGGCACATGAAACGGTACTCGTACTTGGCGCAACGGGCGGCATCGGCGGGGAACTTGCGCGGCAACTGCTTGCAGCAGGCTGGCATGTGCGGGCGATGCAGCGGTCGTCGAGTGCATTGAGTCTGCGCACAGACGGCGTCGAATGGATGCAGGGCGACGCGATGAACCATGCGGATGTTCTACGCGCGGCGCAAGGCGCGTCGGTCATCGTGCATGCGGTTAATCCACCGGGTTATAGGCGCTGGGAACAGCTTGTCCTGCCGATGCTGGATAACACCATCGCAGCCGCGAAAGCGGTAGGCGCAACGATCGTGCTGCCGGGCACGGTGTACAACTTTGGGCCGGACGCGTTCGCGCTGCTCGATGAAGATGCACCTCAGCATCCAGTGACAAAGAAAGGCGCCATCCGCGTGCAAATGGAGGCTCGGCTGCAACGCGCGACCACAGAAGGGTTGCGCGCGTTGATTGTGCGAGCGGGTGATTTCTTCGGCCCGCGAGCGCGCAATAACTGGTTTTCGCAGGGTCTCGTCAAACCGGGAAAGCCCGTCGCAAAGATCAGTTATCCGGGGGCGCGCGGGGTTGGCCATCAGTGGTCATATTTGCCTGACGTAGCGCGTACGATGCTCGAGCTGCTTGCGCGGCGCGACACGCTGGAGCCTTTCGCGCGCTTTCATATGGGTGGCCACTGGGACGAGGACGGTACTCAACTCGTGGCGGCCATTCGCAGAGTCGTGGCGCGGCGCACGGGGCGAGAACCGGGCGTCGGCGGATTTCCGTGGGCGCTCGTCAAGCTCGCGTCACCGTTTAATGCGACGTTTCGCGAATTGGGCGAGATGCGCTATTTGTGGCAAACACCTGTCCGGATGCAAAACGCCCGATTGATCGCTACGTTAGGGCACGAGCCGAATACGCCAATCGACGAGGCAGTGGAAGCGACGCTTTCAGGTTTAGGCTGCATTAGCTAATAGCACGAACCAGCGGTACTACTTGTTATCGCATTCCAATCTGAATAAGCAGGCTGTCAGAACCAGCCATTACTTTTCCAGCGACTGGAGAAGCCTCGCCAGGTTCTGCGGTTGCACGCGGATGATCCCGCCGCGCGGACTGTCGATGTCGGCAATCAGCGCGAGTGACAATGAGATCGTCACGGGCAAGATAGTCATGAGCAGCGCAGTACGGCGCTTCCCTTTGGCGCCATAACCCTGAACCGCACATCCGAAAACCGCGATCACGATCATCAAAACCCATGCGCCCAGCGGAATATGATTAATCCTGGCGGCCTCTGAATAGTCCTGCGAATTGAGCACGTCATTCATGCCCGCAACGACGAGCGCCCCGATGGGCGTGGGCTGACTTTTTCCAACGTGGGTTGCCTGCAGCCACAATCTCGACTGTAGCGCTGCGAGTTCACCGTCGAGTTGTTTGCGCTCGGCGTGATCGCGGGTCCGAAACTCTGTCAGCCTCAAGCGGGTGTATTGGATCAGTGCCGCCTTCATCTCGTCACGTATGTCCGGCTCCGTTAAATCGGCCCTCGCGAATTCCGTACCGATCGCGTTTGCCTCTGCTTCTTCAAGGACTTTTCGCTGGTCATAGCGGTTCACCGCCATGGAAATACTGAAACCGATCAATAAAGCCAACAACGTGAGCGTGGCGCCCTGGACAGCGCTGAAATCGTCGCGTTCGTCTTCATGCAATGGAGATAGACGGCGCAAGACAAACACCCCGAATGCAACTGCCGCAATGAATAAAACGAAGAGAACCAGAAACAAAATCGCCGGATGATCGACGAATGCTGCCATTGGATATCTCCTATTGAGAAGGCTGTTTAGCACGCACGTTCTTTCGATCTTAGATCACATCGCGGGCTATCGCTAATAAAAGAGCGTGTCGGCGCGCAATACTTTGCGCGAATATGCTGAGCGATTCGGGCAGCGTGTGGCGAGAACCGAAAGAGCTATGAACGGAATTCACATCCGCCACTATTGTCGGCTTCAGGAGCCTGGATCTCATTCCCCTCGTGCTTAACATCGGTGCCGGCTATCCGGTAGTTCACCGTGCGGGAATGCTCCTGGCAAGCAACCTTCAGCACACGGGCGCAAAACTAGTCGCAGAACGCGATGTTCTTTAACGTGAACGTGAACCGCCATATGCTCTGTCGCACATAACTCATAGTCGGCGCATGACACACTGTAGGCAAAATTGGACGATTCGGAAAAAACACGACGTATCTATCCTGCGACAACCTTGTGTGAGGAATCATGGAAAGTCCGCCCGATCAAATTCTGGACTCCAGATTGAAGCAGGTGACCGATGAAAGCCTCGACGCATTGAGCCGTGAGATGGACGCGGTCGGCATAGGCGCACTTCACGACGTCCTTTCACCCGTTGAACTTGCAATGGCGAGCGATTATGTCCAGCGCGAACTGGACAAGCATCAGCGCCAGCATTTCATCTATGCCGGCCATCCCTGGCTCGACGCCTCGCCGCTCGCGGCATTCGGTGATTCGCCCGACCTGCGCCGAATACTCGCCGGACTGTACCGGCGCGGCACCGGGCGAGCCGTGCCCGACATCGATATCGTCTCCGCGCTTCGGGTGCTGTCGGGTGATCTCGGACTCAAGGCATCAAACCTGTTCCACTACGACACCTACGTCGTCACCGCGCTCTTGCCGCTGATCATTCCAAACGGCCCGAACGAGCCGCGCGGCGACCTCGTGATGTATCCGAACCTGCGCAAGATCCGCTCTTCATCGGTGATCAACCTGGTCGAGAAAGCCGTAGTGCAAAACTCGCTGGTGCGCCGGGTACTTGCAGCCGAAAGCGTGCAGCGCGCGCTCGGCGCACGCGTCGTACCGCTCGAGCCAGGCAACATGTATTTTTTCTGGGGAATGCGATCGCTCCACGCGAATCAGGCTTGTCTGCCGCATAGCGTCAGGTCGACCGTCCTGTTTCACTTTGCTAACCCGCATTCAGGCGGCGCACTGGATAAGCTGCGTGAGTGGGCTCATCACAGGAATTCCGCGCCGTCCGACCGTGTCGGACGTCCGGTTCGCGAAGTTCGAAATGGCTCCGGCGATTAAAAGCCTAAAGGCAGGATGAGTCCTGACTCACGACCGAGAGCTTCTCTTTTTCTAAGCACTCACCCAATACCCATACCGCGGTCGACACGACAGTTGGCCGGGGTTCTCCTCGGGCGCTAATAGCCGACCCACGCCATCGACTCTCCCTGCGATCCCCGATCTGTAGGCCCGCTGCGTCGTCCGTCGCACTTGCTGGCGCTACCGGGCACCACCGTGTTTTATGTCCATCAAAACAATGACGCTTTTTTCACGGCGAAAAAGCTTGCATTTTTCGTGGGAAAAACTACCTTCAGTAAAACAAAATAATTCTTTCGCTCGGCACCGGAGGAGACCCATGCCGGCTACTCGTACGATGATTGCGCGTCGGGCTGGCGTCAGCGTGGCCACGGTCGATCGTGTCCTGCGCGACGATCAGGCCGTGCGTCCGGAAACGGCCGAACGCGTGCATCTTGCACTCGCGAATCTGCGTGACGAGCGGGCGAGCCGTGGCCGGCCGGCAAAGGTCAACTCGTTCCGGGTCGCGTTCGTGCTGCCGCAAGTGAACTCCCGCTTCCTCGATCACGTCGAGCGCGATATTGCGCTGTCGGCCAGCTTCTTTCGCGAGCACCGCATCATCCCCTCGTTTTACCGCTGTGATTTTTCCAGCCAACGCGAGACCGCGGCGTTCGCCGCGGAAGTGATCGACTACGACGCGCTCGTGCTCGCGCCTCTGGACTATCCGTGGGTCGAGCGTTTCATCGAAGAGATGAGCGACGCTCAGGTGCCAGTCGTCACCGTGTTCTCCGATTTGCCTGCGAGCCGGCGCGCCGCGTATGTGGGTGTCGACAACCGGATTGCCGGACGCACGGCAGGACTACTGATGGGGCGCTTCCTTTGCGCGAAGCTCGGCACGGTTGCCGTGCTATCGGGATCGTCGCGTCTGCATGATCAGGTGGAACGCCGCACTGGCTTTTCGCAAGTGCTGGAGGAGGATTTCCGCAACCTGCGCTGGATCGCCGAACCGGACTTCGCCGAAGACGACGATGGTGCCGGCCTCGCGGTACAGGGCCTACGTGCGCGCCATGCAGATCTGGTCGGCGTGTATGTGACGGGCGGCGGCATCTCCGGCATTGCAGCGGCATTGCAGGAGTCCGGCGACAAGGCTCACCTCGTCCTGATTGGCCACGAATGCACTGCGGAGACCCGCACCCAACTCTCGGAACGCGCGATCGACGTGATACTCGGTCAGGACGTGCGCGGCATTGTTCATTGGGCCGGGCTCGCCGCGATCAATTTTCTTAACGACGTTCGGGGAGCGCTTGCCATCCCCACGCCGGAAACCCGGATTTATCTTCGTGAGAATGCGCATGCCTGACGCTCGCGACACGCGGATCGACTTCTGATCTGCCAGAGCCGAAATGCGGTGCCCGGCGCATGGGCGCTGAATGTCATGAGGTTGGAGACGCGAGAAAGACAAGGAGAAGAGACATGGTACGTCTAACGTCAGCGAGGGTAGTGGCGGCAACCCTCATATCGCTGGGGCTCGGCACTGCAACGGGCGCGCAGGCACAGGACAAGCAGTTGACACTCTGCTGGGCGGCATGGGATCCCGCCAATGCACTGGTCGAACTGTCGAAGGATTTCACGACGAAGACCGGCATCAAGATGAAGTTCGAGTTCGTACCGTGGACCAGTTACGCTGACCGCTTCATCAATGAACTCAATTCGCACGGCAAGCTGTGCGATCTGATCATTGGCGACAGTCAGTGGATTGGCGGCGCGGCGGTCAATGGACATTACGTGAAGCTCAACGACTTCTTCACGAAGAACAAGATTTCCATGAACGACTTCGTGCCTGCAACGGTGGTGGGATATTCGGAGTGGCCAAAGAATACGCCGAACTATTGGGCTTTACCTGCGATGGCTGACGCGGTCGGATGGACCTACCGCAAGGACTGGTTTGCGCGCCCGGAACTTCGCGCGGAATTCAAGCAGAAGTACAACCGTGAGCTTGCGCCGCCCACTACGCTCGACGAACTCAAGCAGACTGCGCAATTCTTCCAGGGTCGAAAGATCGACGGCAAGACGGTCTATGGCGTGTATATCTTCACGGAGCGTGGCTCCGAGGGAATCACGATGGGCGCGACCAATGCCTTATACAACTTCGGCTTCGAGTATCAGGATCCCAAGAAGCCCTATCACCTCGACGGCTTCGTGAACTCGCCAGGCGCGGTGAAGGGGCTCGAGTACTACAAGGCGCTCTATAAGTGCTGCACGGCGCCTGGCATGACCAACGCGTACATGCAGGAGGGGCTCGACGCGTTCAAGTCGGGTCAGGTGGCAATGCAGATGAACTGGTTTGCGTTCTTCCCAGGGCTGTATAAAGACCCGAATGTCGGTGGCGAAAAGATCGGCTTCTTCGTCAATCCGCGTGAGACGAAGCAATACACTCAGTTGGGCGGGCAGGGAATCTCGGTCGTCTCGTACTCGGACCATAAAGAAGACGCGCTCGAATATATCAAGTGGTTTGCGCAACCCGACGTGCAGAAGAAATGGTGGCAACTGGGTGGCTATTCGGCAGCTAAATCAGTGGTGGACGCACCGGACTTCCCGAATAGCGCGCCGTTCGCACCCGCGTTCCTGAAGTCGATGGCAATCGTCAAAGACTTCTGGGCAGAGCCGGCTTATGCGGAGCTGTTGCTCGACATGCAAAAGCGTGTGCACGATTACGTCGTGGCCGATAAAGGCACGGCCAAAGATGCGCTGGATCTGCTGGTGAAAGACTGGACCAAGGTCTTCAAGCAAGAAGGAAAGTAGTTTTTAGCTGGGCTTGACTGGACCGGCGGCGGCCGAACGGCCTGTCTCCGGTCCGCTTAAAGGAGCCAGGCATGTTGGCAGATAAGCCTTTTTCTCCCACGAGTCTCGAAGCGGGAGCGTCGACGCGCATAGCGAAGCGGTTAAGCGGACTGTCGGATCGGACCATCGCGTGGCTCTTCATCCTTCCGACCATTCTGCTGCTTCTCGCGATCAACATCTTTCCGTTGATCTGGGCGCTTCGCCTGTCGTTCACCAACTTCAAGTCGAACATGCCCAGCGTGCCGGCGCGTTTTGTCGGCATCGACAATTATGTCGACATCCTGACCGACGAAGATATCTGGTACGCGATGCAGGTGACCGCGCGTTTCGTGTTCTGGTCGGTCGGGCTGGAGGTGCTGCTGGGATTCGGTCTTGCCTTGCTGATCAACCGGCAGTTCCGCGGACATAGCTTCTGGACCACGCTCATCCTGCTGCCGATGATGCTTTCGCCTGCAGTAGTGGGCAACTTCTGGACGTTCCTGCTGCAACCGCAGACGGGGCTTTTCAACGATATCGTCAGCTTCTTCACCGGCATCGCGCCGGCGTCGTTCCAGATGATCGGCGACGTAGCGCTCGCGCCGTGGACCATTGTGATGGTCGATACGTGGATGTGGACGCCGTACGTCATGCTCATCTGCCTCGCGGGCCTGCGCTCGATTCCCGACTATATCTACGAAGCCGCGGAAGTGGACCGAGCGACGCCGTGGCGTCAGTTCTGGTCGATCACGTTGCCTATGACCATGCCGTTCCTGATGCTCGCGGTACTGTTTCGCGGCATCGAAAACTTCAAGATGTTCGATATGGTCAACCTGCTGACATCGGGCGGCCCGGGCTCGGTCACCGAAACGGTATCGATCACGCTCAAGCGCGCCGCCTTCGAAAAGTGGCAGACAGGTTATTCGTCCGCGCTCGCAATCATTCTGTTCGTGACGGTATTCGGTGCGGCGAATATTTATGTGAAGGCACTTAACCGGATCAAACAGCGATGAGACCGACTGCGACACAACATTCCGTGGTGGCGTCGTCTCCGCGCGCCAGGCGCTTCGCGGCTGCGGTCGTTATCACATATGCGCTGATTGCTACGTTACCGATGGTCTGGATCTTCCTGACGAGCTTCAAGACGCAGGAAGATGCGATAGCGTATCCGCCCGTCGTGCTGTTTCAGCCTTCCATGGAAGGCTATGTGAACCTGCTTACGATCCGGTCGCGGCAGACACCCGAGTTCATCGCGAGCCTGCCACCTGCGCGGACCTGGTATGAGCGTGAGGTGCGCAAGCGCAACATGGTGATCGCCGGACCTTCGAAGGTTGTGCCGCGCTTCATGAATTCGCTTGTCATTGGATTCGGTTCGACGTTTCTTGCGGTATTTCTCGGCACGCTCGCGGCGTACGCGTTTTCGCGCTTCAAGGTGCCGCTGTCCGACGATCTGCTGTTCTTCATTCTTTCCACACGGATGATGCCGCCCATTGCCGTCGCCATTCCGATCTACCTGATGTATCGCGCGCTCGGTTTGAGCGACAGCTATGTCGGCATGATTGTGCTGTATACGGCGGTGAATGTCTCGCTGGCGGTGTGGCTGCTTAAAGGTTTCATGGATGAGATCCCGCGCGAGTATGAAGAGGCTGCGCTAGTGGATGGCTACACGCGTTTGCAGGCCTTCGTGAAAGTGGTGTTGCCGCAAGCGACGACGGGCATTGCCGCTACAGCGATCTTCTGCCTGATCTTTGCATGGAACGAATACGCATTTGCTTCGCTGCTGACAAGCGGCGATGCGCAGACCATGCCGCCATTCATTCCATTCATCATCGGAGAAGGCGGTCAGGACTGGCCGGCCGTTGCGGCTGCAACGACATTATTCGTGCTGCCGATTCTCTTTTTCACCGTCCTGCTGCGCAAACATCTGTTACGCGGCATCACCTTCGGAGCCGTGCGCAAATGAAACGCGAAGACATTGCTCTGCATCGCTGGCTGTTACGTCGCAGGTACAGCGAGGGCGCATCGACGGTACTGATCGGCTTGGGTGCGGCGATGCTCGTGCAGCCGTTTTCGCTGGCGCTTTTCACCTGGTCGTTTCCGGTGCTTCTGGTGGGCGCGCTCGCGTTCGTCGTCACCAGCCATTTTCCAGACTGAATCATGTCCACGATCGTTCTCGCTCATCTTCAGAAGCGCTTCGACGATTTTGTCGCGGTGCGCGACACCAGCCTGACCATCGGCGCTGGACGCTTCGTCGTGCTGCTCGGACCGTCAGGCTGCGGCAAGACCACAACGCTGCGGATGATCGCGGGGCTCGAGTTGCCGACTTCCGGACAGATCCTGATCGACGGTGAGGATGTCACTGCGTTGCGCGCCCGGCAACGCGATATTGCTTTCGTGTTCCAGATGTTTGCGCTGTATCCACACATGACGGTGCGCAATAACATCGCGTTTCCGCTGAAGAACGAACACGTGTCACGCAGCGAGATTGCCGCGCGGGTCGATGCAGCGGCGCATATGCTGCGCATCGAGAACATTCTCGATCGTAAGACCGGCGGCCTGTCCGGTGGCGACCGGCAACGCGTCGCGCTCGGCCGCGCAATCGTGCGGCAACCGAAAGCATTCCTGATGGACGAACCGCTCGGCACGCTCGATGCGGACTTTCGTGAACTGATGTGCCTGGAATTACGCAAACTGCACAACGCGCTTGCTGCCACCACGGTCTACGTCACACACGATCAGAGTGAGGCGATGGCCATGGCGGACGATATCGTCGTGATGAATCAGGGCGAAGTGTTGCAGGCGGCCTCGCCCCATGAGATTTATCACTTCCCCGCGACAGTGTTCGTCGGCAACTTCATCGGCAGTCCGCCCATGAATTTCTTGCCCGTCGACGAAGCGGTGACCGCAGGTCAGGAGCAGGTGAGTCTGCATGGCGCGCCGGTTTGCGTGCCGCGTTGCGATGCCGCCGCCGCGCGCGTATTGCTGGGGATCAGACCGGAGCACGTCGTGATCGACGAGCACGGGCCGCTGCGCGGTCGCGTGATCGCCGACGAATACCTCGGCTCGCACCAGGTGTTGGCGGTTGAAACGGCGCTCGGCGTCGTGCGCGTGCGCGTCAGCAAAGACGATGGCGTTGCCGCGGGCACGAGCGTCGGTCTGTCGTTTCGGAAAGAACGCACGCTGCTTTATGACGCCACTACTGAGCGCCTGCTGCCGGGCGCTGCTTCCACGCTTTCCGTCAACGGAGTCGGTCATGGCTGAAGTCCAGCTACGCAATGTATCGAAGCGCTTCGGCAACATCGTTGCGGTGGACGACCTGTCGATCGACGTCAAAGACGGCGAATTCGTGGTGCTGCTCGGACCGAGCGGCGCGGGCAAAACCACTACGCTGCGCCTCATTGCAGGACTGGAAGGCCCCGATGCCGGCGACGTGCTGATCGACGGCGCGCTCGCCACCGGCGTGCATCCTTCCGATCGCGATGTCGCGTTTATCTTTCAGCAATACTCGTTGTATCCGCATCTGAGTGTGTTCGGCAATCTCGCGTTTCCACTGCGTTCGCCCCGTCGTCGCAGCAGCGAGGAACAGGTCCGCGCGCGCGTGCATGCGGTCGCGCAGATGCTGCACATGGAGGCGAAGCTCGACAACATGGCAACGCATTTGTCGGGCGGCGAAATGCAGCGCGTCGCGATCGGGCGTGCGCTCGTGCGCGAGCCGAAAGTCTTTCTGATGGACGAACCGCTGTCATCGCTCGATGCAAAACTGCGTGAGGAATTGCGTATCGAGTTGAAGCGCCTGCATCGTAAGATTGGCGCGACGATTCTCTATGTCACGCATGATCAGGTGGAAGCCACCACACTGGCCGACCGCATCGGCATTCTTGAACACGGCCGTCTGGTGCAGCTCGGCACACCGCGCGAGGTCTACGGTAATCCGGTTTCATTGAGCGCGGCGCAGCGGCTCGGCTCGCCGCCGATCAACCTGTTGCCGCCAACGCTGTTCGATTCGGCAGCGGTGCCGACCGGTACGGCCACCGTGGCGATTCGTCCTGAAGACGTGCTGCTGCACGAGGGCAACGCGCGTGATGCACCCGGCGCCCATCATCCACGCGACGCACTCGACCTGAAGGTGCTCGAGTACTCGCCGCTGCGTCATCTGTTGATTCTGGAGCATGCAGGAACCGCGGTTGTGGCGACCACGATGGTCGAACTCAATTTCAGCCCGGGGCAGTCCGTGGGCGTGTCGCTGCCCGCACGCAGCCTCTTATATTTCCGTGCAGACGGCAGGAGGATCCCGACATGAACGGCAAAACGGTCATGGAGTGTATCGACGCCGCATATGCAGCGCTCAAGGAACACACCGACGAAATAGCCGTACTCGACCAGCAGATCGGCGATGGCGATCACATCTTCAATCTGCTGCGCGGCATGGAGGCCTTGCTTGCCTTGCGTGCGGACATCGAAGGGAAAACGTTGGGGGCCGCGTTGGAACTCGCGGCGAACAAGGTGCTGTCGACGGTCGGCGGCTCGTCCGGGCCGCTGTTCTTTTCGCTGCTGCACGGGATGGCGAAAGCATCGGCGAACACTCCACTGGATATTGCGGGCACTGCGCTCATGTTCGCGGCGGGCGTCGAAGCGGTCGCGCAGCGGGGTAAGACGGGCGTAGGCAGCAAGACGATGATGGACGTGCTGATTCCCGTTGCCGCGCGCTTTAAGGAGCTTGCGGCCGTCGAATCACCTGCGTTGCGAAAAGCGGTGCTGGATGAATTGCCGCAGGTGGCCGAGCAGAACATGCTTGCCACCCGCGATATGCTCGCGACCAAAGGGCGGGCGTCGTTTCTGGGCGAACGCTCACGCGGTCATATCGACCCTGGTGCGCGTTCCAGTCAGATCATGATTACAGCCGTATGCGCGCATCTGGCGCGCAACCCGGTGTGAAAGGAGGCCAGACCATGAAAAAATTCATCAACCACGTCGACGATTTCCTCGCCGAAAGTCTGGCGGGGTTTGCATCCGCGCATAGCGACCTGGTCGTACTCAACAACGAGCCTGTGTACGTGCGACGCAAGACGCTCAAACCAGGCAAAGTCGCATTGATATCGGGTGGCGGTTCTGGGCATGAGCCGTTGCACTCCGGTTTCGTGGGCTATGGAATGCTCGACGCAGCCTGCCCCGGCCAGGTCTTCACATCCCCTACGCCGGATCAGATGATGGCCGCTGCCGATGCTGTCGACACCGGTGCGGGCGTGCTATTCATCGTGAAGAATTATTCCGGTGACCTGATGAATTTCGAAATGGCGTCGGAGATGTCCGAGGTCCCGAACGCGATGGTGCTGATCAACGATGATGTGGCGGTCGAAAACTCCAGTTACACCACCGGGCGGCGTGGTGTGGCTGGCGCAGTGATCGTTGAGAAGCTGGTGGGCAGCATGGCCGAAAGCGGCGCCGACCTTGAACAGTGCAAGGCGTTCGGTGACCGGATCAACAAGCGCACCGCTTCGATGGGTGTTGCGTTCAGCAGTTGCACCGTGCCGGCCGCAGGAACGCTCACGTTCAAGATCGGCGATGACGAAATCGAAGTGGGCGTGGGCATTCACGGCGAGCCGGGGCGGCGCCGCGCAAAGTTCGCAGGCGCCGACGCGATTGCGGGAGAACTGCTCAAAGCGATCGTCGACGATCTCGCGCCTCAACCCGGCGCTGAATTGCTGGTGCTCATCAACGGCCTCGGCGGAACACCGCTAGGCGAGCTTTACCTGCTCTTCAACTCGACGCGCGCATGGCTTGAGCAACGCGACCTGAAGGTTGGCCGGGCCCAGGTGGGTGCGCTGACGACTTCGCTCGAGATGGCGGGCGCGTCGATTACGCTATGTATGCTGGACGACGAAATGACACGCCACTGGGACAGCCCGGTTCATACGCCGTCGTTGCGTTGGGGGATGTAGGGCGCGCTGAGTGCGAGAATGGTTTCGGTGCGGCTTTCCTTCTCGACGTAGCTACCTCAAGCCGCCCGGCCTGCGCAGAAACTCGCCGAGAAAGTCGACAAAGGCCCTGAGCCTGACCGAGAGCTGATTGCGCTCCAGATAGATCGCGTGAATATTGGCGTCCGGTAACGCCCAGTCGTCCAGCAGCGTCACGAGTTCGCCGCGCGCCAGATGCCGTTCCACTTCCCACTGCGAACGCACGACAATCCCGCGGCCTTCGAGCGCCCAATGCAGGACGACACCGCCGTCGTTGCTGGATAGGGCGCCGTCGACCTTGACCGTTTCCGAGCGTTTGCCGCGCGAAAAATGCCACGTGCCGTAGGCCGATTCGTTCTCGCGCAAGACGATGCAGGCGTGCCGCGTCAGATCGTGCGGCACGGACGGTCGGCCATGCCGCGCCACATAGCCCGGCGATGCGCACACCATGCGCCGGTTTTCGAGCAGGAGCCGCGCGTTGATGCGCGCATCCGGCACTTCGCCGAAGCGAATGCCGAGATCGAAACCTTCGTCCTGAAGACTCATCGGACGGTCCGTCAGATGCAGCAGGATTTTTATCGCGGGATAACGCGTGACGAATTCCGATACCGCTGGCGCGATGCGGGCCCGCCCAAATCCAAACGAAGCGTTCACGCGCAGCAGGCCGGTAGGCTCGCCCCGGCTCTGCATGACGAGATGCTCCAGTTCCGACAACTCGTCCAGAATGCGCGAGCCGTTCGACAGATAAAGCTCGCCTTCGGGCGTGAGGCTCAACCTCCGCGTCGTGCGATTCATCAGCCGCACGCCGAGGCGCCGTTCCAGTTGCGCCAGCCGTTTGCTGACCGCGGGTGGCGTCACGCCCAACTCGCGCGCGGCCGCCGCCAGATTGCGATGCCGCGCCACGAGCGCGAACAGATTCAGATCCGAAAAGCTATCCATCCCGAGCTCCGTTTTGTTCGGTCGATTCGTTCCTGTGAGTTACTGCCGGAATGCTTTTCAGGAAACCCAATCGCATGAGTCATCAATTAGACTCGGATTGCGATCAGGAGACAACCATGTTCGAAGGCTTCAGCGACGCATCGGCAACCGTCGATCGCGTGCGCATTCATGCAATTCAGGGCGGGCGCGGTCCCGCGCTTTTACTCTTGCACGGGCATCCGCAAACGCACGCGATCTGGCATAAAGTCGCGCCCGCGCTGGCGGAGCGTTTCACGGTGGTCGCGGCGGATCTGCGCGGTTACGGCGACAGCGGCAAGCCGCCCGGCGACCCGGCTCACGCCAACTATGCGAAGCGGCGCATGGCGCTCGATCAGGTCGAGCTGATGCGCGGTCTCGGCCACGAGAGCTTCGCGGTGATCGGTCACGATCGCGGCGGCCGGGTGGCGGCGCGCATGGCGCTCGATCATCCGCAAGTCGTGACGCGCCTGGTGACGCTCGATGTCGCGCCCACACTCGCCATGTACGAACAGACCTCGTTCGAGTTCGCGCGCGCCTACTGGCACTGGTTCATGCTGGTGCGCCCCGCGCCGTTTCCTGAGACGCTGATCCGCGCCAACCCCGATCTCTATCTGAAGCAGACCATCGGCGCGCGCAGCGCCGGCCTCGCGCCGTTCACGCCGGCGGCTTACGCGGAATATCTGCGCTGCCTCTCCGATCCGGCGACGGCGCACGGCATCTGCGAAGACTATCGCGCGAGCGTGACGATCGACCTCGAACACGATCGCGCGACCCTCGCGTCGCAGCAGCGGATTGACTGCCCGTTCATGGCGTTGTGGGGCGCGCAGGGTGTGATCGAGCAATGCTTCGATCCGCTTGCCGAGTGGCGGGCGTACGCGCCGGACGTGCAGGGCGAGGCCCTGCCTTGCGGCCACTACATTCCCGAAGAAGCGCCACAGCGGCTGCTTGAGCGCGTGCTGCCTTTTCTCAGCGAGTAAGTTATGTCAGACCAGACCCTCTACCGAAAGCTCGTCGATTCGCACAGCGTAGCGCGTATCGACGAACACAACGTGCTGCTATATGCCGATCTGCATCTGATGAACGAGTACACCAGCCCGCAAGCGTTCAGCGGGCTCGATGCCCGCGGCCGCGCGGTGCGCCGTCCGCGCCAGCAACTCGCGGTCGTGAGCCACATCATTCCGACGCATGCGGAGTCGCCGCGCGTGATTCGCGATGCGGCGTCGCTGTTGCAGGCGCAGAACCTGGCGCGCAACTGCAAACGCGCCGGCATACGGCTTCTCGCCGCCGACGATCCGCTGCAAGGCATCGAACATATCGTCGCGCCGGAGCTCGGATTGATTCGTCCCGGCATGGTCGTACTGTGCGGCGACAGCCATACCACGACATACGGCGCACTCGGTGCGCTCGGCTTCGGCATCGGCACGTCGGAAGTCGAGCACGTTCTGGCGACCCAGACGCTCGTGTACCGGCTCGCAGAGACCATGCGCATCACGATCGACGGCGCGCTTGCCTATGGCACGTCGTCGAAGGATCTCGTTATCTGGATCATCAGCAGGATCGGCGCACAGGGTGCGCGCGGCTACGCGGTGGAATTTGCCGGTTCGACGATCGCATCGCTGTCGGCCGAGGCGCGCATGACCTTGTGCAACATGACCGTCGAAGCCGGTGCGCGCGCCGCGCTGATCGCGCCGGACGCGACCACGTTCGACTACGTGCGGGCCCACACGCCGTCGCTCGACGAGGCGGCATGGCAAGCCGCGCTCGCGGACTGGCGCGGCCTGCATTCCGACGCCGACGCGCGTTTCGACGCCGAGCATCGCTTCGACGCGGGCGACATCGCGCCGTTCGTCACCTGGGGCACGAGCCCCGATCAGGCCGTCGCCATCGATCAGCCGATTCCCGCCGAGGCCGCGCAAGCGACGCCCGAGGCCGCCGCATCGCTGCGCCGCGCGCTGGACTACATGGGACTTGCCGCCGGGCGGCCGATTGCCGGCACGCGCGTCGACCGCGTGTTCATCGGCTCGTGCACCAACGGGCGCATCGAAGATTTGCGCATCGTGGCCGGCATCGTGCGCGGCAAGCAGGTTGCGCCCGGCGTGCGCGCGATGGTCGTGCCGGGGTCGGGCAGCGTGCGGCGGGCCGCCGAACAGGAAGGCATCGCGCGGACACTGATCGATGCGGGCTTCGAGTGGCGCGAGCCGGGCTGCTCGATGTGCCTCGCGATGAACGACGACGTGCTCGACGCCGGAGAGCGCTGCGCATCCACCACCAACCGCAATTTCGAAGGCCGTCAGGGACGCGGCGGTCGCACGCATCTGATGAGCCCGGCGATGGCAGCGGCCGCCGCGCTGACCGGCTGCATCACCGATGTCCGCACGCTGGAGGCGCACACATCATGACCCGACTCACGACCATTCGGGGCAGCGCCGCGCCGCTGCCCATCGACAACCTCGACACCGACCAGATCATGCCGAAGCAGTTCCTGCGCATCATCGACAAAGCGGGTCTCGCCGACGGTCTGCTGTACGACCTGCGCTTCGACGAGCGCGGCGCGCCGCGCGACGACTGCGTGCTCAACCAGCGCGCGTACGCGAACGCGACCGTGCTGATCGGCGGTGCGAACTTCGGCTGCGGATCGAGCCGCGAGCATGCGGTGTGGGGCTTGCAGCAATACGGTTTTCAGGCGGTGATTGCGCCGAGCTTCGCGGAAATCTTCTATTCGAACGCGATGAACAACCGCCTCTTGCTCGTGCAACTGGAGCGCGACGCGATCGATGCCCTGACGCGCGAGGCAAGCGAAACGCTAGGCACTTTGTTGTCGATCGATCTCGAACGGCAAACGGTGACATCCGGCTCGGGCAACCGGTTCGATTATGCGATCGGCGCGCGCCACAAGCGCATGGTGATCGAAGGCATGGATACCGTCGATCTGACGCTCGACTCGCTCGCCGCGATCGAAGCCTTCGAACAGCGGCATTTCGCCAGGCATCCCTGGGCGCAGGTGATGTAAGCACCCATCCGCCGCGCGACGCGGCGGCTTTCCTTGTTTCAACCCCGCCAATTCCCCTCCGATCGAAGAAGGGAAGGGCGTCCCTTTGCCTCGAAAACGGAGGAGACACATGAAACGCAAGCCGATCTACCAGATTCTCTATGTTCAGGTGCTCGCGGCCATCGCCGCAGGGGTGCTGCTCGGACATTTCGCACCGCAAGCGGCGATCGCGCTTAAGCCGCTTGGCGATCTGTTCATCAAGCTCGTGCGCATGATCATCGGCCCGGTGATCTTTTGCACAGTCGTAACCGGCATCGCGGGCATGCAGGACATGAAGAAGGTCGGACGCGTCGGCGGCAAGGCGTTGCTCTATTTCGAAGCCGCATCCACGTTCGCGCTGGCGATCGGCTTGCTTGCCGCGCACGTGCTCGCGCCCGGCGCGGGCTTCAATGTCGATCCGTCCACGCTCGACGCGCGCGCGGTGTCGGGCTATGCGGCGCAGGCGGCGCATGGCGAGGGCATCACCGGATTTATCGCACATGTGATCCCGGAGACGTTTCTCGGCGCGCTGGTTCAGGGCGATATCCTTCCCGTACTGCTGATCGCGATGCTGTTCGGCACCGCGCTCGCGCTGATGGGTGCGCCCGCCGCGCCGGTCACGCAACTGGTCGAGACACTTTCGAAAGCGTTCTTCCGCATTGTGCGGATGGTCACCAGTCTTGCGCCGATCGGCGCCTTCGGCGCGATGGCCTTCACGATCGGCCGATACGGCATCGTCTCGCTGGTGCCGATGCTCAAGCTCATCGGCGCTTTTTATCTCACCGCATTTCTGTTCGTGGCGGTCGGGCTCGGCATCGTCGCGCGCTTGTGCGGCTTTAGTCTGTGGCGCTTTCTCGCCTATATCCGCGACGAATTGCTGATCGTGCTCGGCACCTCGACGTCCGAAGCGGCCTTGCCGCAGTTGATGGACAAGCTCGAACGGCTGGGCTGCCCGCGCGGCGTCGTCGGGCTCGTCGTGCCGACCGGTTACTCGTTCAACCTCGACGGCACCAACATCTACATGACGCTCGCCGTGCTGTTCCTCGCGCAGGCGACCAACACGCACTTGTCGTTCACGCAGGAAATCACCTTGCTCCTCGTCACCATGTTGACGTCGAAGGGATCGACCGGCGTAACCGGCGCGGGCTTCATCACGCTCGCCGCGAGCCTGTCGGTCGTGCCGACGGTTCCCGTGAGCGCGATGGTGCTGATCCTCGGCATCGACCGCTTCATGTCCGAATGCCGGGCTTTGACCAATATCGTCGGCAATGGGGTGGCGGCGATCGTGGTGTCGGCGTGGGAAGGCGGGCTCGATCGAAAGAAGCTCGAGACGGCGTTAGGCGGTGGACAGCGGGTGGAAGGCGGTTCGCGGTCAGCGGTGGTCAGAACGACGGCCGCTTTGGATCGCAAACCTGTTATCGACAAATGAGTTGATGTGGTGAGCGCTTCGGGGCGACAAGGGATGGTCGCGTCGAGGTGCGGGTGGCGGGTGGGCGTTGGTGGAGCTTTTGGGTTGGGGCACGTCCGGTCAATCCACGCCACCGCCTGGATCGTGCACAATTTCCGTGTCCGTCGCCGGATAGCGAGTGGTGAGATAAGGGAAGACTACAGTTGCAGATGGAGAAAATCTGATTCGGCAGGGGCAGCAGGGTTCTGCGACAAGCTCGTCGAATTGATTGGTAGGTCCGTGACCACTGTCACACGGACAGATGCTTTCGTACTTTGCCTTTGTTTTTCGGGCGGCGTGACGTTTCACGTAGAGGCGGACCACGAACCCTCGTGGCCAGAAGCATTTGACTTCATTGGTCGAAATCACTACTGGCGCCATGAGCTAAACGGCTGACTCGCCGTGTCGAACGTCCGCTCCGAAAAAATACCAGCGCAAAGCGACGACGACCGATGATTCGGCAGACGGGTCATACGCCCGACGGGGATTTTCATTTAAGCGATCAGGGCCTGGTGTCACCAGCGCAAGCAGTGAGATTGTTTTTTATGATCGACCCGTATGCGATAGAGGACTTTATCCTATATAGGACGACGAGTTCGCGTCCGTCGCTCATCGACCAGCAACCGGCTCCATGGCGTTCGACTTCCAGCCAGAACAGAATTCATAGCTGCGACTCGATCGGCAGAATGCCGAGAAACCAGATGCCTGCGCGGCGCAGCGCCGATACTTCCGGCTCGGAATCTAATACCGTGACGGTGCCGTCCTCGGCCGTATCGTTCCAGACGATATGGCTCGCGCCGGTCACGTCGGTGCGTAGTTCGAGCCGCCACGCTCCGCGGGTGAGGCTCGACTCCACGTGGTCGGTCACCTGCCGGGCGGCGCGCTCGCTTTCGCAGTAGATACCTATCTCGGTGTTTAACTCCACCGAACGCGGGTCGAAATTCATCGAGCCGATGAAGACACTTTTGCGGTCGAACACATAGGTTTTCGCGTGCAATGACGCTTTTGACGAGCCCAACACTGACTTGTTCTTGTCGACAGTGCCGCTGGTTGTCGCAACGGGTTTCAGTTCGTACAGTTGCACGCCTGCTTCCAGCAATGGTTTCCGGTAACGCTGATAGCCCGCATGCACCGCGGCGACATCCGTTGCCGCCAGCGAGTTCGTCAGCACCGTCACGTGCACGCCGTGTTGCGTCAGGCCGCTCAACCATGCCACGCCGCGCTTTCCGGGCACGAAATACGGCGAGACGATCAGCAAGTGCTGGGTCGGCTCCAGCTTCAACGCCCTGAACTGCGAGATCAGATGTCCCTCAGCGTCGCTGGGCGTGCGCGTGATTTTAGACGGGTCGTCATAGAGCAGCGTCGCCTTGCCCCATGAAAACTCGGCATCGCGTGACTGGATCACCTGCGTCAGCCGCGCTTTCGCCTGCCGCACATACGCACCGTTTTCGTTGGACGCAAGCCAGGCATCCAGCTTCGCGCGGCCAGCCGCTAGCGCCGATGGATCGGCCTGACGGCCGAGGAGGTTCTCGATCGGATACGACGCGTCCGAATTCCAGTACTCGTCGAACGCCGTCGAAACATTCCGTACGATGGGCCCGTGCACCAGCACGTCGAGATCGCCAAACGCGACGGTGCTCGACGCGCCGAAGTATTCGTCGCCGATGTTGCGCCCGCCGAGAATTGCGCCCTGGTTGTCGGCGATCAACGCCTTGTTATGCATACGCCGGTTGACGCGAGCAAACTCGGTGGCCGTGCCGAGCGTCTTGAACCGGCGGTTTGCGACAGGATTGAAGAGCCGGATCTCAATGTTCGGATGCGAACTGAGCACCAGCAGCATCTGGTCGTCCGCATTCGTGCCCAGATCGTCGAGCAGGACGCGCACGCGCACACCGCGGTCTGCCGCTCTCAGCAAGGCCGCGGCGAGTTCACGGCCGGTCAGGTCTGCGTGCCAGATGTAATACTGCAGGTCGAGCGAGCGGTCAGCATATTCCATCAACACAACGCGCGCGACGAGCGCGTCGACAGAGTCGGGCAGCAGGTGAAACGCGCTTTCTCCCGGATGCTGCTGGTCTCGCGGTGTGAACGCTGCGCCGAGGCGCGTGGCCTGCGTATCGGTGAGCGCGTGGGTGGGCACGCGGCCGGCTTGCGGTGGAAGGCTTGCGCACGAAGTCAGCAGGACGACGACGATCGCCGCAACAAGACTTCGGAGGTTCATCATGCCGCTCTCCGCAGATTCGAAGATGGACCAGACAAGCGAGCGACGCCAGCGGTTTCAAGTCGCGCGCTGTGACGCGCCACTGACTGGGGCGATACATTGCACCGTGCTCGCGGCCCCGGACGACCTTGGCAACGCTGCCAGCCGCCTGACGACCATCGACAGATCGGCTGGCCTCAAACGCACGGCATCCAAGCCGCCGCGGCGCAGATCGTCGTAGTCACCGCAGGATCAAAAGGCCGTATAGGCGTGAATGGGGGCGACGCCGTGGTCCCCGATTCACGCGAGCCCTTCGCGACCGCGAGACACGGTATCGAATGCTGCTTCGAGCGGAACCGCTTGCATTTGTCGTGCATCGTGGGCGGACGAAGGGTGACATGCAGGTACACCCGGATCGTGATCGTCTGACGACGATCTTACGCGAAGGCGACAAGGCGCGAGCTCCCGGATTTTCCCGGGAGTAATCTACCCGGCGTAGCCGCGGCAGACCCGAGCAGCAGTTTGTTACTGGCCCACCAACATCATGAATGTTTTGGTCATCTTCATTGTTCTCTCCAAATCGGCTACGACAGATCGTTGAAGGACCGCGGTCCACGATGCGGGCTGTTCGCGCAGCATTCCAGTTGCGCTAGTCCTAACTGCTCACAGATGAATGGACATGCACCGAGTTGAATGCGCCCCATCCCAATATAATCTGTTCCAGTTTTACCTAGGCGCAATAGGACCATGGTCCGATTGGTGAAAAGCTCCCGCTGCCGATAGAGCGCTTCGGCTACTGTAGCTGCTCGAGAAATGCCAAGAGCAATTTGTTGCCCCGCCGCTCAGCACCCGGTTGTGCGACCTAACACGGTTGCCATGCAGGACAACTTCAGGTTCAGCACTACTCAGTCGCTGACTGCGGCAATGCGCCAGGAAAGACGCTTCTTCGCGCCACCCTCCGGGCGCCCTCTGGCCTGGAAGCGAACGGTTTCCTCCAGCGTTCCCAGGCACCAGCCCATCAGGGACAGGCGGGCGTGGCCAGAAGCATTTCACTTCATTGGTCGAAATCACTACTGGCACCATGAGCTAAACGGCTGACTCGCCGTGTCGAACGTCCGCTCCGAAAAAAATACCAGCGGCGCTTGTGGGGCGGTTTGGTTCGTCCGCCGTTGACGCGAATCTGGTGCAGGCGACGAACGCGTGCAGTCGGCCACTTGAGACATTCAAAGGTGCGGCGAAGATCGTCAACAATCCAACAATCGGCACCACCGTTGGATGTCAGAAGCCGAGCGAAGGGTCACCGCCTCGCTGCATCACGGCGCGCAACGCAGCCTGGGGGCTATCAAGCGGCTGCCTTCCTCTGCGCGCGAGCTTCACCGCCGGGGCCATCCAGGGATGAGCGTATGCAACAAGAGTTGCGCCTTCTTCATATGCTTGATCCGCTGATGCCGCGATAGCAGCGAAGCATTCGTCGACGTCGCCATTCTTGAACAGCACCCACACAAGTTCAACGTGGATGACGTCCAATGACGTAACAGAGTGGCTCGCATACCGCGCGAAAAGGCGTCTCGTAGGCTCGACGGAAGCCTCAACCGCACACAGCACGGCGGTCTTTCCACCAATCTTGCCTGCCGCCGCGGCTAACGCGACATCTGCTCTCACAATCGGAACCGACGTGCTTTCAATTCCTTCCACAGCCGGTCCAAGCGTCGCGCAAGTCAGGATGACGGCATCTGCGTCCGCCGCAAGAGCCAGAAGACAACGTTTCGTCTCCTCCTTCACGCTGGCTGGGAATGCACCCGCTTGTTGAACAGCCTCACGAAGATCCGACCGGACTTCATGGCGGAGGTTATCGGTCCGCAAACCAAGATTTATTGCCGCGTCCTCGAATATGCGTTGGTTGTCATTGATCGTATGCAAAAACGAGATGCGCATCGCCAGTTCCCTCGTTGAATTGAACGCGTCTGTTTCGTCGCTTCCCTGACCGGGATCGAGCCCGTTGACTCACAAGCATTGTTTCAACGTCACGGCCAACCAACAAGGCAACACATCCTACTGGTATGTCTGATACCTCCTTCGACATTTGTCACTAGCATATTCAGAGACCGTGAGTATCAATGGCCACCGCTTGCGGTGACGTCATCAGTCCGTTCCGGCTTGTTCATGCCGGCGCACGAAACGCGGGCCTCGCAGACGCGGCCCTCTCGGACCTGGGACGCAGTGCGGCCACGAGCCGCCATTGGTCGTTGGGCACTAGCCGGCCAGAACTGGACGTTCGACGCCAACGCCTGGATCGTGGACAATTTCCGGCCAGTTGCAGCCGTTCGCCTTCGTGTTCAGCGGGCCATTCAAACGGCAGATGCGCACCAAACAACGGACGTTCGTACTGGGATGGGGGCTAAATAGTTATCGGCCTGCAGCAGACGTTCGCGCATTGGCTTGCATGCGTCGGCAAGCGCATCGAGCTCAAACTGAAACGCCGGAGTCCCGTGCGATACGGAACTCAGCCCCATCGGGCCCACTCGGGAACTGTTGAACTCGGTGGGTCCAGTTCGGGAATCCGGCGAGCCGTTTTTTCTGCTCACGCTATACGGTGAGCGCGATGACGTGATTTAAAGCAACCGGTACGCTAGTCGGGCGGCCGCTCTCGCGGTGCGCCTGTCCTGATCGAGCGCCGGGTTGTACTCCGCGATATCCGCCGCGCGCAGCTTGCCCGAAGCCCGCACGCGCAGCACCATCGCTTCGACCACCGATAGCGGTACGCCTAGCGCAGCGGGCGCCGACACACCCGGCGCCGTGGCGGCCGGCAACACGTCGAGATCGATCGTCAGATAGACGTCGTCCGCCGCGTCCAGCAATTTCTGAAGCTCATTCAGGCGCTGCGGCAATTGCGTTTCCTGCATATCGACGTCCAACACGTAGCGCACGCCGAGTCGCTCCGCATGCGCGAAAAGCGAAGCGGTATTGCCGAGATCGCTGATACCGAAGCACGCATAGTTGAATGGCACCCCTCGTTCCGCACAGTCAAGCGCGATCTGATCGAACGGCGTGCCGGAATTCGCGGGACGCTTCTGGCGCAGATCGAAATGAGCGTCGAAGTTAATGATCAGCAAACTGCGCAATGCCAATGGCGTTGCTGCATTGTCGGTTTCACGCTGCTGATGCAGCCGCAAACCGCTATACGTACCCCACGCGACCTCATGACCGCCGCCGAACACCAACGGCCGCCCACCGCTCGCCAGTACTTCGCTAACCACTTGGGCCAGTTCCACTTGCGCGGCTTCGAGGTCGCCGTCGTCGCACACCACGTCGCCTGCGTCGGCAAGTGCCGCCATCGCCGATTTGGCCGGCAAACCCGCGAGCGCACGGCGCAATTCCTTCGGAGCATGCGCTGCGCCAATCCGACCTTGATTGCGGCGCACGCCTTCATCGGAGCCGAAGCCGACGATCACGGGCGCATCGCGCTGCACGTCCACAGCGTTACCGAATCGCATCACCTGATTGAAAACGCGTCGCGTGTCGCCGGGTTCGCCGTCGTCGGAACGGCCCGCCCATACCTTGTCATCGAATGGGACTCTCATGCGCGCGACAACACCGCCTGCAGGAATGCGCGTGTGCGCGGCTGTGATGGCGCAGAGAAAATCTCCGCGGGCGGCCCCGCTTCGACGATCATACCGCCGTCCATGACTACCACCACATTGGCCACTTCCTTCGCGAAGCCCATTTCGTGTGTGACGACCACCATCGTCATGCCTTCGCTCGCGAGCAGCTTCATTACTTGCAGCACTTCGCCTACCAGTTCGGGATCGAGAGCGGACGTCGGCTCGTCGAACAGCATCACCCGTGGCTGCATCGCTAGCGCGCGAGCAATCGCAACCCGTTGCTTCTGACCACCCGAGAGACTCGCCGGCATCACATGCGCCTTGTGCGCGAGCCCGACCTTCTCCAGCAACGCCATCGCAGCCGCTTCGGCCTGCGCCTTGCTGGCGCCACGCAACATGCGCGGTCCCACGGTGATGTTATGCAGCACCGACAGGTGCGGAAACAGATTGAACGACTGAAACACCATGCCGACTTCGGTGCGCAGAGCATTCAGCGAACGCTCTTTGAGCATCTCGCCGTGGTCGACTAACCGATGCCCGCAAATGTCGATCGTGCCGCCTTCTGCCTGTTCGAGTCCATTACAGCAGCGGAGAAAGGTACTCTTGCCCGACCCGCTCGGCCCGATCACCACCACGACCTGCTGCGGTTGAATGTCCAAATCGATGCCGTTGAGCACGGTATGCGAGCCGAACGATTTCGTCAGACCGCGAATGCTAACGATAGGCTCGTTGACTTTGGCCACGGTATTCATTGCACCATTCCTCCCACACGCAAACGACGTTCAACGCGATGCAGCGCGAAATTGGTCACCTGCGTCAATACCAGATACACCAGCGCGATAGCGAGATACACTTCAAGCGAACGATAGGACACGCTGATGATCTTCTGGCCTTCATGCATCAGATCGTCGATCGTGAGCAGCGACACCAGCGCCGAGTTCTTGATCAACGCGATGAATTCGTTGCCGAGCGGGGGGATCATCCGCACGATGGCCTGCGGCAGAATGATTGCGCGCATCGCCTGCCCTGACGACATGCCGATCGAACGCGCCGCTTCCATCTGCCCGCGATCGACCGACTGAATCGCGCCGCGGACGATCTCCGATACGTAAGCCGCCGAATACAGACCGAGCCCCAGCATGCCGCACAAGAACGCCGGCAGCAGAATGCCGAATTGCGGCAGGCCGAAAAACAGCAGGAAGAGTTGCACAAGCAACGGCGTGCCGCGGAAGAACGTCAGGTAAGCGGTGCAGAAGCCGTACACGATGCGCCGCTGCGGCGTCAGCCGGCCGATGCCGATCAACAGGCCAAGCGCGCAACTGAGCGCGAGTGACGCGGCGGTCACTTCGACCGTCACTAACGCGCCTTGCATGATGTCTGGCCAACCGGCAATCACCGGCGAGAAATCAAGTTCCATTTCGTGTCCAGCCGTTTATTGCGCACTCGCGCCGAACCACTTCTTGACGATCGCCGCATACGTGCCGTCAGCTTTGATCCTGGCGAGCGCGGTGTTGAAGGCTGCCTTCAGCTGCGGCTCGTCTTTGCGCACGGCGATGCCGTACGCTTCGGTCGTCAGCGTTTTGTCGAGTACCCGGAAGCCGGTGCGCGTTTTCGCAACTTGATAGGCGGCCGGCTTACCCGTCACAGCAGCGTCTGCACGGCCGATGCCAACCAGGTCGAACATTTCCTGGTTCTTCTCGACCTCGACGCGATTGATCTGCGGGAAGTTATCGCGTAGGAAGTTCACGGACTTCGTGCCCACCTGGACTGAGACTTTTTTGCCGTTCAGATCGGTCACCGTCTTGATCGGTGAATCGCTTTTGACCAGCACGGCCAGCCCACCCGCGTAGTAGGAATCGGTGAAGTCGATCACTTTCGCGCGCTCGTCAGTGATGTAGATGCCGGAGATCGCAGCGTCGAAACGATGCGCGATCAGACCTGGAATCAGCCCTTTAAAGTCAATGTCGGTCCATTGCACGCGTTTGCCCATCACTTTCGCGAGCGCATTCATGAGATCGACGTCGAAGCCGGTGCGCGCGCCGTTCTCGGTGTACTCCATCGGCGGGAAAGTGGCGTCGGTGGCGACGTTCAGCACTTCCGGCGTTTGTGCTGACGCCGCGCCGGAAAATCCGCCAAACGTCACGGCGAACGTCACGCATGCGAGGGACAACAGTCGTTGCAGCTTCATGGGGTAGGCTCCTTGTGGTTCTATCAAGTGATGCGGTTAATTCGAGCGCCCAATTTACGGATGAAATTGAAAAAGCTTCGTCCCGCTAATCGGTTTGCATATGCTCGGAAATGGCGCGGGCCGTACGTAGCGTCCCGTCGATTAATTGGCTTTCTCGTCCGATGGCGCGCGTTGATGGCGCCATCAACGTGATCGACGCGCTGCTGCCGGCGCTGCGTCCACTGTGATGAAAGATCGGAGCGCTGACTCCCCACACGCCCGGGTCGACTTCGCTGTCGCTAACGGCGTAGCCCTGGGCTCGAATCTGTTGAAGTTCTGCTTCGATCGCGGCACGGCCGACGGGGTCGTTGCCAAACACGCTGTCGAGCACTTCGGCGCGCGCCCTGTCGGCCATGAATGCCAATAGGGATTTCGCCGACGCGCCCGCCTTGAGCGGCACGGCGCGGCCTTTCTCGAACGAGCAGCGCAACGAATGCTGGCTGTCGACCATCTCAAGGCACATCACCTGATGCCTGACCGCGACCACCAGCCCAATGCTTTCCTGCGACGCGCGCGCGAGCTGCTGCATCTCAGTGCGGCTCGCTTCGACGAGCAGGGAATTCACATCGAAGCCAAGCGCGAGTTGCAAGCTGATCGGACCGGGCGCGTAGTAACCGGCGTTTTCGGCGACGAAACCCCAGCGCTTGAGCAGCGCGATCTGACGGTACAGTGTGCTTTGCGCAAGCCCGGTCACGGCTAGCAGATCTTTGACCGACATCGCCTTGCCATGACTGGCGAGCGCGGCCAGCACCAGCAACACCCGTTCGGCCCCTGTCACACCCTGTTCCACATTCACGATCACGCTATCCACGATCCATCAAGAGCGCAGAATGCCAGACCATTCTCGAATTTCAAAAATGATATTCCCGCTCAATGGGAATAAAAGGGCAGGGATTTCCCTTGGACGGGACATCGGGAGCACGGATAGTCCTGGCACTGGACTGCCCGGGGCGTTGAAAAGGAAACGATATCCAGAATGGACGGGGTTATTGCCCCGAACCTTTTTCCACTCAATTAATTATCGGACGCGCTCAAGTGCCCGGTCGTCGCGAACGGCCGAAGTGGCCGAGGTTTTACGGTGAGGCGTTGCCTGGAGCGGCACTTGTACCGCGATGTCCTTAAAACCGCTGCCCACATGGAAATGATGTCGCCATAAAGGAAAACCCCCCAGTTGCCGTTAAGCGAGTGTCGGCAGCCAAATTCTAAAAAAGCTCCGACGCCATAGAGATCGTTACTGGATGTGGAGGCATGCAAGACCAATATTGCATGGAGCGTCGATGAATATCGTTTCCGGGGACCATCGCGGCTTGACAGGAGTGAAGGACGACAATCCGACGACAGTTGCCGGAAGTCCAGCGATGCACCTGTCTGCGTCAACAGAGGCGACAGCATCGATCGATAACCTCCTTCGAGCGTCGGGCGACCTTCTGCGCGGGAGAGAATGGGCATGGTATCGCGCGGGACAAAAACTCCATCTGGCGGCGCATGCCCGCACACACCGGGTATGGCCGGAAGTTCTGGCCAACAATAAGCTCAGCGAGTTTTGCGAGGCGGAAGCTCTGCATTGCTGGCCGACGGGACCCAGCGACCGCGCTTTCGGATGGCTCCTTGCACCGCCTGCCCAGCCGCATGAGGCGGCCCTTGCCGCATTCGCGAATGCGCTGGGAGTGCAACTGCTTGCCGACGCGCTCGCGCGCGCGCAGAAGACGCAGCAGGTACTGTACGAGATCGCCTACATAGCCAGCACTGTCCGCGAGCGCTCCGCTTTCCTGCTCGCCGTGCACCGACAGCTCGCGACGATAATCGACGCGGAAAACTTCTATCTCGCGCTGTATGAACAGGCAAGCGGACGCATCACCTATCCGTATTACGTCGATGTTATCGACGTTGAGGCGCTCGAGCCGGAAAGCTACGACGTCGTCGACCCAGACCGCCTGTCATTGACGGGCCACGTGCTGACCAGTGGACAGCCGTTGCTGATCGACGCTGCGGGGATTATCGAGGCTGAAAAGCAGGGGCGTTTCTATTGCGTTGGCGACCGCCCGGAGTTCTGGATGGGCGCCCCGCTAAAAAATGCATCGGATGAAGTATTCGGGATGCTTGCCATGCAGGTGTACGACGTGTCGCGCAGTTATAGCGCCGAAGACCGCGCGTTGTTCCTGGTAGTCGCGGGTCACGTTGCAATGGCCTTGGACCGAATTCTTCATCGCGCCAATCTGGAAGAAACCGTCACCCGGCGAACATCCGAACTGTCAGAACTCAACACTGCGTTGCGTCAGGAGGTGGTGGAGCGCAAACGCGCGGAACATTTGCAAGGTGCGCTTTTCAAAATCGCCGAGCTGTCTAGCGCGCCGGGAGATATGGTCGGGTTCTTCCGCAATCTGCATGGCATCCTCGGAGAACTGCTCGACGCGCATAACTTCTACATCGCGCTTTACGATGAGAATACCGAAACGGTTTCGTTTCCTTACTACGCCGATGAACTCGTTCACCATCAGCCGGCTTCGCGACGTCGCAAACGAGGTTTCACGGAATACGTGATCTCGCTGCGTCGGCCGTGTCTACTGAATCGCGCCGATGCAGAATGCCTGATTCGCGAAGGAAAGGTGGAACTTGAGCACGATCAGCTCAAGCTGCGTTCCTGGCTCGGCATCCCGCTTTTCGAAGGCGGAAACGTGCGGGGCATGCTTGCAGTGCAAAGCTATTCCCCGGACGTCCACTACACGCCGCGCGATCAGGAACTGCTGACCTTCGTTTCACGTCACATCGACACTGCGTTATCACGGCGCAGCGCCGCCGATGCACTACATGCTGCCAACGTCGAACTGGAAGCGCGCGTTCAGGAACGCACGCGGGAGCTCGACGAGGCAAACGCGCAACTGTGGCACGAGAACTTTCACGACGCACTAACCGGCCTGCCTAATCGCCGTTATTTGCTCGAGCGGCTTGGTGCGGAATGGACGAGGCACCGCGACGCCGGGCAGCAACTGGTAGTAATGTTCCTCGACCTGGATCGCTTCAAAGTCGTGAACGACAGTCTGGGTCACCATTTCGGCGACCAGTTGCTGGTGTCGGCGGCCACGCGGCTGCGTGATTGTCTCGCGGATAAATGCATGCTTGCGCGCCTCGGCGGAGATGAATTCGCGATCCTCTCCGCCGAGGCTTCCGTCGAAGACGCGATCGAGCTCGCCGAGCGGATACTGTCAGCATTCGACGTGCCGTTTTCTATCGGCGATCACGTGGTTTTCTCGTCATGCAGTATCGGCATTGTCTCCGCTGACGATGACTTTCACGGCGAACCGGCGGACCTGCTGCGCGATGCCGATACGGCGATGTACCGGGCAAAAAACGGCGGGCGTGACAGTTACGTGGTGTTCAATCAGGAATTGCGACGCCAGGTTTCGGATCAGATGCAACAGGAAGGCAGCTTGCGCGCTGCGCTAAAAAAAGACGATGAACTCGTGCCTTTCTTTCAGCCGATCGTCTGTACCGCCACTGGTCGTCTGACTGCGCTCGAAGCTCTGATTCGCTGGCGCCAGCCAGACGGCCGCGTGCTCACCCCTGGAGAATTTCTGCCTGCGATGGAAGGACTCCGGGTCATGGGTCGGCTCGATCTATACATGCTCAATCGTATCGCAGTGATACTCGCCCAGCCGGGGCTCGCCGGCTGGCCGCCCGTACATGTGAACTGTTCGAGTTACAGCATGACTCGCGAGGATTTTGCGGACGACGTCTTCGCGCTCCTCCAGCAGCACGGAGTCGCGCCGTCGCGCATCTGTCTGGAATTAACAGAGGGCGCGCTGATTGCGGAGCCAGAGATAGCACGGCGTACGATGCAGCGCTTGGCCGACAACGGCGTGTCCGTGGTACTGGACGATTTCGGGACCGGTTTTTCGTCACTCAGCTATGTCCACGAGTATCGCTTTAGCGGCCTCAAGGTCGACAAGTCGTTCACCTTCGGCCTATCGTCGAATCCGCGCACGCGGGCTATTGTTCGCGCGATCGTGCGCATGGCGGAATCGCTTGACCTGCGTGTAGTGGCGGAAGGTGTCGAAGATGCGATGACGCTCGCTGCGTTGCGCGAAATCGGCGCGGGGCAAGCCCAAGGTTATTACATCGCCAAGCCAATGCCGCTCGCCGCGCTGGTGGAAGCCCTGGATTCGGGCAAGGCGACGCAATGGGTCGCGCCGTCAGAGAAAATGTGATGGTCTCTGCGGTATGACCGCGTCGCGCCAACGTGCTTCGCGCGCGCCTGCTACGCGTTCTCCATGCGGTTTTCGCCTCGGCGTCCCAAGTCGAGTACTAAACGAGTGATGCGTCCTACCGCGCCATCTGCGAAGCCCAACATAAGCTGACCGCTTCAGGCTTTCGCCATCATCCTCACATCAGGCCAGGCATCTAGCGCGGGACATCACCGGGCGCGCCGTCAAAGCGGATGCGCGCGGCATGGATCTCCGGATAACGGCGATCGGCCCAATCGATGAGCGCCGCCATCGGTTCCAACAGGGATTGGCCTAGTGCGGCCAAACGATATTCGACGGTCGGCGGCCTCGTTGAAAAAACATGGCGAGTGACGAGTCCGTCGCGCTCGAGATCGCGCAGTGTCTGAGTCAGCATGCGCTTGGAAATGTCCGGGATGGCCCGGTGAAGCTCACTGAAGCGCTGCGATCGCGTCGCGAGCTCCATGACCATGAGCATGCTCCATTTGTCGCCGATGCGGTCCAGCACGTCGCGAACCGCGCAGTGTGCCGGCTGGGCGTCGGCCAATTGACGCTGATATCGGCTGAATCTGTCGATCGCATTCTGGGACGTGCTCATTCGGGTTCCCTTTAACTCTTCTGGTAACAAAAAACTGCCTCCTTACGATGGAAGGCAGAGGTCTCTATGATAGACCTGCCCTCAAACAAAGACCGTTCACCACTCCTACGGACCTCTGGGCCGGGCGTGTGGTGGAGTCGCAGGATACTAATTTCAGGAGAAGTACATGTTTCTGGTTATGGGAATCACGGGACGCGTAGGCGGGGCAACGGCGCAACATCTTTTGGCGCAAGGGAGGAAAGTCCGGGCGCTGGTCCGCAATCGCGAGAAGGCGGCGAATTGGGCGGATCAGGGTGTGGAACTGGTCGACGGCGACTGGAATGATGCGGCCGCCGTAGAGAGGGCGCTCGAAGGAGTCGACGGTGCATTTGTCATGCTGCCGGCGGTCTGGGCCCCGTCGCCGGATTTCAGGGAAGCAAAGAGCGTGATCGCGAACTATGTCGAAGCGCTGGCCAGGGCAGTGCCGCCGCGGGTGGTTGTGCTGTCGTCGATGGGTGCGAACAGAACCAGCGGGCTAGGAATGATCACGGCCCTGTCGCTTCTTGAGGAGGGGCTGCGCCACCTGACGTTGCCGATCGCCTATGTGCGAGCCGGCGGGTTTTTCGAAAACTTCCTTTACGGCTTGCACGTTGCCCAGGACGGCACGCTACCCGTCTACTACAACCCGACGAGCCGGAAGTCGACCATGATCGCGACCGACGATATCGGCGCCCAGGTGGTGACGCTGCTGACCGGGCCGACGTGGTCCGGGCATCGCGTTGTCGAGCTTGGCTCGATGGTCAGCGCCGACGAAGTCGCCGCCCAACTGGGCGAAGTCTTGCAGCGCGACGTCAAGGCCTTTGCCATCCCGCGGGCCGGGTGGGCGGCGGCATTCGAACAGTTCGGCATTCCGAAGGGCCACACCGGACCCGCCGAAGCGATGTTCGATGCCGTCAACGCGGGCTGGATGGACCTCGGCGTTGCGGGCACCGAGCACGTCGCGGGCACGACATCGCCTCGCGATGTCTTTGCGGCGGCCTACAAGGCCACCACGGCATGAACAGAGTAGATCGTGTCGGCTCGTCGACCAGGCGGCCACACTGATGCTCGGCAGCCCTTCATTGGAGAAGGCAGAACGAATGTCCAAGTTTTCCTGGCGCCAGATATTACCTTTGGTTCTCGCGGCTTTTTTCGTCGTGGGATCACTCAGCAACATCGTCGCCCCGCGATCCATCTTCGAGGAATACCTGAAGTGGGGATACCCGCACTGGTTCCATTTTGTGACCGGTTCGCTGGAACTCATGACCGCCGTTCTGCTGGCGCGAGCACGGACACGGCTGTGGGGCGCGGCGCTCGGCTGCACCGTGATGTTGGCCGCGCTGGCAACCGTGACAGTGCACGGCGAATACGGACATGGGGTGGCGCCGCTTGTCGTGGCGATACTATCGATTGTTGTCGGCTGGATTGCCTGGCGCAAGCGGCTCGCTGCGGGTTCCGTGGTTGCCGCCTAAACCTTATGCGGCCCTCAAGAGCTTCAAGCAGCGTAGCTTGAAGCTCCGGGTAGTAAGGGTTTTTACCGACCTTGCGTGGGTTGCCTCGCACATCGAATCTGGCGGGCCAAACGTAAAGGTTGCCGCGTCGGATTACGGCGATTCGTGACCGTAAGCCCTTGTATGTACAAGGGTAATTTGTCCTGCTGCGCACGCTCGCGGCTCAAGCTGAAGTAAACCAGCTTCAAAGTTGGACGAAACTCGCCAACGATCCCTCCCTTCTTGAATTTGTCACCACCTGTCCATATAATTAGCACTCGTCGCACGAGAGTGCTAACAACTTCGCCGGTTGGCTCGGCCAGCCGGGTTTTCCAAGCGTTCTTCAGTCTCAATCAAGAGAGGAGTATGTATGAACCTTCGTCCTTTGCATGATCGCGTGATCGTCAAGCGTCTGGATCAAGAAACCAAGACCGCGTCGGGCATCGTGATCCCCGAAGCCGCAGCAGAAAAGCCGGATCAGGGCGAAATCCTGGCCGTCGGCCCGGGCAAGCGTGACGATAAGGGCGCACAAATCGCCCTCGACGTGAAGGTTGGCGACCGCGTTCTGTTCGGCAAGTACGCAGGCCAGACCGTCAAGGTCGACGGCAACGAACTGCTGGTCATGCGCGAAGAAGACATCATGGCCGTGGTCAACAAGTAAGCGCAAAGCGCTACTTACACGGTTATATCCAGAGAATTCAAGGAGTTAGAAGATGGCAGCTAAAGACGTCGTATTCGGTGATTCCGCCCGTGCCAAGATGGTCGAAGGCGTGAACATCCTCGCGAATGCTGTGAAGGTCACGCTGGGTCCGAAGGGCCGCAACGTTGTCCTGGAACGCAGCTTCGGCGGCCCGACGGTCACCAAGGACGGTGTGTCGGTCGCGAAAGAGATCGAACTGAAAGACAAGCTCCAGAACATGGGCGCGCAAATGGTCAAGGAAGTGGCTTCCAAGACCAGCGACAACGCAGGTGACGGCACCACGACCGCAACGGTCCTGGCTCAGTCGATCGTCCGCGAAGGCATGAAGTACGTTGCATCGGGCATGAACCCGATGGACCTGAAGCGCGGTATCGACAAGGCTGTGACGGCTGCAATCGAAGAACTGCGCAAGATCAGCAAGCCGTGCACGACCAACAAGGAAATCGCACAAGTTGGCGCGATTTCGGCAAACAGCGACTCGTCGATCGGCGACCGCATTGCTGAAGCAATGGACAAGGTCGGCAAGGAAGGTGTGATTACCGTCGAAGACGGCAAGTCGCTGCAAGACGAGCTGGACGTTGTCGAAGGTATGCAATTCGACCGCGGCTACCTGTCGCCGTACTTCATCAACAACCCGGACAAGCAAGTTGCCGTGCTCGAGAACCCGTTCGTGCTGCTGCACGACAAGAAGGTCTCGAACATCCGTGATCTGCTGCCGGTTCTGGAACAGGTCGCCAAGGCTGGCCGTCCGCTGCTGATCATCGCAGAAGACGTCGAAGGCGAAGCACTGGCAACGCTGGTGGTGAACAACATCCGCGGCATTCTGAAGACGGTTGCTGTGAAGGCTCCGGGCTTCGGCGATCGCCGTAAGGCCATGCTGGAAGACATCGCGATCCTGACCGGCGGCCAGGTCATCGCTGAAGAAACCGGCCTGACGCTCGAAAAGGCAACGCTGGCAGAACTGGGCCAGGCGAAGCGTATCGAAGTGGGCAAGGAAAACACGACGATCATCGACGGCGCTGGCGAAGGTGCGAACATCGAAGCGCGCGTCAAGCAAGTGCGCAAGCAGATCGAAGAAGCAACGTCGGACTACGACCGTGAAAAGCTGCAAGAGCGCGTTGCCAAGCTGGCAGGCGGCGTTGCAGTGATCAAGGTCGGCGCTGCGACCGAAGTCGAAATGAAGGAAAAGAAGGCACGTGTCGAAGACGCACTGCACGCAACGCGCGCAGCTGTGGAAGAAGGCATCGTTGCTGGCGGCGGCGTTGCGCTGATCCGCGCACGTACGGCGATCGCCGGCCTGAAGGGCGCTAACGCCGATCAGGACGCAGGTATCAAGATCGTTCTGCGCGCAATGGAAGAGCCGCTGCGCCAGATCGTCACGAACGGCGGCGAAGAAGCCAGCGTCGTGGTGGCGGCAGTTGCTGCTGGTCAGGGCAACTACGGCTACAACGCAGCGACCGGCGAGTACGTCGACCTGGTCGACGCCGGTGTCGTGGACCCGACGAAGGTCACGCGCACGGCACTGCAAAACGCGGCATCGGTGGCAGGTCTCCTGCTGACGACCGACGCAGCGGTTTGCGAACTGCCGAAGGAAGATGCACCGATGCCTGGCGGCATGCCCGGCGGCATGGGCGGCATGGGCATGGACATGTAATTTCGTGTCCGCTCCCCGGTTGGGCCTGGTCTACAGGCTCAACCGGGAGCTCATGCGAAAGCGCACCGCGAGGTGCGCCTTGCCAAAGAAAAACCCGCAGAAATGCGGGTTTTTCTTTGGCTTCGTGCTTTGGGTTCGCGCTTTCGCAGCGCGGCAGGGAAGGTCGCGGCAGCGTCGAAGGCGCCTGTGCGCGCGGAGTTGCATGGTTGAACTAAAGCCTGGATCGCGACGGCGGCCGCTCCCATCAAGCGGCTGGCTGACGCGCGGCGGCGTCAGCAACATGCTCCGCGTGCCCAGTTCGCAAGACGCGATACGGACTCGCGCGCCAGTCAATGTCTTGCTTCGCCTGGCGCCGCGTCCTTGCCGGCGGCCGGCGGCGTTTCGTCATCGCTGCCGCGAGCCCAGAAGAAGCGGTCCGGCATATACGCGCCCATGCCTGGCCGGAATGCGCTGCGTATCGCCTGATACAGATATTCCTGCGCTTCGCGAACCGCCTCCGCAGGCTCCTGACCGTTGGCGAGCAGCGCCGCGATCGCCGAGCCGAGCGTGTCGGTGATGCCCATGATCCGGTTGCTGCCGCGGTCCCACATGTCCTGACGCAACTGGCCGTCTTCGCTGAAAAGCGTATTGACGAGCCGGTGCGTGCCCGTTTCCGTCGACAGAATGTATTCGCAGCCATGCGACAGCAGATGCGAGATCGCCGCGTCGAGGCTCGGCGCTTCGGCGTCGCCGTCCGGTTGGGCGAGGGCGAGCAGCGTCGCGGAATCGGCGACCAGCAAGGTGGTTTGCGGCGCGAGCAGGTCGGCGATGGCTTCGCGAAGTTCGTCGGCGGCGAGCACGTGTTCGTCGTCGAGCGTGAAGTCCGGGGCGAGAATCAGCGGAATGTCGTCGTAATCCGCCACAACCTCGGCGATCGCGCTCACGACTTCGGCGCGCGTGCAGGCGCCGACCTTGAACGCCGCAATCGGCATGTCTTCGAGAAGCATGCGCGCCTGGGTGGCGACCACTTCAGGATCGAGTCCGTTGACCTCGTCGCAGGTCGCGGAATCGCGCACGGTGTAGCCGGTGAGCACGGAGACGCCATGACAACCCATGCTGGCAAGGGTCATCAGGTCGGCTTGCAGGCCTGAGCCGCCGGTGGGATCGGAAAGACCGAAGGTGAGGACGATCGGAGGCGTGTCGCTGGGCATGAAGATTTACGAGGAGCAGTATTTTCGGCGCATCAGGTGCGCAATTGGCTCAATTATGCGTCCTAAACCGGCGCGGGGGCGTTTTTTCGCACAGGGCGGTTCCCTGCCGCTTGCTGCCGCTCCCTGTTGCTTCCCGCCTGCCGCTTCCTGCCGCAACGCGCGCCCGCCGTGTGGCGCGGCGCCACATGTTGCGCCGCGTGATCCGCCCAGCGCTGCCCGCCGTCGTGAGCCGCCTGCATTGGGCGTTTGCCATTGCTAGGCATTGGGGCGGCAACACGGTACCATCATGGCTCCCGTTTCCCCGGACTTCACGACGCGACACAAGAATGGAATATCAAAGCTGGATGTGCCTGATTTGCGGCTGGATTTACGACGAAGAAGCCGGTTTGCCGGACGAAGGCATTGCGCCGGGCACGCGCTGGGAAGACGTCCCGATCAACTGGACGTGCCCGGAATGCGGCGCGCGCAAGGAAGACTTCGAGATGGTCCAGATCTGACATCGAAGTCGGCCGGCGGCGCTCGGCCAGAGTGTGGCATCGCGCCGGAACGTCGCCGTGCCGGCGGTGTCGCAATCACAAGCTGATATCGCCGGTATTGCACGGTGCATTGGCTCTTCAGCATTCGTCACTGGGCACGCATCGCCGCGCATTGTGGTTGCGCATTGTCGTTGCGCGTTTGTCATTGCGCATTTGTCACTGTTCAGTCGCCGGTTCCCGCGTTAGGCGCTCGGTCTGCGCGCAGCGCCAGGCGGCGGCCCGCCGACTTTCCGTCGCCAACTCATGACTCTTCGATCCGCAGCTCCCGTTTCCTTCGACGCATTGCCCAACCCGCGCGGCGGCGCCGTACGCCCCGCGGAGCTGGCGCTCGCTGAAGCGCTGCTGGCGTTCGAGCAGCACACTGGTTGCACGACCGCCCTGGTGCGCGTCTCGCACGCGTTGCGCAGCGCCGGCTGGCTGAGCGCCACGCGTTTCGCCGATGTGCTGGTGCGCCTTTCGCCGCTCGCGGCCGGCGATCCGGCCGAGGCCGAGAGCGTGCGGCCGGGCTTCGGCGCGGCGCTGCGCGATTTCCGGGCGGCGCTCGAGCGTCACAATCTGCGCGAACTTGCCTGTTCGCCCACGCTCTTCGATCACTACCGCGCGCTGTGCGCCCATCTCGGCGAGCACAGCGCCGCGTCGCCCGTTGCGTACGAAGATCTCGCGTTGACCGCGCGCCCCGTGCCGCCCGTGTCGTTTCACGCGCAGCCGGCCGAGCAGTTGGCGCATCTGCGGGCGCGCTATGAGCGCGCGCTGCTGCCGGTGCTGCGCTCGCAGCCGGACACGGGCAGCGCGGCGGCGCGCGCAGCGACGCAAGCCGCACTGGACGAACTCGACGCCGTATTCACCGAGCTGGCCGGTCCCGATCCGTACGATTTCTGGCGCCTCGCCAAGGCCTGCGCGCGCGCGTTGCGCGTCAGCGGGCGCGCGGCCGGCGAGCCCGACGCGCGGCGCTTCTACGCACGCTGCAACCTCGCGCTCGCCGACCACGCGCGCGGCATCGAACGCGCGCAGCGCTCGCTCGTGCGGGCCACGCTCGCGCTGCTGTGGCGCGACTACGCGCTGTTCGGCGCCGCCGCCGAAGACGCCGACCAGGTCGAGGTGCTGCACGATTACGGCTTGACGGTCGACTGGCACGTCGCGGGCACCCAGGCATCGGAAATGCTTTGGGAAGCCGGCGCGGTCGAGGCGCAATCGTTCAGCGCGCACACGTCGATGACGCGCGACCTCGGCGTGCTGAGCGTCAATGCCCATGCCTACGAAGACTTTCTGCAGACGGCGGACGCCGCCATCTCCGCGCTCGCCGAACACGCGCGCGCCGCGGACCAGCCGGAAAAGGCCGATCCCAGCGAAGCACTGCAAGCCGGCGACGCCGCGTACCGGCTCGGGTCCGCGGCTTGCGCATTGGGCCTTGGCCATGTCGCGCTGCTCGCGGATGCACTCGGGCTCGCATGGCGGCGTCGCGCGCACGCCGGGGTTTCGACGCCTGCAGTGCGCGCGCATGTGATCGTCGACGCGCCTGCGGCCAGTGCGCTCGAAAACGCCGCCGAGGCGTTGCGCGCGACGCTGCACAAGGTGGCCGCAGGCGTGGCGCCGCCGGCCAGCGGCGCGGCGCTCGCTGCGTTGACGCGGGCGATCGAGCAGGGCGGCGCGTGATCGAGGCGTGTGCGCCACGCAAGTGGGCAAGACAGCGTGCGGTTCGGGCGAGCGGCACGTAACCTGAACAGGGCGGCGCGTGATTCAGGCGCGAGCGGCAAGCAACTTCAGCAAGGCGCCGCGCTCGTCCCGCAGGCCGCATGAGAACCACGCGGCCAGGCCACGCCAACACCGCGCCGCGCAAGCCGCCGCGCACCGCGAATCGGCACCGTGGCAACGCGCGCGTGCGTGATAGAGTGCAACATGAATCGCCGTCGATGGCTCGCGGCACGCCGCATCACTCCGGCCGCCGCTCCACGCTGCTCAAAGCCCGCCATCCTGCACCGTCTTTGCTAAAATCCGAACTATGTCCAAGAGTACCGATCGCATCAATCTGACTAACCAGTTCCTGATCGCCATGCCCAACATGGCCGATCCGACGTTTTCCGGAACGGTGGTCTACCTTTGCGATCACAGTGAGCGCGGCGCGCTCGGCCTCGTGATCAACCGGCCGACCGACATCGACCTGGAAGCGCTCTTCAGTCGCATCGACCTCAAGCTCGAAATCGAGCCTCTTCTTCACGTGCCCGTGTATTTCGGCGGCCCGGTGCAAACCGAGCGCGGCTTCGTGCTGCACGATCCGAAAGACGGCAATACCTACACGTCGTCCATGTCGGTGCCGGGCGGTCTCGAGATGACCACGTCGAAAGATGTGCTCGAGGCGGTCGCAAGCGGCACCGGTCCCGAGCGTTTTCTGCTCACGCTCGGCCACGCCGGCTGGGGTGCGGGCCAACTCGAAGAAGAGATTTCGAAGAACGGCTGGCTCACCGTCGAGGCCGATCCGAAAATCGTGTTCGACGTGCCCGCCGAGGAGCGCTTCGAAGCCGCGCTCGCGCTGCTCGGCGTCTCGCTGTCCATGCTGTCGGGCGAGGCCGGGCACGCATGAGAGGCGCCGCATGAGCCTGCCGGGCGGACGCGAGGCGACGCTGCTCGCGTTCGATTACGGTGAAAAGCGCATCGGCGTCGCGGTCGGCAATTCGCTTACCCGAAGCGCGCGGCCGCTCGTCATCGTGCAGAATCGCAGCCGCGAATATCGTTTTGCCGAAGTCGGCAAGCTGATTGCCGAATGGAAGCCGGACGCGCTCGTGGTCGGCTTGCCGATGCATCCGGACGGCACGCCGCACGAAATGACGCAGCTCGCAAAGCGCTTCGGCAATCAGTTGAACGGCCGCTTCAATTTGCCGGTGACGTGGGTCGACGAGCGCTATTCGTCGGTCGAGGCGGAAGCGACCACGCGCGCCAACAAGGGCCGCGCCGATATGCTCGACGCCGAAGCCGCCAGCATCATCCTTCAGCAATATCTTGACGGACTTTCCGACACCCATGAGTTCCATTGACGCTGAAGCGCTATACCGCGCGCTGCTCGACCAGATTCGCGCCGCGTACGGCGACAAGCTCGGTGCGCACGACGGCGCCGACGGCGCCGTGCTGGCCGGCATTTACAGCGGCGGCGCGTGGCTCGCCGAACGGCTCGCGCGCGACCTGAACCTGCCGAGCTTCGGCGTCGTCAATGTCGCGCTGCATCGCGACGACTATGCGAAGAAGGGTTTGCACTCGCAGGCGAGCCCGACATCGCTGCCTTTTTCCGTCGACGGCCGCCGCATCGTTCTGGTCGACGACGTGCTGTACACCGGCCGCACGATTCGCGCGGCGCTCAATGAGCTGTACGACTACGGCCGTCCGGCGGCGGTCGAACTGGCCGTGCTCGCCGATCGCGGCGGGCGCGAGTTGCCGGTAGCGGCACGCTTTGTCGGCGGCGTGGTGGATGTGCCCGCTGACGCCACGCTCGTGCTCGCGCGCGACGAAAGCAGCAGCGCCGGTCAGCCGCGTTTCACGTTTCATACCGAAGCACGCGTCGATTGAGTGCAGATGCAAGTGCGGCTGCAAGTGCAGCAACAAGTGCAGCAACAAGCGCGGCTGCAAGTGCGGCTGCCAGCGCCGCTTCCAACGCCGCATCGCACCAACACGTTGAAGCCCGTATTTCAAGCAGGTAAATCATGAACACCGCCACCCAGGCTCCGCAGGATTCCGCCGATAGCGCCACCGAGCGCTTCCGTTATGGCTTCCTGAAGGGCAACCCGCAGCTCACGAAAAACGGCGAGCTCAAGCATCTGTTGTCGATCGAAGGTTTGCCGAAGGCGATCGTCAATCACATTCTCGACACCGCGAGCCAGTTCGTCAGCGTGACGGATCGCGAGGTGAAGAAGGTGCCGCTGTTGCGCGGCAAGTCGGTGTTCAATCTGTTCTTCGAGAACTCCACGCGCACGCGCACCACGTTCGAAATCGCGGCCACGCGTTTGTCGGCGGACGTGCTGAATCTGAACATCAATGCATCGTCGACGAGCAAGGGCGAATCGCTGCTCGATACGATCAACAATCTGTCGGCGATGCACGCCGACATGTTCGTCGTGCGTCACGCTTCGAGCGGCGCGCCGTATCTGATCGCCCAGCACTGCGCGCCGCACGTGCATGTGATCAATGCCGGCGACGGCCGTCATGCGCACCCCACGCAGGGGCTGCTCGACATGTACACGATCCGCCACTACAAGAAGGACTTCACGAATCTGCGTGTGGCGATTGTCGGCGACATTCTGCATTCGCGGGTCGCGCGCTCGGACATTCATGCGCTGACCACGCTCGGTGTGCCGGAAGTGCGCGCGATCGGTCCGCGCACGCTGCTGCCGGGCGGCCTCGAACAGATGGGCGTGCGCGTGTTCCACAACCTCGACGAAGGGCTGAAGGACGTCGACGTGATCATCATGCTGCGTCTGCAAAACGAGCGGATGAGCGGCGCGCTGTTGCCATCGGCGCAGGAGTACTTCAAGAGCTGGGGCTTGACGCCCGAGCGGCTCGCGCTCGCTAAGCCGGATGCAATCGTGATGCACCCGGGCCCGATGAACCGCGGCGTCGAAATCGACTCGCAGGTCGCGGACGGTCCGCAATCGGTGATCCTGAATCAGGTGACGTTCGGCATCGCGGTGCGCATGGCGGTGATGGGGATTGTCGCGGGCAATAACGACTGATTCGCGGCTCGAACACTCGGCAAACGAACGCGGCAAACGAACGCGGCAAACGAACGCAAAACCTTCGCCGAACCCGGCTGAAACAACTAAGGCAGCGCATGAAGATTCACATTGAAGGCGGCACGCTGATCGACCCCGCAGCGGGCTCCGAACAGCAGCAGGACGTTTTTATCGCGGACGGCAAGATCGTCGCGCTCGGCAACGCGCCCGCCGATTTCGAGGCGACGCAAACCATCGACGCCCGCGGCTTGCACATCGCGCCCGGTCTGGTCGATTTGTCGGCGCGTCTACGCGAGCCTGGCTTCGAGCACAAGGCCACGCTCGAATCGGAAATGGCCGCGGCGCTCGCGGGCGGCGTGACGAGCCTTGTGTGCCCGCCGGACACCGATCCCACGCTCGACGAACCCGGCCTCGTCGAAATGCTGAAGTTCCGCGCGCGCAATCTCGATCAGGCGCACGTGTATCCGCTCGGCGCGTTGACCGTCGGCCTCAAAGGCCAGGTCATCACCGAAATGGTGGAGTTGACCGAGGCGGGTTGCATCGGCTTTTCGCAGGCCGACGCGCCGGTGGTCGATACGCAGGTGCTGATGCGCGCGCTGCAATACGCAAAGACATACGGCTTCACCGTGTGGCTGCGTCCTGTGGACGCGTATCTCGGCAAGGGCGGCGTGGCCGCGAGCGGCGCGCTGGCGTCGCGGCTCGGCCTTTCGGGTGTGCCCGTCGCGGCGGAAACCATCGCGCTGCATACGATCTTCGAACTCGTGCGCGTGACGGGCGCGCGGGTGCATCTGTCGCATGTGTCGTCGGCGGCGGGCATTGCGCTGATGCGCGAGGCCAAGGCCGAGGGCTTGCCGGTTTCGTGCGACGTCACGGTGAATCACGTCCATCTGATCGATCTCGACATCGGTTACTTCGACGCGCAATTCCGCCTCGATCCGCCGCTGCGTCAGCAGCGCGATCGCGAAGCGATTCGCGCGGGTCTCGTCGACGGTACGATCGACGCGATCTGCTCTGACCACACGCCCGTCGATGACGACGAAAAACTGCTGCCGTTCGGCGAAGCCACACCGGGCGCAACGGGCCTCGAGCTGTTCCTGTCGCTGACGGTGAAATGGGCCGACGAAGCCGGCGTGCCGCTCGCGAAGGCGCTCAACCGCATCACGGCCGCGCCGGCTCAAGTGCTCGATCTGGACGCGGCTGGCCGCGTCGCCGTGGGCAGCGTGGCGGACCTGTGCGTGTTCGACCGTCACGCACATTGGCGCGTCGAGCCGCGCGCGCTGAAGAGCCAGGGGCATAACACGCCGTTCCTCGGCTACGAACTGCCGGCGCGCGTGCGTGCGACCATCGTGTCGGGTCGCATCGCGTTCGAACAGCGTTGATGTTGCGTTGATGTTTGCGCTGATGTTCGCGGCATGACTCAGGCATCGACACGTACTGACTTCGCATTGACCGCAGCCACCGCATCGACCCGCCAGGAAAAGCTCCGACCATGAAGCTCGCGTTACGCAAGGCCCGTCTCATCGTGCATCTGCTGCACGGCATGTGGATCGTCGCCACGCGTTTTCCGAAAGCCGATGCCGACCGGCGTCACGCGCTTAATCGCGCGTGGTCGCTGAAGATGCTGCGACTGTGCGGCATGCGCCTCGTCGTCCATAACGATGGCGCGCGGCTCGATCGCGGCGCGCTGGTGGTCGCCAATCACATTTCGTGGATCGACATCTACGTGATCAACGCATGGCGGCCGACGCCGTTCGTGTCCAAAGCGGAAATCCGGCATTGGCCGCTGGTCGGCTGGCTCGCGCAGCAACTCGATACGGTGTTCATCCAGCGCGAGAAACGCAGCGACGCGAAGCGGATCATGCACGAGTTGTCCGACCGCTTGAGCGCCGGCGAACTGATGTGCGTGTTTCCGGAGGGCACGACGTCGAATGGTCTCGAGTTGCTGCCGTTTCACGCGAACATGTTTCAGGCGGCGGTGTCGGCGTCCGTGCCGGTGCAGCCGCTGTGCATCATGTATGAAGACGCGCATGGCCGGCAGTCGACGGCGCCTGCCTATATCGACGATCTTTCGCTCGCCGACTCGCTCAATCTGCTGCTGCGCGGCGGCCCGTTGACCGCGCATGTCTACGTGTGTGAGCCGCTTCCACCTGGCGCCGACCGCCGTGCTTTGGCGGCGCAAGCGCAGGGCGCCGTTGCGGCCGCGCTGCGGGAAATGCAGGGCGGTGCGGCAACGAGCGGCGCACTGGTTGTCGAGCGCGTGGAGTCGTCAGCGAGCAACGAGACGCTGATCGAACCGGTCGATCAGTCCGGCCGCTCGCCAAGCGTCTGAGCGTCTGAGCGTTTTTCGGACGAGCGCTGTCTAGTTGCCGCCGCGCGCGCGGCAGTTCTCGCATTCCACTTGAGTGAGCGTGCGCTCAGCGGGATTCGCCGCAAGCCGCACTGCTGACAGTTTCTCGCCCCACACGCAGCCCGAATCGAGCCCGATCAGGTTGTCGCGCAACGTCAGACCAAGCGCGGCCCAATGGCCGAATACGACGGTGACGTCCGCGGTCTTGCGCCACGGCACGTCGAACCACGGCATGCAGCCAGGCGGCGCGGCGTTCAGGCCACCGCTGCTGCTGAAGTCCATTGCGCCTTCGGTGTTGCAGAAGCGCACCCGCGTCAACGCGCTGCAGGTCACGCGCAGCCGCTCGATGCCCTTCAATTGCGGCGTCCATAAACTCGGCTCGTTGCCGTACAGACCGGCGAGCGTTTCCTTCCAGTTCGGCGCGCGCAGCGCGCGCTGCAATTCGTCGGCGAGTTCGAGCGTGAGGTTCACGTCCCATTGCGGCACGACGCCCGCATGCACCATCAGCATGCCGTTCTCGTAGTGGGCGATCGGGCGATGACGAACCCATTCGAGCAGATCGGCGGCATCGGGCGCCGAGAGAATGTCGTCGATGGTGTCGCCTTTTTTCGACTTGCGAATGCCCGCCGATACCGACAGCAAATGCAGATCGTGATTGCCCAGCACCGGCACCGCGCGATCGCCGAGCGCGATGATGTCGCGCAGCGTCGCAAGCGACTCGGCGCCGCGGTTGATCAGGTCGCCCGCGAACCACAGCGGCGTGCCGGCGGGAGGCGCGGCCTTCGCGAGCAGTCGCTGGAACGGCGTGCGGCAGCCTTGCAGATCGCCGAAAGCCAGAGGCACGGGCTGCTGCTGCGAGATTGGCAAAGCGGGTGAAGGCGCGGTTGACGGTGTCATCGACGAAATGTTGGCGGTTCGATACGCGCGGCGATGCAGGAGGCGTGCCGCGTTGGGGCGGTGCAGCAAAAGAGCGTGACATAATAGCCCGTTTGCAGCGCCGGCATCGCGCGGTGCGGCGGCCATGACGTGTGTGCCGAGCGGTCGAAGGGCCACTGCGCGGCCACAAGCGGTCAGTACGCGACCACTACGCCTGCAACCTGGCCGCAGTTCGCATCCGCCGCAGTGAACGACCGGCGCAATATTGCATCACAACAGGATGACCCTCGTGAACGGAGAAAGCATGTCGTCTTCCCATGCGAAGCAACCCGTCCGCACGCTCGTCACTGGAGCGAGCGGCTTTACTGGCCGCTATCTGGTCGAGAATCTCGCCGGTCGCGGCCATACCGTGATCGAAACCTTTGCCGGGCATGACGAGCCCGAAACGGCGACGCGCCTGCGGCTCGACATCACGTCGCCGGAAAACTGCCGGCATGTGATGGAAACCGTGCGGCCGGACTATATCGTGCATCTTGCGGCGATCAGCTTCGTCGGCCATGACGATCCGCTCGATTTTTACCGCGTCAACGTGATCGGCACGCTGAACCTGCTGGAAGCGTGCGCCGCGACCGGCCACACGCCGCGCAAGGTGTTGATCGCGAGCAGTGCGAACGTGTATGGCAACGTGACGAGCGATGCGATCGACGAAAGCTTCCCGCTCACGCCCGTCAACCACTACGCCGCGAGCAAGGCGGCGATGGAAACGATGGTGCATACGTGGTTCGAGCGGCTGCCTATCCTGATCGCGCGGCCGTTCAACTACACCGGGCGCGGCCAGGCGTCCAACTTTCTCGTGCCGAAGATCGTCGAGCATTTCGCGCGGCGCGAGCCATCCATTGAACTCGGCAATCTCGACGTCGCGCGCGATTTCTCCGACGTGCGCTATGTGGCGCGTGCTTACGAAGCGTTGCTGACATCCGATGCGGCAGGCGAAACGGTGAACGTCTGCACCGGCACGCCTTATACGCTGCGCGAGATTCTGTCCGCGGCCAGCGACATGACCGGACATAAGCTGCAAGTGCATGTCAATCCCGCGTTCGTCCGCCAAACGGATGTGAAGGTCCTCGCCGGTTCGCCCGCGAAACTGCGCTCGCTGGTTCCCGAGGTGCAAGCCATTCCGTTCATGGATACGCTGCGCTGGATGCTCGCGGCCTGAAGCGCCTGCAGCTCATGGACGGGCGCTCGCCCGTCCTGCAAATGCCGCCGGCGGCGCAATGACGCGGTCCGCGGCATGTCCCTTCGATGCTTTTCGATTCCTTTCTCGCAACGCCGCGATTTGCCTTTCGGCCCGAGCATCTGACCGCGCGTTAATCTTTTGCATACGCCCCGCCGACCCGGCAAGCATCAACGCCCCTATGCGACTTCGCAAACTGCACCGGAAACCAGACTTGTCAAGCTGTTTCAAGTTGTTAGGGTTCTAGTTTTTGCTCCGCGCGGCTTTATAATCTGGGCTTCATAAGATTGGCGTCCAAGCGCCTGCGTGCCGTGCAAGGCCGCGGGCGCCGCAATAATCGAACACCACAACGCGTGGCGAGCGGCCGGCTCATCAATGCCGGGCCGTCGCTGATATCTGGAAGGGAATTTCATGATCCTGGTTACGGGCGGTGCCGGCTTTATCGGCGCCAATTTCGTGCTCGACTGGCTGAATACGTCGGACGAAGCGGTGCTGAACGTCGATAAGCTGACCTATGCCGGCAATCTCGGCACGCTCAAGTCGCAACAAGGCAATCCGAAGCACGTCTTCGTGCGCGCGGACATTTGCGACCGCGCCGCCATGGACGCGCTCTTCGCCGAACACAAGCCGCGCGCGGTGCTGCACTTTGCCGCGGAAAGCCATGTTGACCGCTCGATCCACGGCCCGGCCGATTTCGTGCAAACCAACGTTGTCGGTACGTTCACGCTGCTCGAAGCCGCGCGAAGCTACTGGAACACGCTAAACGAAGCCGCGAAGGCAGCCTTCCGCTTCCTGCACGTCTCGACCGACGAAGTCTTCGGCTCGCTGTCCGCGACCGATCCGCAGTTCTCCGAAACCACGCCGTACGCGCCCAATAGCCCGTATTCGGCGACCAAGGCGGGCTCGGACCATCTGGTGCGCGCGTACCATCACACGTACGGCCTGCCGGTGCTGACCACGAACTGCTCGAACAACTACGGCCCGTACCAGTTCCCCGAAAAGCTGATCCCGCTGATGATCGCCAACGCGCTCGGCGGCAAGCCGCTGCCGGTATACGGCGACGGTCAGAACGTGCGCGACTGGCTGTATGTCGGCGACCATTGCAGCGCGATTCGCGAAGTGCTCGCGCGCGGCGTGCCGGGCGAAACATACAACGTCGGCGGCTGGAACGAGAAGAAGAACCTCGAGGTCGTGCACACGCTGTGCGATCTGCTCGACACGCTTCGTCCGAAAACGGCCGGTTCGTACCGCGACCAGATCACTTACGTGAAGGATCGTCCGGGCCACGATCGCCGTTACGCAATCGACGCCCGCAAGCTCGAGCGCGAACTCGGCTGGAAGCCCGCGGAGACATTCGAAACGGGTCTGGCAAAAACTGTTCAGTGGTATCTCGACAATCAGGCATGGTCTGACGAAGTCGCTTCGGGCGAGTACCGCAAGTGGGTTGAGACCAACTACGCGCAACGCGCGTAAAGGCACGGTCATGGCGCGCAAAGGCATTATTCTCGCGGGCGGATCCGGCACCCGGCTCTATCCGATCACCCATGTCGTTTCAAAGCAGCTGCTGCCGGTCTACGACAAGCCGATGATCTACTACCCGCTCTCCACGCTGATGGTGGCGGGCATTCGCGACGTGCTGATCATCTCCACGCCGCAGGACACGCCGCGCTTCGAAGCCATGCTCGGCGACGGCAGCCAGTGGGGCATGAACATTCAGTATGCGGTTCAGCCTTCGCCGGACGGCCTCGCGCAAGCGTTCATCATCGGGCGCGAGTTCGTCGGCAACGATCCGTCGGCGCTGATTCTCGGCGACAACATTTTCTACGGTCATGATCTCGCGAAGCAGCTCGAGCGTGCGAACGATCAGGTCGACGGCGCGACCGTGTTCGCCTACCACGTGCACGATCCGGAGCGCTATGGCGTAGTCGAGTTCGACAAGCAGTTCCGCGCATTGTCCATCGAGGAAAAGCCCGCGAAGCCGCGCTCGAATTACGCGGTCACGGGTCTGTATTTCTACGACAAGCAGGTCTGCGACATCGCGGCGGACATCAAGCCGTCGCCGCGCGGCGAACTTGAAATCACCGACGTCAACTCGCGTTACCTCGCCAACGCCGCGCTCAATGTCGAGATCATGGGCCGCGGCTACGCGTGGCTCGACACGGGCACGCATGATTCGCTGATCGAAGCAGCCACGTTCATTGCGACGTTGCAGAAGCGCCAGGGCCTCGTGGTCGCATGTCCCGAGGAAATCGCGTATCGCCAGCAGTGGATCGGCGCCGAGCAGTTGCTCGCGCTCGCCGCGCCGCTCGCGAAGAACGCCTACGGGCAGTATCTGCAAAACATTCTTACGGACCAAGTTGCATGGCCATCCAAGTAACCGCTACGGCGCTGCCCGAAGTCAAGATCATCGAGCCGAAGGTGTTCGGCGATGCGCGCGGCTATTTCTACGAGAGCTTTAATGCCGTGGAATTCGCGGAGCATGTCGAGGCTGGCGTGACGTTCGTGCAGGACAATCATTCGCGTTCCGCGAAAGGCGTGCTGCGCGGCTTGCACTATCAGATTCAACATGCGCAGGGCAAGCTCGTGCGTGTCGTGGAAGGCGAAGTGTTCGACGTCGCCGTGGATATTCGCAAGAGTTCGCCGAACTTCGGCAAGTGGGTTGGCGTGACGTTGTCGATGGAGAACCATCGGCAACTGTGGGTGCCGCCTGGCTTCGCGCATGGTTTCCTTGTGCTGTCGGAGTCCGCGCAGTTCCTCTACAAGACGACCGACTACTGGTTCCCCGAGCATGAGCGCAGCATTCTCTGGAACGATCCCGCCATCGGTATCGAATGGCCTGTTGATTTCGAGCCGCTGCTCGCGGCGAAAGATGCGGCGGCCAAGCGCCTCGCCGACGCTGAGCATTTCTCCTGAGGTCGTATGAGCGCGGGTGATCAACCAACGATCCTTCTGACCGGCGTCAATGGCCAGGTCGGTTTTGAACTGGCGCGCACGCTACAAGGTTTGGGCAAGGTCGTCGCGCTAGAGCGTAGCGCGCTAGATCTCGCCGACCTGGAGCAGGTGCGGCGCGTCGTGCGCGAAGTGAAGCCGGGACTCATCGTAAATCCCGCTGCACACACGGCGGTCGACAAAGCCGAAACCGATATCGACGCAGTCATGCGTCTGAACGCGGAAGCGCCCGGCGTGCTCGCGGAAGAAGCGAAGCGGCTCGGCGCGGCGCTCGTTCACTATTCGACGGACTACGTATTCGACGGCACCAAGGCCGGCGCGTATGTCGAGACCGACGCGGTCAATCCACAAAACGTGTACGGCAAGAGTAAGCTCGCGGGCGAACAGGCGATCGCGCAGTCCGGCTGCGCGCATCTGATTTTCCGCACGAGCTGGGTATATGGGACGCGGGGCAAAAACTTCCTGCTCACCATGCTGCGTCTCGGCGCAGAGCGCGATGAGCTCAGCGTGGTTGCCGACCAGTATGGAGCGCCGACGTGGTCCAACACGATTGCGGCCCTGAGCGCAAACGTACTCGCGCAAGCCGTTGCGCCGAATCAGTCCGACTGGTGGGAAAAGCATTCAGGCGTTTATCACCTGACCGCCTCGGGCAGTACGTCGTGGCACGGTTTCGCTGAAGCTATTTTCGAGTATTCGCAACTCGAGAGGAAGCCCACGGTGAAGCCCATACCTGCTGCGTCGTATCCGACGCCGGCCACACGCCCGAGCAACTCACGGATGTCGAACGACAAGCTCGCTGCCAGCTTTGGCGTACGCGCGCCCGACTGGCGGGACGCTCTGCGCCTATGCATGTCAACGAAGTGAATGGCGAGCCGCCGAAGCCGCGGTCGGGCGCAGTCGTGGTTTTCTACCATCCCGACGCGGCCTGCGTGCAGCGCGCCAACCGCCTCGCGTCCTTCATGCGATGCGTTGTCATCGACAACACGCCGTCAGTCTCTACCGCCCGCGACCTGGGCTTGTCGGATTCGATCGAATACTTGCCGAACGGCGAGAATCTCGGCATTGCCACCGCGATCAATCAGGGTATCGACATACTCATTCGTGAGGATTTCGAAGTCGCGATCCTCTTCGACCAGGACAGCGAACCGCCCGGATCGCTGTTTGTCGAGTTGCCGGCGATCATCGCGCGCGCCAACGCGTCGCAACAACGCGTTGCGCTGGTCGGGCCCGCCTACGACGACCCTCGCTTGCGCGGCGTCGCATCGTTCGTTCGCTTCAAGTGGTGGGCGCTGGAACGCGTATCGCCCACCGGCGATCAGCCGATCGATGTCGACTTTCTGATTACCTCGGGCTCATGTATCAACCTGCGCTGGTGGGCAAGCATTGGTCCGATGGACGACGCGCTGTTTATCGATTTCGTCGATCTCGAATGGTGTGTGCGCGCAAAGCGGAAAGGCTTCCAGGTTCTCGGTGTCCCTTGGGTGCGCATGAGTCACGAGCTCGGCGGTGAGCCGGTCCGCGTGCTCGGGCGCAACTATCCCATGCACAGCCCGTTGCGGCACTACTACCAGTTCCGCAACGTCGTTGCGTTGATCAAGCGCCCGTCGATGCCGATGGCATGGAAAAGCACTGAGCTCATCAAACTCCCGATACGCGTGCTGATTTACTGCTTCTTTCCGCAGCAGCGAAGAGATCACCTTGCGATGGCGTGGCGCGGGGTTCGCGACGGTTGGCACGGGCGGCTTGGTGCGTACCGTCGGCAGTGAATACGCCGCAACGGCCGGCAACGGCCGCTGGTGTGAGCCGCGCCTTCCGGTGTCAATCCAGTATGTGGGTGCGCGGCGGGTCGGCTAGCGTGAACAGCGGCAGTTGCGGGTTCAGCGTCAGGTTCGGGTTGTATGCCGGATCATATTCCAGCTTGCTCGCCCAACGGTTCTGCATCCATCGAACCTCGCTGACGAACCTGTCGCGCTTGTCCGGGTCCATATCCGAACCGCGCGTGGCCGATTCATGGTGGTACAGCTCCGCGTGCGGTGTCCACACATTCCGGTAGCCCGCTTCGCCTACGCGTAAGCAGAAGTCAACGTCGTTGAAGGCGACAGCCAGCTCTTCGTTCAGACCGCCCACTTCGTGGTAGATCGACTTGCGGATCACGAGGCAGGCCGCCGTGACCGCGGACAGGTTCTGCCGCACGACCGCCCGACCGAAATAACCGAACAGCCCGCGTTTCATCTTGTGATGAATATGGCCCGCGACACCGCCAAGGCCGATCATCACGCCGCCGTGCTGCAACGTGTTGTCCGGATACCAGAGCGCCGCGCCGACCGCGCCGTGGCCGGGCTGACAGGCAACGCCGACCATCTCGTTGAGCCAGTCAGGCGAAATCACTTCAATGTCGTTGTTCAGCAGACAAAGATAGTCGCCAGTGGCCATAGCCACCGCGCGATTGTTAAGCGCTGAGTAGTTAAACGGCGAATCGTCGCGGACAACACGAACGTTGCTCTTCTCCGAAATCTGCGCGAAGTAGCTCAGCGTTTCTTCTTTGACGCTGCCATTGTCCACCACGATGATTTCGTAGTTCGGGTAAATGGTTCGCAATAGAACGCTTTCGATGCACTGGCGGAGCAGGTCAACGCCGTCGCGTGTCGGGATGATCAATGACACCTTGGGTGCAGGCTGAGGCACCGCATAGCGGACGTGCAGGATGGCCGGCTCGTCGAAGACCTGTTCGACGGTCGCTTCCGCGCCGATGCGTTTCAGGTGTTCCTGCAGCGCGCGAATGGCGGCCAGCAGCGCATACGGCTTCTCGCTGCCGCTGCCGGCGGTACTGCCGGGCGCGATGCGCCAGTGATAGAGCACGTGAGGAATGTGGACGACTTTGTCATGCCCTGCGATTTCCACGCAGCGCAATGTGAGGTCGTAGTCCTGACTTCCTTCGAAGCCTTTACGAAAGCCGCCTGCTTCGCGAATCAATGCGGTCTCGAATACGCCCAGGTGAGAGAACATGTTCTGCGTCAGGAACAGTTCCGGGTTCCAGTCGCATTTGAAGTACGGCATCGCGCGCTTGCCGTCAGCGGTGAGTTTGTCCTCGTCGCTGTAGAACATTCGAGCGTCGGGGTGCTTGTTGATATAGCGCACCACCGAGAACAACGCGTGAGCCGGCAGGACATCGTCGTGATCGAGCAGCGCGACGTATTCGCCGGTAGCAATCGACAGCGCGCTATTGCTCGCCTCCGAGATATGACCGTTCACCTCCCGGAACACAACCTTGATCCGCTCATCGAGCGCCGCGTATCGGCGCAGAATCTGCGCCGGCTCGGGCCTCGTCGAGGCGTCGTCTGCGATGCACAGTTCCCAGTTCTGATAGACCTGATCCCGCACCGACTGGATCATGGCTTCGAGGAACACCGGGTCGCTGTTATAGGTCGGCACGACGACGGATATCAGCGGCTGACGCGCGAACGTCGCCATGATCGTGTTCGCCTTGTCACGCTCCGCTTCGCCGAACGTGTCGAAGCGATCGATCCACGCGCTGTAGACGGCTTCCGAAGGCGGTCTGTCTGCGAAGCCCGCGCCACTTTGCAAGCGGCGCAGGCGATCGCGTGCGCCGGCTATGCCGCCGCGGCGCAGCGCTTTGGCGTAGTAGCCGAGCGCGCCAGCGTAGCCGCCCTGCGCTTCGGCCTGTCGCTCGATGGTCCCCCAGACAAGACGGAGCGCACGGGCCATCGCCGACACGCGACGCAACGGCGCGGTGATACGCCATGACGGCGAGGTAAGAACGCGTTGCAGTTCGACTTCGAGTCGTACCCGCTCGTTTTCTACTGACGCGTAGTGGGTCAGCTTCTCGAGCGCGAACGCCAGTTTTTCCTCGAGCACTTCGGCGCGTTGGGTTGCTGCGGCGAGTTCCGACTCGTGTGATGCAGCAGGCGCGTTACGTGGAAGCGGAGCGGGCCTGGGGTCGCCGACATTGTGGCCAGACGTCATTTTTTGAAGCGCGAACGAATCGCGTTATTCCATTGGTTCAGGTCATTCAGGCGCGAAGCGAATGTCACGCCTGTTCTACTTCATCTCGAACGAAGAGCGCTATGTTGCTCATCGGCGCGCCGACCAGACCGGTCGTCACGCTCGTTGACTCCGATTTGACGATCAGCGCGTCGTGCACACAATCTTGTACGGCGATTGTGCCGGCAACATGGGCAGCCTCGGTAAGCACCAGCGCTGTAAACGCGTAATCGCCGGGCGGCAGAATCGGCATGTCGAACACGAACTCCGCCTCGAGCGCGGGCGCTTCGCGCAACGCTGCGTTGTCGCCGGTGCTCGTGAGCGAGGTGTCGTCACCGAACAGCGGCTGACCCAGCCGGTCTTTCACGAAGAAGGCGAACACCGGCAACGAGCCGGACTCCGGTCTCTTCCCACGGATGCGCAGCAGCACGCGCTCGCCACCGACCACCCAGCTCACCGGCGATCCCTGTTCGCTGATCAGTTCCACCGACTCGATGAGCGGCGTATCTCTCTGCGTGGGCAGGCTATGTGGGTCGACATCGAGCGCGGTGAGCGTCACGCCCGGCCCGGCCGCGTTCTCAATGAAGCGTTGCCGCTGATCCGCGGTTTGCGCTTGCGCCGGTTGTCGTGTCAGCCCCGCCGGCGCCTTGATGTCCGACCCGCTTTCGCCAAGGTCCTCGGCGCTTGCCCATGACGTGGCTTCGCCTTGCTGCTGGCGGTAGAAAGCTTCGAAGTAACTGGTGCAGACGTGTCTGGCTTCCCCGGTCTCGCGAATCACGCCACGGTCGAGCCAGATCACGCGCGAGCACAGGCTGCGAACCGCAGACGAGTCATGGCTCACGAACAGCACCGTGCCCGTTTGCTGGAACCGGCGCAGGAACCGCATGCATTTTTGCGTGAAGAACGCATCGCCCACGGCGAGCGCTTCGTCGATCACCAGTATGTCGGCGTCGACGTGGGCGATCACCGCGAAGGCAAGCCGCACGAACATGCCGCTGGAATAGGTTTTTACGGGCTGGTCGATAAAGTGGCCGATATCGGCGAACTCGATGATCTGCTCGAGACGCGCGTCGATCTGGTCGCGGCTCAGCCCGTGCAACTGGCCGTTCATGTAGATGTTTTCGCGGCCGGTGTATTCGACGTCGAAGCCGGAGCCGAGCTCCAGCAACGCCGCAATCCTGCCGCGTGTTTCCACCTCGCCGCCGGTGGGCGCCAGTGTTCCGCAGACAATCTGCAGCAAGGTGCTTTTGCCGGAGCCGTTCCGGCCGATAATACCGACCGTTTCTCCGCGGGCGATCTCGAAGTCGACGCCCTTCAGGGCCCAGAAGGTGCGAACGCAGTCCTGGGCGCGTTTGAACAACGCTCGCCGTAGCGGCGGCAACGGCGCCAGGGTGCCGAGCAGGCCGAGGACACTGCGCTTGAGGCGGTCCGAAGGCTGCTCGTACGACTCGAAGCCTTTGGTCAGCGACGCGGCGCGGATGGCAATGTCAGATGACATCCGCAAATCCCCGTCGCGTTTTCTGGAACCATCCGAACCCGAGCCACGCGACGAGAACGGCGATGGCGGTATAGATGCCCCAGCGGCTCCAGTCGATGGAGTGGCCCCACACGAGCACATCGCGGCTTTGCTCGATGGGATACGTCATCGGGTTCAGATAGACAAACGTGCGAAAGCGTTCCGGCAGCGACGAGACCGGAAAAAAGACGGGCGACAGGAACATGAGGGCCGTGATCAGAATGCCTATCGTTTGTCCGATGTCGCGCAGATAGACACCGGTCGCCGCGAGCGTCCAACTGATGCCGAGTATGAACACACACAAAGGCGCGAGCACGACTGGAAGCAGAAACGCTGTCGGCGGCACTGAACCGACGATCAACCATTCCGCCACGAGCAGGATGAACACGCTGACGCAAAGATGGAACATGGCGGAAAGCAGCGTCACGCAAGGGAGAATCTCAAGCGGGAAGACGATTTTCTTGACGAAGTTCGCATGCGACAGGATGAGGGTCGGCGCGCGGCTCACGCACTCGGAGAACAGATTGAACATGATCATCCCGGCGAACAGGACGACGGCGAACTCCCCTTTGGACGCTGTTTCGGTGCCCGCGGCACCGCCGCCCCAACGCGATTTGAAGACCGTACTGAACACGAACGTGTAGATGGTCAACATCAGAAGCGGAGTAAGCAGCGACCACAATATGCCGAGTAACGAACCTTTGTATCGCCCCACTGCATCGCGGCGTGCGAGGTCCAACATGAGGCGCCGATTCTTCACCAGCGATGCAGCGAGGTATCGTGGCGAAACGCTAAAACTGTGCATAAGTCGGTCGTCGATGCTCTACAAAGATGGAGTGAGATACGGCGTCATCCGACAGGCACACGCCCTCGGTTGATGCCTGCTGACGAGAGGCATCCGGCTTGTCGGGCGACGCGGTCGGATCAACCGGCAACGAGTGGCTTGCCGGAGATGAGCTGTATATGGGTGGGTACGCATTATCGCATAGCGGCTGCGCTCGAAACCCCGTGAAGCCGGCCCTCATGTCTCGAAGTGTAAATGCTGTAAATGAATATCGGCGGCGCATTGCCGCAAACCCGCTCGCGCAGGCAGCGACCCTCCGCAGAAGCGCGCGGCCGGCTGTTCGCATGATCACGGAATCATCGGCGACTGTGGTTTTATCATATTGTGAAATGAATGAAACGCGGTAAAATCGTCGGTTACTCAGCACCACTCTGATCAGGCCGTTAAGTCCGCGTCTGCGGCCAGGATGCGTTCGCGCGCCGGAGAGCGATACGAGAGCGGTTAAGGAACAAACCATATGTCGGGAAACTTGGCAGTCGAAGCTTCGGGCATTCGTAAGGGCTTTGCTTCTTACGAGCGCCCAGCCGACCGGCTGAAGAAAAGCATGTTAGGCGTCGCGGCGCGGTTCTCGCCGGGCGCGCTTGCAAAGCGCGCCGCATTGCGCCGTGTCGACGCACTATCCAGTGTGTTCTGGGCGCTGCACGACGTCAGCTTTTCGGTCGCAGCCGGGGAAACCGTGGGGATCATCGGCCGCAACGGTTCAGGCAAAAGTACGTTGCTGCAAATCGTCTGCGGAACGCTTGCGCCGACGGCGGGCGACATCGCTGTGCGCGGTAAAGTCGCCGCGCTGCTCGAACTCGGCTCGGGGTTCGACGTGGAGTACACGGGGCGCGAGAACGTCTACCTGAACGCGCAGCTTTACGGTCTGACTCGCCAGCAAATCGACGAACGGTACGACGATATCGTCGCTTTTGCGGACATTGGCGAGTTCGTCGACCAGCCGGTCAAAACTTATTCGAGCGGCATGTTCGTGCGACTTGCGTTCGCGGTCATTGCGCATGTCGACGCGGACATTCTCGTTATCGACGAGGCGCTTGCTGTCGGCGACGCTTTCTTCAATCAGAAGTGTTTTCGTTTTCTCGACGAATTCAAGAAGCGCGGCACGATCCTTTTCGTGAGCCACGACACTTCGACAATCAAGAAGCTGTGTTCCAAGGTTATCTGGATCGACCGCGGCCATGTGATGGCCCAGGGCGATCCCGAGGAAGTGTGCGCCGCGTATCTCGAAGCCCGATACACCGGTTCTGCGCCCTCGATCACGAGCGGGCGGGTTCCGGTAAAAGCTCGTAGCGTCGCGTCGTGCGACGAGCGGCGCGGGCTCATCAACGCGTCTTCGTTGCGCAACGACATTCAGGTCATGGCCTTCAATCGCCAGTCGCAATCGTTCGGAGCAGGCGGCGCGCATATCGTCGACGTCGCGCTCGTCGACGAAGCGAAACGCCGCCTCGAGTGGGTCGTCGGCGGCGAACCCGTGACCTTGCAGGTATCGGTTCATGTGGGCGAATCGCTTTTTTCCCCGATCGTTGGATTCTTTCTGAAGAACGATCGTGGCCAGGATCTGTTCGGCGAAAACACGTTCGGTACTTTCGCAGACCGCCCTGTGCACTGTGAGGCTAACTCCGTTCTTTGCGCGGAGTTTTCGTTCGTCATGCCGGTCCTGCCCAAGGGCCATTTTTCGATCAATGTTGCAGTGGCGGAAGGCACTCAGTACAACCACGTTCAGCTTCACTGGGTTCATGATGCATTGCCGCTCCAGTCGCACGCCTCACGAGTTCATCACGCGCTTCTCGGCATCCCGATGCTTCATGTCGACGTGAGCGCCGTGCCCTGACGCCGCGACCGTATCAGCAGCGGCGCTTCACGCACGCTTCGCAAGATCGGGCCTTAAAAAAACAACCGACAGTTTCACCAGGCTAAGTCAGCCAGTAGCCCAGGATTTCAAATATGACAACACGAGTTAGAACATTCCGGTTCAAAGGCGCGGAGAGCGGCCATGAATTTACCGGGGAACGCTATCTTCCCGGCGTGGCGGGTCCTATTCAGTACGAACACTACCATCGGTATCTGTTCTCCGCGCCGTTGTGCGAAGGCAAGGAAGTGCTCGATATCGCGTCCGGCGAAGGGTACGGTTCTGCAGTGCTGGCACAGTCGGCGAAATCCGTAGTGGGCGTGGATATCGACGCCCAGGCCGTCGAAAACGCCCGCAAGCGCTATGGCGAGCAACCGAATCTGCGCTACGAGCATGGCAGCGCAACGGCTATTCCGTTGCCCGACGCTTCGGTCGATATCCTGAACTCGTTCGAAACACTCGAGCACTTCCATGAGCACGAGGCGTTCATGCAGGAAGCCCGGCGTGTTCTGCGCCCGAACGGCCTGATGATCATATCGACGCCCAATCGGCCGATTTACTCGCCGCCTGGCGCACCGCCGAATGAATATCATGTGCGCGAGCTCGATCGCGAGGAGTTCGTTCAGTGGCTCAAGACCGGCTTCAAGAACTTCGTGCTTTACGAACAGAAGCCAACGGCAGGTTCAATGCTGTTCCGCGAGGGGCGCAAAGGCGCGCGCGAAGTCACGTACTGGTCCGAGACGGACATAGGCGAATACACGGCGACGGAGAGCATGGTCGACCCGGTTTATTTCGTCGCGATCGCTTCCGATGGTCCGTTGCCCGAGCCGAATGACGACGTTCTCGAAGGGAGCTTTTCGTTCGCGCGCTATGACCACTCGCGCAACGGGCACATCGGCAATCAGGCGGTCGAGATCGCACGCCTGACGACCGAGACGATTGCCCGTGGCGACGAGATCGGACATTTGACCGGCGAGACCGTACGCCTGACCGAGGCAGTGCTCGCGCGAGACGCCGAAATCGGCCGTCTTACGCAGGAAGCAGTGCGGCTGAACGAAGAAATCATTATCCGCAACAACGAAATCGAGCGCCTGAATCAGTTGTTGGCGAGCGCAAATGCGACTGCCAATGCCGCTGCCAATGTGCCGCAGGTTGAGCCGTCCCAGATCTATGAGCAACTGGCCGAATTGACGCGGCAGGTCAAGAACTCGAATGCGGCGTTGCGGGCGCTGCAGACCCAGCAGGCTATCCCGAGCGGCCCATCCGACGAAGCGCTGAGGCTTGAAAACGATAGATTGCGCGCGCAGATCGATGCGCTTGTCCATTCCGCGTCATGGCGTCTTACCGAGCCACTGCGCGGCGTCGTCACGCGTTTGAGGCCCGCGAGGCGCAAACTCGCCCGCGCGCTTGGCCGTGGCAACGCGTTGCCTGCTCATGAAGGCAATTCGCGCGTCGCGTTGCCGGCTGGCCGGCTGCCCGCGATTCCCAAATCGCCGGCCCGCTTTACCCAGGCGGCGCAACCGCGCGCAACCATCTTTGTCCTTGAATCGGGCAACGACGGATCGTTGGCGAAATGTCTGGCCGCACTAAGCGCCCATACCTCTGACGTGCCTTACGCAGTCTCCGTTGTGGGTACAGCCAATACGGAGCTCGCCGGGCAATACGGTGTCGGCTTTCTGGGCGACAGCAACACGTCCCGGTCGCTCGCGGCATTGCGTGACAGCATCGGCCAACTGAGCGGCGAATTCGTCGTGCTGGTTTCGGATCGGCTGGTCGCTCACCCCGGCTGGCTTGCCGCACTCGACGAAGCGTTTGCGCGCTTCCCCGATGCGGCAGCGCTCGGCGCACTGATTCTCAAGGATGCCGATACCGTGGAGACGGCCGGCGCCGCCATTGAAGCCGATGCGCGGCTGCGACCGAACTGCGCGGGGCTGACACCGGACGACCCGGCGGTCAACGCCGTCATGCGCGTGACGTGCGCGGGGCCCGGTTTGATAGCGATGCGCGCGGATGCCTGGCGCGCGATAGCCGGGCACTTCGGCAACGACGACCCGTTTCAGGCAGGGTTGGTCTCCATCGGCTTGTTGTTGTCCACGCTCGGCAAGAACACGTACCTGCAGCCTTTTGCGCGCTTCACCCGGCTGCCGGTCTCGAAGGTCGACCGCGCGGCTTCCAGCGACGCAAACAGCAAATGGGAGGACGCGCACCAGCGGTGGTCGGTTCGTCAGCGATTCGAGAAAGTTTTCGCTGCCGCCGGGGCCGATGGGACCGTGCTGAAGCTTGCAGCAAGGCCGAAGATCGTGATGATCGACGCGTTTGTGCCGAAGCCCGACCAGGACTCCGGGTCCGCCGATCTTTTCTGGTACATGCGGATTTTTCATGCGTTCGGCTATCAGGTCAGCTTCATCGCAGCGTTCGAAGAACAACCGCTCGAAAGTTACGCCGACGCACTGCGCCGTTGGGGCGTGCGGGTTCAATACGCGACCGATCTCGATCATCTGAATCATCTGGTACTCGAAGAGTCGCGAGACGCGCAAGTCGTGCTGGTGCAGCGCGTCGTCGTGGCCCGTCACGTGATCTGCGCGCTTCGCGAACGGCAACTGAGCGCCAAGATCGTATTCGGCACGGTCGATCTGCATTATCTGCGCGAGGAGCGCATTGCCATTCATGAACGCTCGCCCGAAGCGCTCGACTATGCGTTGACGCTGCGCCGCGAGGAACTCCGTGCGATGTCCTTGTCCGACGCGACCATCGTGGTGAGTCGGCTGGAACACGACATCGTCAAGGCCGCGTTGCCGGAAGTGAATGTCCACCGCATTCCGATTCCGCGGATGCCTGTGCGCTCGGCCAGTACATTTGCCGATCGCTCGGGCGTGGTGTTCGTCGGGGGCTTCGCGCATCGGCCGAATATCGATGCGGTCATGTTCCTCGTCAACGAAATCTGGCCGATCGTGCGCCGGAATTTGCCGAGTGCCGAACTGCGCGTTGTCGGCAGCAATGTGACGCCGGAAATCAGTGCGCTCGACAATCCTGCTGCCGGTGTCAAGATCGTCGGTTTCGTTCAGGACCTGGACGAGGTCATGAGCACGGCCCGGCTCTCCGTCGCTCCTTTGCGCTTCGGGGCGGGCATCAAGGGCAAGGTTGTGTCGAGCCTGCTGCATGGCCTGCCTTGCGTACTGAGCAAGATGGCGAGCGAAGGCATGGGCCTCGTCGACGGCGAGCACGTCCTGGAGGGCGAGACTGCCGAAGAGATTGCGGCGGCCATCGTGCGGTTACACGAAGACGCGCAGTTGTGGCAGCGCATTGCCGACGCAGGCTTTCTCGTAGCCGCCGAGGAATATTCCGTGGAGAGCGTCGCTGACAAGTTCTCGGCGTTGCTCGACTCGGTTGGTCTGATCGACAACTCGCGCGTTATCGAGCCTAGCGCGTTCCACATCCACTAACCGATCGTATCGAACGAACTGCCCCGGGCACTTTATGTTGCAATCTATTTTTTCGTTGTTCAGGAAGCGTCCGCCGCGTCGCACGGACGGCAAGCTAGGTGTGCTGATCGAACTCGCATCGTTCGACAAAGGCGGTCTGGAAAAGGTCGTGCTCGACTCGGCGATAGCTTTCGACCGTCAACGCTTCGATGTGACCATCGTGACGCCCGGCAAGGTTGGGCATCTGGGTGCCGTCGCGCGCGATGCGGGCCTGCGAGTGATCGGCTTGCCGGCCGATGACCCGCAGCGCGCCTACGACCGGTTATTGAGCGAGTTGCCAATCGACGTGGCCATGTCGCATTTTTCGAATGCGGGGTATCCGCTTTTTGCGCGGCACAAGATTCCCAACATCACGTTCATCCACAACGTGTATGCCTTTTTCTCGCCGGCGCAGGCCAAGGCGTTCGCGCGCGACGACCGATACGTCGATTGTTATGTCTCAGTGTCGAACAACGCGACACGTTTTGCGGTGCGAAACCTGGGCGTGGATGCGGACAAGATCGTTACCGTCCCGAATGGCCTCATCATTTCCGAACACGAAGCGCGCGAAAAGAAGCCCGTCAAGCTGACGCGCGCAGAACTGGGCCTTGCCGATAGCGATTATGTGTTTGCCAATATCGCGTCGTACAACTTGCACAAGGGCCACTACGTCATGGCGGACGCCATGCGTCATCTGCTCACGCAGCGCCGCGACGTCAAGATACTTTGCGTTGGAAACGTCGTTTATCCGCCGCATGTCGAGGAGCTCCGTGCGTATCTCAAGGAGCATGGTCTGGACCAGCATATTCTGATGCCGGGCTATTTCCCCGATGTCGAAGACGTGCATCGCGTGTCGGACGCTTTCCTGTTGCCCTCGTTTATCGAAGGGTGGAGCATTGCGATGAACGAGGCAATGTTTTACCGCAAGCCGATGATCCTGACCGACACGGGCGCGTCCGCCGAAGTGATCGAGAACAACGATATCGGCATTCTCGTGCCGAACGAGTATGGCGATACGCCGGATCTGAACTCCAGGCTTCTGGACGAGTTGGCTTACGCGCCGCGCAGTTATGCAATCGCACCCGTGCTTGCGGGCGCGATGAACGATATGGCGTCCAATCGCGACGAGTGGCGAGCGCGAGCCGAGGCTGGCCGTCAAAAGATTTACGAGCGTTTCGACTTCTCGAAGATCGTCAAACGGTATGAAGAGATCATCGAAAACGTGGTTCGGCAAAAGAGCCACTAGCAAGGCGAGAGGGCGACATGCTGGGACGTGCAAAAGAGTTTTATCGCTTCATCAGGTGGCGTTTCAAGCCCGCTGTATGTTTTTATCTGGGCAACCATCTGTTCATGAACTACATGCCGTACGGGATTCGGCATTGGTTCCTGAGGCGGTTTTGCCAGGTCAGGATCGGCCGGGATTCGAGTATTGCGATGGGCTGTTTCGTGACCGGTTATCACATCGCGATTGGCGACAATACGGTGATTAATCGTTACACGTATCTCGACGGCCGCGTGCCGCTTACGATCGGCAACAACGTCAATGTGTCGCACTACACGCTGATTCAGACGCTGACGCATGATCCGCAAAACCCCGACTTTGTCTGCTTGTGCAAACCGGTGGTGATCGAAGACCATGTGTGGATCGGCGCGCGCGCTATCATCAGCCCGGGTGTGCGGATCGGCGAAGGTGCGGTGATCGGCGCGGGCTCGGTCGTGACGCGCGACGTCGAGCCGTACACGATCGTTGCAGGCAATCCGGCCCGCTTCATCAAGGAACGCTCGCGCGATTTGCGGTACAGGTCACGCTATTTCCCGTTCTTCGACACCGATATTCAATAGCCGACGGCGCTATCCGTCGGCACCGTCACTTTTTTGCCAGCCGCCATCATGTCGATCTTCAAACCACGCCGGACATCGCCAGTGCGCACGACCCCGACTATTTCGGTCGTCGTGCCGCTGTACAACCACGCGCGCTATATCGAGGCCGCGCTCGACAGCGTGCTGTCGCAGACTTCGCCCGCCGACGAGATCATCCTCATTGACGATGGCTCGAAGGACAATGGTTTCGTCCTTGCGCAGCAGATGCTGGCGAAAGTGCCGCATGCGACCTTGCACAAGCAGGAAAACGCTGGCGCGCACAATACGATCAATCGTGCAATCGGGATCAGCCGCTCGGAATACATTGCGGTGCTGAACTCGGACGACATCTTCGCGCCCACCAAACTGGAGCGAGTGCGGGCCATCGTGCAAGACCGTCCCGGCGTCGGGTTGATCGCGGGCAGACCGGGCATCATGGACGATAACGGCGTGCGGCAGAATGCAGGCGTCGCGATCGACTGGCTGGGCCGCGCCGCGAATTTTCTCGAAGACACAGGGCTGCCGCAGCTCGCGTTGCTCAACGAGAACTTCGTTGCGACCACGTCGAACATGGTGTTTTCGCGTGCGCTATGGGATGCAGCGGGAGGCTTCCAGCCGCTTCGCTATTGCCACGATCTGGATTTCCTGATGTTTGCGTATGCGCAGAGTTCGGTGTTTCTTGATCGCGAGCACGAGCATATCGTTTATCGCGTCCATGAAAGCAACACGATCAAGGAAGACCTCAGCAAGGTGCGGGTCGAAATCGCTGCGGTGATTGCACAGGCGTTATTCGCTTCGGGTCCGCGACTATTCTCGGCTGGGCTGGCCGAACCGGATCTGGCTGCATTCCTGACTTTCTTGCGAAACAAGCAGTTGACTGAACTGCTGTGTTTCTTCCAGACAATCCTGTCTACGTTTCCGACTCGGGCTGCATTTTACGAGTACGCGGGAGATGCCCGAAACGCGGCGGCTTTCCGAGCAGCCGTCATGAACTGAGCGCAGTGGCCCATCAACAGGGTCATTGTTCGCTGATCACCTGGCGCCAAAGTACTATGAATTCGACGGTATCTTCTCATCAGGACAGTGCGTCGCCGACGCAAGGTTCGCTGCCGCTGCAGGCGGTAATTCTGGCCGGAGGCTCGGGCACGCGCTTGTGGCCGTTGTCGCGGGAGCACTTTCCGAAGCAGTTGATCGGGCTTCTCAGCGAAGAGTCGCTTCTTCAATCGACGGCACGCCGCCTCGATGCGGTTCACGCAACGCGGCCGGTTGCCGAAGAAGTGCTCGTCGTGTGCGGCGAAGACCATCGTTTCACTACGGCGGAGCAGCTCCGGCGCGTTGGCCGAAGCGGCGTCATCATTCTGGAGCCGGCGGGCCGCAATACGGCGCCGGCGCTCACCCTTGCAGCGCTCGCGCTGGCGGAAGGCGGCAAGGACGCAATCATGGTGGCCATGCCCGCCGATCACGTCATCGGCGACGTCGCAGCATTCGCCGACGCTGTGGCCAAAGCCGCCGAGTATGCGGCGACGGGGCAGGTGGTCACGATGGGCATCGTCCCTACGCGGCCGGAAACCGGGTACGGCTATATCAAGGTGGGCGAAGCGGTGGGCGAGGGAAGCGGGCATCGCCTTCAGCGTTTCGTCGAGAAACCTGACCTGAGCCTCGCGGAAAGCTACATGCAGTCCGGCGAGTTCTGGTGGAACAGCGGCATTTTCGTCCTTCGGGCGTCGGTCTGGTTGACGCTGGTCGAGCACTATCGTCCGCTTATCGCCGAAGCGTCGCAGCGTGCTTTTGCTGCTTCTGTGACGGACCAGGATTTCCTCCGCGTCGGCAAGCCGGAGTTTATGGCGTGTCCGTCGGAGTCCATCGACTTCGCTGTCATGGAGCATCTCGGCGACGCGGATTCGCCGGCAGAAGCGGTGGTGATTCCGCTGCGCGCGGGTTGGTCGGACGTCGGCTCTTGGGACGCGATCTGGGATCTGTTGCCGAAAGACAATGAAGGAAACGTTGCACGGGGCAGGGCGATGTTCGATGGAGCGGTGAACACCTTCGCCCATTCCGAAGGGCGCCTGATTGCATGTGTGGGCACGGAGAACCTGGTGGTGGTCGAGACGCCCGATGCAATTCTCGTCGCGAAGACCTCGGAAGTGCAGCGCGTCAAGAACATCGTCGCGCGTATCAAGGCGGAGAAAGGGACCGAGGCGGGATATCACCGCAAAGTCTATCGACCGTGGGGCTACTATGACTCGATCGACAGCGGTCGCGGGTTTCAGGTCAAGCGGATCGTGGTCAATCCGGGCGCGCGCCTTTCGCTCCAGATGCATCACCATCGCGCCGAGCACTGGATCGTCGTGAGCGGCACTGCGCTGGTTACGCGCGGCGACGAAACGTTCCTGTTGTCGGAGAACGAGTCGACCTACATTCCGCTCGGGCAAAAACACCGGCTCGAGAATCCTGGCAAGGTGCCGTTGGCCATGATCGAAGTGCAGTCCGGCAGTTATCTGGGCGAAGACGATATTGTGCGGTTCGACGACACGTACGGACGGAGCTGAACGTTAGCGTCGCTGCGCATCAGCAGTCCAGCGACTGCACCAGCATGTCGGTGCAGTCCTCTATCGACGTATTGCCCGTGTCGATCGTCACGTCCGCATGTTCGGGTGCTTCATAGGGACTGTCGATGCCCGTCATGTTCGGCAGCAGTCCATTTCGCGCTTTTCTATACAGGCCCTTTGGATCGCGCTCTTCGCAGACGGTCAGCGAAGCATTCACGTAGACCTCCACGAATCGATCCGCGCCGATAAGTTGACGCGCCATTTCACGCTCCTGCCGGAACGGCGAAATGAATGCCGTCAGCACGATGAGCCCTGCGTCCATCATCAGCTTCGCGACTTCCGCCACGCGCCGGATATTTTCGACGCGGTCCGCCTCTTCGAAGCCAAGGTCCTTGTTCAGGCCCTGACGAACGTTGTCACCGTCGAGGATATACGTGCGCTTGCCTAATGCGTGAAGCCTCACTTCGAGTGCGTTTGCAATCGTCGATTTGCCCGCGCCCGAAAGACCCGTGAACCAGATAACCTTGCCCGGGTGTCCGTTCTGCTGTTCGCGATCTTCACGCGTGATGGTCAATGGTTGGCGGTGCACGTTTTGCGACCGGCGCAAGCTGTGATGAATGATGCCGGCGGCCACCGTATTGCGCGTGAAATTATCGACGAGCAAAAAGCCGCCTAGCGTCGTCGAATTCTCGTAAGGCATGAAAGCAACAGGCTTGCTCGTGGCGATATTGCACACCACGATGTCGTTCATGCCGACATCGCGTGCAGATTCGAGCGCGAACGTGTTAACGTTTATCCGGTGCTTGATCGCGGTGATCGACGCGCCGACCCACTGGCTCGCCAGCTTCAGTTCATATTTGCGGCCTGTCAGGCCGCGTTGATCCTGCATCCAGATGACGGTGGCCCTGAACTGATCGGTGACCTCGAGCGGCTGCGACGCCAGCGTCAGCACATCGCCGCGCGAAACGTCGATCTCACGGTCAACAACGACTGTAATGGCGTCGCCGGCTTGAGCTTCGTCGAGATTGCCGTCGAATGTCACGATGTCGCTGACGCGCGCACATTGTCCCGACGAGGTCACACGTAGTTCGTCTCCACGGCGTACCGCACCGGCGGCCACCGTACCGCAGATGCCGCGAAAGTCCGCGGTCGAACGATTGATCCACTGCACGGGCAGAGCAAAGTCTGCTTGCGGCCGCGCGGTCGCATTGACCGTCTCGAGATAACCCAGCAACGTGGGACCGGTGTACCAGACCGTGCGCGCGGACCTCTGCGTGATGTTGTCGCCGTGGAGCGCGGCGACCGGTATCGCGACGATCTCATCGAAATGCAGCGGCCGGGCGAGGCGCGAGAAGTCCTCCTCGATCTTGTCGAACGTCGCGCGGTCGAAGCCGACGAGATCCATCTTGTTGACGGCCAGCACGACATGGCGAATGCCGAAGAGCGACGCGAGGAACGCATGCCGGCGAGTCTGAGTCTGGATGCCGCGCCGTGCGTCGACCAGCAATATGGCGACCGCGGCCGTCGATGCCGCCGTCGCCATATTGCGCGTGTACTGCTCGTGGCCGGGCGTATCCGCCACGATGAACTTGCGTCGGCGGGTCGCGAAGAAACGGTACGCGACGTCGATGGTGATACCTTGCTCACGCTCGGCGCTCAAGCCGTCCACCAGCAACGCGAAGTCGATGGCATCGCGTTGCGTGCCATACATTCTGGACTCCGCTACGAGTTCGGCGAGCTGATCATCGAACAATTGACGCGAGTCCCACAATAGACGGCCAATCAGCGTACTTTTGCCGTCGTCGACACTGCCACAAGTGATAAAGCGCAACTGGTCGAGTTGCGATTGCTCGGCCAGCCACGCGTCGATATCGCCCGGCCGCTCGACGGTTCGCTGCGGCAAGCCATTAGTCCTGGGATTTCGCGCCATCAGAAATACCCCACTTGTTTCTTCTTTTCCATACTGCCGGGGCTATCGGTGTCGATCTTGCGGCCCTGGCGTTCCGATGTATTTGCATTGACCAGTTCGAGCAGAATGTCGTCGATGGTCTCCGCCTCCGATTCGATCGCACCCGTCAGCGGATAGCAGCCCAGCGTGCGAAAGCGGATCTTGCGAATCTCTATTTGCTCGTCGGGCATGATCTGGCATCGGTCGTCGTTGACCATCATGATCATGTCGGGACGAACGACAACCGGCCTCGGCTGCGCAAAGTACAGAGGCACGACAGGAATGTTTTCCTGGCGGATGTATTGCCAGATATCGAGTTCTGTCCAGTTGGAAAGCGGGAACACGCGAATGCTCTCTCCGGCGTTCTTGCGCGCGTTATAGAGATTCCACAGTTCCGGGCGCTGATTCTTCGGGTCCCAGACATGTGTGGCGGTTCTGAATGAAAACACGCGCTCTTTTGCGCGCGACTTCTCTTCATCGCGACGGGCTCCCCCAATGACTACATCGAATTTGTAGTGATCCAACGCCTGCTTCAGGCCTTCCGTCTTCGTGATTTCCGTATGCCGGGCCGCACCGTGTTCGAACGGATTGATGTTCTTCGTGATGGCTTCCGGATTGATATGCGTGATAAGACGCATACCCGAACGGCGCGCCATGTAGTCCCGGAACAGATACATCTCCTGAAACTTCCAGCGCGTGTCGATGTGCAGTAACGGAAATGGCGGCTGGCTCGGATAGAACGCCTTGCGGGCAAGATGCAGCATCACGCCGCTGTCTTTGCCGACCGAATACATCATGACCGGATTCTGCGCCTCGGCAATGGCCTCGCGCAGTATGTGAATGCTCTCGTTTTCGAGCCGCTTCAGGTGCGGCGAAATAAGACCACGGCTTGCGCCGTCGTCGGCTGGCTCGATCAGAATCGGCGAGTATGCCTGCGGTACGAATTCGATCGATGGGATCGACGGCATATCTCTAAGCAGTCCAACCAGTTGCCCGGAAGCGAGGACGGTCAGGTCGCGGCCCAGATGCTGCTGCAATTGCGCGAGCGCGTGGCGCACCATGCGGGCGTCCGCGTCGCCTGGCAGCGGCACCCAATAGCGTCCGCCCCTTGCGTCGTTTGCATGGAGACAGGGACGTCCGCCCGGCAGCGGAGCTAGCTGCGAGAACAGCAAGAGCCGGCGCTTGCTTCGTGCGCGTTCGATGACCCAGTTCGTCACCAGCGCGATTGCGGGACGCCCTAGCTCGTCGACGAGCGTTTGGGCATTGAGTTCTTGCGGAAGGATCTCGAGGCTATGCAGCCGCCGTTCAGTCGTGCGCTTGCTTTCTGCGCCGAGCAGCGTACTCAGATGCTGGAAGGCGAGCTCCGTCGTCCACACCTTCTCTTCATCGAGACCCAAAAGATCAATGTCGGTCATATGTCGGAGTTTGCAAATTTGAACCTTAGTCTAGCGCTTGCTCGGGTAATTTCCAACGTCCCGCTGGGCTGAATGGCGATAAATGCGAACTGCGTCAAGCATGTCCTAGGACAATTGCAGAACATGCTGCACGACAAGCGGAAAAGGCTTCAAATCCTTGCTATTGATCTCGAATCCTTTTTGTTGCTGCTATTATTGTCACTCGCGCTAAGCGAGTTCTCGCAACTCGCGATGGCGCAAAATCGCTGCGCTTCGGCAAAGGTCATGAAGCCAGCCAACCCAGCGGGGCGCGCGGGCGAGGCCGTGGTCGGTCTGCAGCGTTGGATCTTGCGATCCAGTGTGTCTGCCGATCTCGCGGTTATAGAAGCCGCTTTCCTGTCCTGTCGCCGCCCAACTACACTTCGTTGGTTAAATCACCGCATCTGACCGGTGCATGCGTGCTCGTTGTTCGCATGTGAGCATGCGACCATTACCCGTCGTGAGAGTTCTTTCAAAAAGCATAAGGCGTTCTTCGAATGCAAAAGTTTTCAGTTCATCCGCGCGAGCTAGCGATCAGTCTGTGGCGTAACCGGAGGCTGATCGCATTGTCTGTTCGGCGCGAGGTGCTCGGACGCTACCGGGGTTCGTTTCTCGGCATCTTTTGGTCGTTCTTCAATCCGCTGCTGATGCTGGCCGTCTATACGCTCGTGTTCAGTGGCCTGATGAAGGCCCGGTGGAACGCAGCCAGCGATTCCAAGACGGAATTCGCGCTCGTGCTATTTGCGGGTCTGATGCTATTTAATCTGTTTGCGGAATGCATAAATCGGGCACCCGGTCTCATCCTCGGTAACCCCAATTACGTAAAGAAAGTCGTATTTCCGCTTGAAATACTTCCTTGGGTGAGCCTAGGGTCGGCTCTTTTTCACGGCGGCGTCAGCTTGCTCGTCTGGCTCATCGCCTATTGCATCTTTTTTGGAGCGCCGCACGCAACGGTTGTCTTGCTGCCGCTCGTGCTGATCCCCTTCATTCTCTTCACGATGGGACTGAGTTGGGCGCTGGCATCGCTCGGCGTATTTTTGCGCGACGTTGCGCAGGTCATCGGCATCCTGACAACTGTCTTGATGTTTCTTTCGCCGATCTTCTATCCTGCAACAACGTTGCCTGAAAAATATCGTCCGCTGCTCTATCTCAATCCATTGACGCCCGTAATCGAGTCGGCGCGCGATGTACTGTACTGGGGCAAAGTTCCGAGCTTCGAAATGTTAGGAGTCTACTTGGTGATCAGCGCATTCATCGCCTGGCTGGGTTTCGCCTGGTTCCAGAAGACACGCACGGGATTTGCCGATGTCCTCTGAAATCGCGATCAAGGTCGAGAACCTGAGCAAGCGCTATCAGATCTACGACCAGCCGAGAGATCGGCTCAAGCAATTCGTTTTGCCCCGCGTACGGAGAATGATCGGCGCTGCGCCTGCGCAGTACTTTCATGAATTCTGGGCGCTTCGCGACGTATCGTTCGAAGTGCGGCGCGGCGAGACCGTCGGAATCATTGGGCGTAACGGAAGCGGCAAATCGACCTTGCTGCAGATGATTTGCGGCACCCTCAATCCCACGCATGGGACGCTCGAAACGAAAGGCCGAATCGCTGCGTTGCTCGAACTGGGCTCCGGCTTCAACCCCGACTTCACGGGTCGCGAGAACGTGTTCCTTAACGCGGCAGTGTTGGGCCTCAGTCACCAGGAAGTGGAAGCACGCTTCGACGATATCGTTGCGTTCGCAGATATCGGCCACTTTCTGGATCAGCCGGTCAAAACGTATTCGAGCGGCATGGTGGTCCGGCTCGCATTCGCGGTGCAGGCGATGATCGACCCGGACATTTTTGTCGTCGACGAAGCGCTCGCGGTGGGTGACGAGAAATTCCAGCGCAAATGCTTTGCGCGGCTCGAAGAACTGAAAAGCCGCGGCACGTCGATCCTCTTTGTCTCGCACTCGGCGGCCAGCGTCATCGAGTTGTGCGAACGGTCTCTGCTGCTCGACAGCGGCAGCCGCATCATGTATGCGCCGGCGGCGCAAGCCGTGCGCGCGTATCAGAAGCTGCTTTACGCGCCAAAAGCGGATCACGAATCACTGGTCCGCGAATTTCGCGCGGCGGACAGCAGTGCCGGCGCCGTTAATGGTGCCGCGGGTACCGCGGGTGCCGCAGGTGCCGCGGCAGACATCGTGCTTGCCGCTCAGGACGCAGCGAAGAACGCCGAGTCCACGTTCGATCCAGGACTCGTGCCGGAGACCACCACGGTCTATCCGGCGCAGGGCGCGGAGATTCAATCCATCGCATTTCGCAGCGAAGACGGGCGCGTGGTCAATGTGCTGCAGTCGGGTGAAACGTACTACCTGGAAATGCAGGGTGTGTTCACGCGGGACTTTGCCGGCGTGTTCTTTGGTAGCCATATCCGCAACATCCAGGGAGCGGAGATTACCGGCCAGCGTTATCCCGAAGAGGGCTCGTATGTGCCGGACGCTCGCGCAGGAACGCAATTCAAGGTGAGGTTCGCTTTCAATATGAACCTTATTCAGGGCGCGTATTTCGCTGGTGGCGGCGTGTGGTCGGCGGAGGAGCCGGCATGCGCACATCGAATTGTGGATGCCGTGATGTTCCGGATCACGCCCACCGAAAGGAAAAAGTCGTTCGGTTATGTGGATCTCGCCGCGAGTGAGCCGACGCTCGATCTGAGCGGCTGTGCGATCAATGCGGCGACCCCGACGATGTAATGCATTCGACAACGGATCTGCGCGATCCGCTGGCGCGTATCGAGCGATTGGAAAGGGTGGGAAATGAGTGACGTTGTTGATGGAAAGCTGGCGGCGCAGGAGAAACTGTTCCAGTTCCTGCGCTGGAACAGCTATCGTTCCGAACGGCACAAGCTGTTTTATATCGCCACGCCCAAGGTGGCGTGCACCTCGTTGAAATGGTGGTTCGCGGCGCTGGAAGGCTATGCCGAGTCGCTGTACGACATTAACGATAGCTCCGAATCCGATCCCGAGCTCGTCGTTCACGAATCGCACAAGGTCGCGCCGCACGTCACGGGTCTGGAGAAAGACGCGCTGTATGAAGCGTTGACCTCGAACGAATACTTCCGCTTCGCGGTGGTGCGAAACCCGTATAAGCGCATCTTCTCCGCGTGGCAATCCAAGTTGCTGTTGCAGGAGCCGCTGCAGGTCGGACGCTATACGAAGTTCGAGTTTTTTCATCTGCCGGTCAACTCGAGGCAGGACATTGCGCCCGCGTTCGAAGCGTTTCTCGAACATCTCGCGAGCAACGAGGCACCGTCGTTCTGGGACCATCACTGGATGCCGCAGGCTTCGTTGCTGAGGCCGGACATCATCGAATATTCCCGGATCGCGAAAGTTGAAGACAATGCGCCTTTGAGCGCCGCACTGAAGGAGTGGCTCGGCGGCTACCTGCCTGATCCGTTCGCCGTGCATCGGGCGAACGAGAGCCTCATTCCTTTTCAGCCGGATTTCATCACCGAGCGAAGCGGCGAATTGCTGCGCGCGATGTATGCGGAAGACTTCGATGCATTCGGCTATGACCGAGCGTTGCCAGGGGCCAAGGAGAGCTTCTCCGAAGAGCAGGCCGACGTCGCGCTCAAGGCCGTGCATCTGCTGCGCGCCCGGCACACGCAGCTCGGCGAGCGCTCGGAGCGGTTGGCTGCACTTGCGCAAGCCGTCCGCGAACGTGACACAAGAATCGCAGTGCTTGGAAATGCTGCGTCTGAGCGCGACGCTACACGAGCGCAGCGCGACGCGTTGCAGATGGAGGTTGAGACGTTGCGGGCGCAGCGCGACGCCTTGCAAACCGATCGCGAAGCGGACATCGCCGCCCGCGACGCGGCTGTCGCAGGGCGTGACCAGATAATCGCGAATCTGAATCGCGCCATCGCGGGACGCGATGCGGAGGTTTCCAGGCTCAGTCGGCAAGCGATCCAGAGCAACGCGCAGGTGAACTCGCTGGAACGAACCATCGAGGCACGACAAGCGCGCATTGCGGAGTGCGAGGCGCACATGTGGCATCTCGAGCGCGCGCTCGCGGAACGCGATGCGCAAAATGCCGAAGGTAATCGCCAGATTGCAATGCTTCAGCAAGAAGCTGCGGAGAAAGGCGCGCAACTCGAATCGGAGCGCCAACGGCTCGCCGAAATTTTCGGATCTCACACGTGGCAACTCGCCACGCGCATTCGCAAGGGCGCCACAGCGTACCGCCGTGTATTGGGCCGCTCGCGACCGGACGAAATGCGCAGCGCATCGCCAATCGCGCGTGCGCGCCGCGCGTTGCAGACGCGTCTTGCGATCCGCGCCATTCGCGGCAATAACCTGTTCGACGGCTCGTTTTATCTCGCCAGCAATCCGGACGTGCGCGAGGCCGGGCTTGATCCCGTCAGGCACTATCTGACACATGGCTGGCGCGAGCGACGCGATCCATCGCCCGCCTTCAGCACCGCCCAATATCTGTCCGATAACCCGGACGTCGAGCGCGCGCTCGTCAATCCTCTGTTGCACTATCTGCGCTTTGGAAAGCGCGAAGGGCGCATCGTCCACGCAAGCGCGACGGCGGCATCCGTCGACGTCGCGCATTCGTCGCAAACCGACGTGGCCGCCGTCGACGCTCCTCATCACGAGGCCGCAGACGGCCAGGTGACACCGCAGAGCGACGAACATGCAATCGCGAACAGTGCCCTCGATGCCGAGGTCGACGCCATCAGGCAGTCGGGACTGTTTGACGAGAGCTATTACGTTTCGGTGAATTCGGAGCTCAACCTGAGTCCGGGTGAGGCGATTCGCCACTATTGCGAATCTGGCTGGCGAGAAGGGCGCAATCCGTCGGACGACTTCGACACGCGGTATTACCTCGATACGTATCGCGACATTCGCGAGGCCGGCATCAATCCGTTCTGGCACTACGCCATTGCTGGAGCGAGTGAGGCGCGGCGCGCGGCGCCTGCGGCCAGCAATCTGCATGAGAAAGACATCTGGTTCGGACCTATCGAATCGGACGTCAAGTTGATCGCTTTCTATAAAGCGCCCGACTGGTCTGTCGCGCGCGCCGGCCGTCCAATGTTCAAAGGGCATTTGCAGCCTTTTCTGCCGAGCACGCAGCCAGGATTTTATGATCCGCTGGACAAGGACGTCATGCGCTGGCAGGCGCAGGCGGCGCGACGTCATGGCGTGTACGCGTTCTGTTTCGACCTCGACGCAGACGCCGACGGTTCAGTACCGCCACAGCCGGTAGACAGCTTGCTCGCGACTGAAGACGCGGACATTCGTTTTTGCGTCCAGTTGCACGCAAAGTCCGACGAACAGTCGCGTGCAATCGCCGGCAAGCTCGCGCTTTGTTTCGCCGATCGTCGTTATATCCACATCGACGACAGGCCGGTCGTGCTGATGTCCGTAGCCGGAAACGCGCAGCAGATGGGCGAGTTCATCGCGAGCTTGCGTCAGCATCTTGCGCAACAGGGCGTGAACGCACCGAGGTTCATCGGAGCCTGGTCGGCGGATCACGACGACATGTCGCGCACGGAACTGACCGAGCTCTTCGAAGCGTCGCTGGATCTGTCCGTGGCCGGGGAAATCGGCACCTTCACGCCCCTGTCCAAAGGCGGTATCGATGTCGTTCCCTACAGCGTGGTTGCGGCCAACGGTGTGTCGCGGCTATCGCAAGACCGTACGCCTGACCGTTTCTCTTATCCTGTCGTCACGCTGGCTCGCGATAATTCCGCGGTCCGCGGCGTCGATTCGATCGTCTATTCCCGTTTCCATCCCAAGGCGTACCGGCGGTGGCTGGATGCGGCGATCAGCAATGCGAGAACGTCTCAACCCGCGGATCGGCGCATGGTTTTCATCAACGCGTGGAACGACTGGAACGAGGGCGTCGCGCTGGAGCCGGACCATAGAACGGGCTTTAACCGCCTGAACGAGACGGCGCGTGCGCTGACGGGACACGAGTCGGGCAAGAAGATGCCTAAGGTTTCCGTCATCGTTCCGAACTACCGGCACGAGCAGTTTCTCAGGCGCCGCCTCGACAGCGTGTACGGTCAGACCTATAAGAATATCGAGGTGCTGTTGCTCGACGATTGCTCGCCGGACGAAAGCCGCGCAGTAATGGATGAGTACGCAGCGGCCTATCCGGAAATCAGCCGGACGTTATACAACGACCGAAATTCCGGCGGCGTATTCCGTCAATGGGCCAGAGGGATTCAGGCCGCAACAGGCGATCTCGTCTGGATCGCCGAAAGCGACGATTTCTGTGACGCTTCGTTCCTCGAGACCCTTGTTTCGGCCTTCAACGATGAAGCGGTCATGCTGGCGTATAGCTTCTCGCTATTCGTCGATCGCGATGAAAACCCCATCGACGGTAATTTCGAATGCTACGTAAGCGATCTCGACAACCCGGAAAGGTGGAATAGCAGTTACGTCGAAACGGCGCATAACGAAGTGAGGACGGCGCTCGGCATCAAGAACACCATCCCAAACGCGAGTAGCGTTGTCTTCAGGCGGCCGGTCGACATGCCGCTTCTTAACGACGAGTCGTGGCTGTCCATGCGCGTGGCGGGCGACTGGGTGTTCTATCTCCATCTTTTGCGCGGCGGGAAAATCGCCTTTTGCGCCGATGCAACCAACTTTTTCCGACGCTATCCCGGCAGCACGGCCGACACGACCTATAAACGCGAAGTGTTCTATCGCGAAGTCGGCATGGCGAGTCGTACCGTTGCAGAACTTTACGATGTGCCACTCGAAGTACTCGAACGTTGCCGCAAGGGGTACGAAGACTTCTATTTGCGCGTTGTCGGCGGCGATAGCGAAGAGTTCTTGCGTTGGTACGATTACTTTTCGATATTGCAGGCACGCCAGCGGCGCTTGCCGAACGTCATGGTCACGACCATGGGCTTTAGCCCAGGTGGTGCCGAGATCCTTCCCATCCGCATCGTGAACGAGTTGAAGCGGCAAGGTCATTCCGTGCTGCTCCTCAATACCGGCTTGATGGTGCACGACGACCGCATTCGTGAAATGGTCCGCAACGATGTTCCGGTCGTCGAGGTATCGGACGTGACGGCGACCAGAGAACTTATCCGTGCGTTCGGCATCGAGGCGTTGAACACGCATCAATGGCACTTGCAGAAGTATCCGTCGCAGGTCCCCGACGTTTACGACAGTTTGCGCGTGCACGTCGCGTCGTTGCACGGAATGATCGAGCACGGCGACGCATTCGGCGCGACGGAAGAGCAACTTCGTCTGGCCGACGAGAAAGTCACGACGTGGGTCTACACGGCGGACAAGAACCTGGGGCCGTTTATCGACTGCGGACTGTACGACGAGACTTCGACCCGCTTTGCGAAGATTCCGAACGGAATGATGCCGCCGACCATCGTGCCGGTGAGCCGGTCGAGCATGGGCATACCCGAAGATGCGTTCGTGTTGTGCTGTGTGAGCCGGGCGATTCCTGACAAGGGTTGGGCCGAGACCATCGAGGCCGTGGAGCGGGCCCGTGCACTGTCGAACCGCGACATTCGCCTGATTCTCGTGGGCAACGGTCCTGTGTACGACGAGTATTGCCAAAGCGGAGCGTTCGACTTCGTTCACTTCGCGGGTTTCTCCGAGAACTCCGTGGGCCATTACGCGGCGGCGGACATGGGCATCATGCTGACGAAGTTCAAGTCCGAAAGTTTTCCATTGACGATCGTCGACTGCCTGTTTGCGGGCAGACCCTACATTGCGACGGACGTCGGGGATATCCGCAACATGCTCACCGAAGGCAACGAAGTTGCCGGCGCGGTCATCGAACTCGAAGACTGGGCCGTGCCAGTGGATGCGGTCTCGCAAATCATCGCAGCGTTTGCGTCGGACGAGCAGAAGTACCAGAGAACTCGCGCTCTCGTGCGCGAGGTCGCTAACCGCTACAAGATCGATATGGTGACGGCGAAGTACGTTGAGCTTTTCAAAATGTCGCACGGCAAACGACGGATAGGTTCCGAAGAGCGCCGGTGCGATCTCCTACAACTCAACTGACGGTGGACGAATATGCATAGCCATGCCAGTCGTGAGATTGCAGCCAGCACGAAGCGGTGTCTCGTCTTGGGGGGAGGAGGCTTTATCGGATCGCACTTGACGCGCGCGTTGCTCGAGCACGGTTATTACGTTCGCTGTTTCGAGCGTCCGCACACGGGCGCGCGCTGCGCACAGGCGATTGAGCATCCGAATTTCGAGCTTTTCCAGGGCGATTTCGTTAATCCGCTGGATCTTGCGTGTGCGCTCGAAGGTGTCGACGTCTGCTTTCATCTCGTGTCGACCACGTTGCCGAAATCGTCGAATGCCGACCCTGCGTTCGATGTTGAAACCAACCTGCTCGGCACCGTTCGTCTGCTCACGCAGGCGGTCAAGTCGGGCGTGACCAAAGTGATTTTCGTGTCCTCCGGCGGGACCGTCTATGGCGTGCCGCAAGCGGTGCCCGTCCCCGAAACGCACCCGACGAATCCCGTGTGTTCGTACGGGATAGCCAAACTCGCAATCGAAAAATACCTCGCTTTGTTTCATCAGCAACACGGCCTGGATTACGCGGTATTGCGATTGGCCAATCCTTTTGGCGAAGGTCAGCGCGCGGAGTCGGGGCAAGGGGCCGTCGCCGTCTTCCTCGGCCGCATCCTTCGGGGCGAAACACTCGAAGTCTGGGGCGACGGTTCTGTCATCCGCGATTACATCTACATTGAAGACGTCGTGACTGCGCTGCTGCTCTCGATCGACCTGAAAGGCAGCGAACGCCTGTTCAACATCGGATCGGGTCGCGGACACAGTATCAACGAGGTGCTCGATGTGCTCGAGCGCACGGTGGGCCAGCCTGCTATTCGACGCTATCGGCCGGGCCGGTCGTTCGACGTACCGGCGAGCGTGCTATGCATCGAAAGTGCGCGCCGTTCGCTCGGCTGGTCACCGAAAGTCGATTTCGAGGAAGGTGTTGAACGCTTCGCCGCCTGGATGAAGCGCGAATTGGCGGCGCAGTCGTTGCTGGCAATCGGAGGATATTCTGGCTAGCAGCGCAAGCGGCGACGGGGCATTGAAGCCGGTGTCCGACGTGGCCGACTCCGCCCAGGGCGTCGCGACGACCATTGCGATCATCGGCGGCGGATTCAGTGGCGCGCTGACGGCAGTCGGCCTGCTGCGCGGCGCGCGGGCGAGCACGCTTCGCGTCGTCCTGATCGACAACGGACCGGGTTTTGGGCGGGGGCTCGCTTATCGCACTGCACACCCCGAGCTTCTACTGAACGTGCCGGCCGGCAATATGAGCGCGTTCCCCGATCGGCCCGGAGACTTCGTCGAATACCTGGAGCGTCTCGATGCGCGGTTGAACGCCGGATCGTTCGTGCCGCGCACGGTATATGGCGACTATCTGGAACACACGCTCGCGCAAGCAGAGCGAATGTGTCCCGATGTCCTTACGCGATACCGGGGGCAAGCTGTCGCTTTGCACCTGGAGCAAGAGCCCAGGCGGTATCGGATCGAATTCGAAGACGGGCAGATCCTGCACGCGCAGCGGGTCGTGCTTGCAACGGGGCACTTCGCACCGGATGTGCCGCAGTGCTTCTCCAGCGACGTCGCGCACAGAATCTTGCAGCCTTGGGACTTCGATGCAATCGACGCGTTAAATCCGGCAGCGCCCGTTGCTGTCATGGGCATGGGGCACACCGGCATCGACACTTTGCTGCGCCTCGTGCGGCTCAGCCCCGAGCGCAAGGTGTTCATGTTCTCGCGCCGAGGTCTCGTGCCTCACACGCACCGTCCGAACCCCAGGTTGCCGGTCAAGGTCGGATACCCGGAGCGGTTCGCATCATTACCTCCCACCATCAGGGCTTACGCGAAATCACTGCGCGACTGCGTCGCTCAGCGCGTCGCTCGCGGAGAGGATTGGCGAGACGCGCTGAACGAGTTGCGCCCGCACACATCGACGCTATGGCGCAGTCTCCCGCCTGCGGAGCGCGCGCGCTTCCTCCGCACGCTTTTGCCGTATTGGGACATCCATCGGCACAGACTTGCGCCGGTTATTGGTCAGCGCCTCCAGTATCTGGTGAAGGCCGGGCACGTTGAACGTATCGCCGGAGCGGTTCGCGACGCGTATGAACAGGACGGCATGCTTCATGTCGCGCTGGGCACGCGCCCGTCCGGAGCGCTCCGGCCGCTGACGGTCAGCGCCGTGATCAATTGCACCGGGCCGAACTATGACCTCGGGAAGGTGGGTTCGCCTCTGCTCAGGCAGCTCTTTCATGCGGGCCAGATTCGTCGCGATACGCTCCGCTTGGGGCTCGATGTCGACGATCGATACCGCGTGATCGATGCGAGCGGTCACCCGGCTGACAATCTCTTCTACGTCGGTCCCATGCTTCGGGCCATGTATTGGGAGGCGATTGCCGTGCCCGAATTGCGGCAACACGCGGCAACACTGGCCGATCAGCTCCTGCATGATCTGGCTTCCGCGGTGCGCAGCGGAATCTGACCGGGGCTGCCGTCCGCTCTCTATTTGCCGCGCCGCGCCCCGTCACGAGCTGACGGCTTCTCGCGCTGCCTTGGCCCCTGCCTGGTAATGAGATAATTGCGGGCCCGCCGATTACGAACGTAAAGCCGACTTGCCGGAACCGGCAAGCTTGAGCAAACTTTTGTTCGGCCAAACAACGGCATTTCGACCGACGTGCCCGCCACAAGACACGCAGTTACAACTCATGAAAGCTACAGCAGAGCCGCATTCCGGACTGGAAGGACTGTCCGTGTCGGTGGTGGTCTATCGCCCGAATATCGAACAACTGAACGCCACGCTTGCCGGCCTCGCGGCGGCGAGCGAGAGCTTGCGCGCCGGCCGGCCCGGGGTGCCGGTCAGCCTGTACCTGGTGGACAACGGCGGCCTGCCTGACATGCGGGCCACGCTCACTGAACTGGAACGGCACGGAGTTTCGACGACCGTCATTTCCGGACATGGCAACGTGGGCTACGGCCGCGGCCACAACCTCGCGATCGAACGCAGCGCGAACCGCTATCACCTTGTGCTGAACCCCGACATCGATCTTGCGCCCGACGCATTGTGCAAAGCCTTCGATTTCTTCGACGCCCATGCGCAGGCCGGACTTATCACGCCCTGGATAGGCGATGAGCACGGCCATCAACTATTCCTTTGCCGACGATACCCCACGCTTCTGGATCTATTCGCGCGCGGTTTTCTGCCTGCACGGTTGCGGCGATGGTTCGCGCGGCGCCTCGCACGGTATGAGATGCGCGACATGATCAACGCGCAGGACGTCGTTTGGGACCCGCCTATCGTCAGCGGCTGCTTCATGATGTTTCGCACGAGCGTATTGAAGCAACTGGCGGGCTTCGACGCCCGATACTTCCTTTATTTCGAGGACTACGATCTAAGCCTTCGCGCCCACGACGTCACGCGGGTCGTCTACACGCCCTCGGTCCGGGTTCTGCACCACGGCGGCGGCGCGGCGAACAAAGGCTTCGCTCATATCCGCATGTTCATGGCTTCCGCCTACAAGTTCTTCAATCGCTTCGGATGGAAGTGGCTATGAGTCACGTACTCGTTACTGGCGCCAACGGGTTTGTCGGTCGCGCGCTGTGCCGCGCCTTCTGCGATGCGGGGCACACGGTCACCGGTCTGGTCCGGCGCGGCGGGGGCGTCGAGCCGGGTGTCAGCGAGTGGATCGAGCCGAGCGCGGACTTCGCGGCGCTCGAAGCGCAATGGCCGGCGGCGCTCGCTGCCGATTGTGTCGTCCACCTGGCGGCGCGCGTGCATGTCATGCACGAAGTTTCGGAAGATCCCGAAGCCGCTTTCCATGCGACGAATGTCGACGGCGCGCTGCGCGTCGCGCGCGCAGCGCGGCGACATGGCGTACGGCGTTTCGTCTTTGTCAGCAGTATCAAGGCGATCGCGGAAGCCGACAACGGTCGTCCGCTGACTGAAGACGATGCGCCGGCTCCCGAAGACGCTTACGGCCGCTCGAAACTGGCCGCCGAGCAGGCGCTCGTTCGTTACGGTCGCGAGTCGGGGCTTGAGGTGGTGATCGTGCGTCCGCCGCTCGTCTATGGGCCCGAGGTGCGCGCGAACTTTCTGCGTCTGATGGACGGCATATGGCGCGGCATGCCACTGCCGCTCGGGGCCGTGCGCGGACGACGCAGTCTCGTCTATGTCGAAAATCTCGCCGATGCGCTGATGCGCTCTGCAATCGATCCACGCGCCGCGGGGCAATGCTTCCATGTCGCGGACACCGACGCGCCGACCGTGGCCGAATTGTGCCGCGCGCTGGGCCGTCACTTGGAGAAGCCGGCGCGCCTCGTTCCAATACCTGAGAGCCTGCTGCGTCTCGCAGGCCGGCTGACAGGCCGCTCCGCGCAAATAGATCGGCTCGTCGGCGCATTGCAGGTGGATACCACGCGCATTCAAACCGTGCTGGACTGGCACGCTCCGCATTCCACAGACGAAGGGCTGGCCGCGACCGCCCGCTGGTATCGCCGCACACGAGGAGGCAGCGAGTGCTGAGATACCTTGCCTCGTTACCGGCCTGGTCGGCTGCGGTCCTGATTGGGCTGGGAGCCGCTTGCGCTTGCGCCGCGATCCTTTGGACGTTGCTGCGAACCGGACTTGCCTGGCGTCTCGCCACGGACGTCCCCAATGACCGTTCGCTTCACCACGCGCCCACGCCGCGAGTCGGCGGCTGGGGCATTGTTCCCGTCAGCGTGGCGGCGATGTTGCTGTTAGCGCCGGGGCTCTGGTGCGCGGCCTTGGGCACGGCGTTTCTCGCGGCTGTTTCACAGATCGACGACCGCCGCGGTCTGCCCGCGCGGGTCCGCTTCGCGGCTCACCTGGTGGCTGTCGTCGGCCTGGTCGCGGCGTTCCCGGCCAGCGTACCCTGGTGGGCGCTGGCAGTCCTGGCCTTCCTGATGTTGTGGCTGGTCAACCTCTACAATTTCATGGACGGCGCGGACGGGCTCGCGGGCGGAATGGCCTTGTTCGGCTTCGCCGGCTATGCCGTCGCCGCTCTGCTCAGCGAGCGTCCCTTGCCGGAACTGGCGTGGTCGTCCGTCGCGGTGTCCGGTGCTGCGCTGGGTTTCCTCGTTTTCAACTTTCACCCGGCGCGCATTTTTCTCGGCGACGCAGGATCGATATCGCTGGGCTTTCTCGCCGGGGCCTTCGGTTATTGGGGCTGGCGCGGCGGCGTCTGGCCGGTCTGGTTCCCGGTGATGGTATTCGCGCCTTTCATCGCCGACGCGTCGGTCACGCTCGCTCGCCGCCTGCTGCGCGGAGAAAAATTTTGGGAAGCGCACCGCGAGCACTACTATCAGCGTATGGTGCGTAGTGGGATTGGGCACGCGAGGACAGCCCTCGCATGGTATGCGCTCATGGTCACTGGCATAACGCTTGCTATAATTGCTCTTGGCCGCGCTACCGCTTTTCAGTGGTGTATCGTCGCCGCCTGGGTGATTGTTCTCTTTCTGGCAGGCGTGGTCATCGACATGCGCTGGCGTCATTTCCAATCAACACGGTCAGACAAGTAAGGGATGCCGCTGATGTTACGAAACAAGGCCGCTTGGCTGTCTTTCAGCGCTTTCCTGTTCGATCTTTCCGCAGTTGCCGGATCGTGGCTTATCGCGTATCTCCTTCGCTTTAACGGCTCGATTCCCTACGACTTCCGCGTCGGCGCTCTGCGGTCGCTGCTTTGGGTTCTGCCGGTCTACGGCATGATGTTCCGCATCTTCGGCCTGTATCGCGGCATGTGGGTGTTCGCGAGCCTGCCCGACCTCGTTCGGATTTCGAAAGCCGTGATCGCGGGCGCGCTTGTCGCGATGGTTGTTTCCGTACTGGTGCAGCCCTCGCCGATCGTGCCGCGTTCGGTGCTCGTCGTCTCGCCGCTCTTCCTGTTCCTCGCCATGGGCGGATCGCGGGCGCTTTACCGTGCGACCAAAGAGTTCTACCTGTACGGCGGCCTCGTCGCCCAGGGCAAGCCCGTGGTCGTGCTCGGCGCCGGCAACGCGGGCGCGAGCCTCGCCCGTGAGTTGTCGCGCTCGAGCGAATGGCGTCTCGTTGGACTGCTCGACGACGACGTTTCCAAGCACGGTCGCGAGATCTACGGCTACAAGGTGCTCGGGCCGATCAGCGAATTGCCGCGCATGGCCGAGGAGTTGAAAACCGAGTACGCGATCATCGCCATTCCTTCAGCGTCGGTCGACGTCCAACGCCGCGTCGCAACGCTTTGCGTGCGAGCCGGCGTGCGCGCGCTCGTGTTGCCGGCGTTGACCGCAGTCACGCAAGGCCAGGCCTTCCTGTCGCGCGTCCGCCAGATCGATCTCGAAGACCTGCTTGGCCGCGACCCGGTCATGATCGACACCGACGACGTCGAAGCATTGCTGAAAAATCGCGTCGTCATGGTGACGGGCGCGGGCGGCTCGATCGGCTCCGAACTGTGCCGGCAGATTCTGCGCTTCGGCCCGGTGCAACTGGTCGCGTTCGACGTCTCCGAGTTCTCCATCTATCGGCTGAACGAGGAGCTTTGCGACAAGTATCCGAAGGTGTCGGTGGTGCCGATCATCGGCGACGTGAAGGACTCGCTGCTGCTCGATCAGGTGATGGCGCGCTACAGCCCGCATATCGTTTTCCACGCCGCGGCCTACAAGCATGTCCCGCTGATGGAAGAGGTCAACGCGTGGCAGGCCGTGCGCAACAACGTGCTCGGCACCTATCGCGTGGCGCGTGCGGCGATCCGTCACGACGTCGCGCGCTTCGTGCTGATTTCCACCGACAAGGCCGTCAATCCGACCAACGTGATGGGCGCGAGCAAGCGCCTCGCGGAGATGGTGTGCTCGTCGCTGCAACAGCAGGGCGCGCGGCGCACGCAGTTCGAGACCGTGCGCTTTGGCAATGTGCTCGGCAGCGCGGGCAGCGTGATCCCGAAGTTCCAGGAGCAGATTGCGCGCGGCGGTCCGGTCACGGTCACGCATCCTGAAATCACGCGTTTTTTCATGACGATTCCCGAGGCGTCGCAGCTTGTGTTGCAGGCGTCGAGCATGGGGCGCGGCGGCGAGATTTTCATTCTCGACATGGGCAAGCCGGTGCGCATCGCCGATCTTGCGCATGATCTGATCCGGCTTTATGGCTTCACCGACGAGCAGATTCGCGTGGTGTTCACGGGCCTGCGTCCGGGCGAAAAGCTCTACGAAGAACTGCTTGCCGACGACGAAACCACGACGCGCACGCCGCATCCGAAGCTGCGTATCGCGCGGGCGCGCGAAGTGCCGGACAGCCTGATCGACAACCTGCTGCCGTGGCTGATGCAGCACCGCGTTCCCACCGACGACGAAGTGCGCCGCGATCTGCGCCGCTGGGTTGCGGAATATCAGCCGGCGACGTCGACTGCATTGCGTAGTGTGCCGGTGGCGATCACGCGAGGGTCGTGACGTTCCCGATTGGCGGTGCGGCAGGAGATGAAAAAGGCGCCTTCATGCAGCGCCTTTTTCATTTTATCGCTTCGTCTTCCTCACCACCATCCACCGCGGCGACTTGAACCGCACGATGCTCACATAGAGCCACACATAAGTCGCCGCGAACACCACCACGAAGCAGAACAGATGCAGCGTATGCCGCCAGAACAGCGTAGCCGGCACCACTGCAATCAGACACAGCAGCCACAAATAAGGCGACGTCAGCGAATTGCGCCGCGTGAGTTCGCGTGCGGTGCGCGTACCGACTGCCCAGCGCATCAGCCGCTTATACACGAGCATATGCAGATGCACGCCATCGGGAATGCCGGGCGACATGCCGCGAATAAACTTCTTCCGGTAAATCGAGAAGCACGTCTCGAAGATCGGATACATGAAGAGCAGCACCGGATACCACGCTGACACATCGCGATTGCGCATCACCAGCATGATCGACAGTTCGGCGAGCATGAAGCCGATGAAATATGCGCCGCCGTCGCCGAGAAAAATCAGACCCGCCGGGAAGTTCCAGATGAAGAAGCCGAGCACCGCGCCCATCATCATGAACGATGCCGACAGCACGATCGGGTCGTGCACCTGGAACGCCACGTAGGCGAGCGACGCGAACATCATGAACGCGACCATCGAAGCCAGGCCGTTGAAGCCGTCGATGATATTGATCGCGTTCGCCAGCGCCGCGACCGCGAGCACCGTCACCGCGCACGAAATCACCGCATACGAGAGCAGAAAGTCGAGCGGCGGCACGCTGATGCGCGTCACCGCGATGTCCAGCAGAAAGTACGCGAGCGCGGCGGCGGCCATCGTGCAGATTAGACGCGCGAGCGGCGACACGCGCTTGGTCAGGTCTTCGACGAGACCCGAGCCGAAGGCCGGCATGCCGCACGCAATGAGTCCGAGGATGCCGCCCGACACCGCAGGGTACGCGCCGTGCAATTGCACCGCCGACGCGATCAGCCCGAGCAGAATGCCCGTTCCGCCGATGCGCGGCACCGGACGCACATGGAATTTCTGCACGCCGGCGAGATCGGTGTCCGTCGAAAATTTTTCATGCAGATGCGCATAGCGCACGATCAACAGCGTGATCAGCAGTGAAACGAGAAAGCCGAGCGCAAAACTAAGCATGAAAGTGGGCCTGAGCGAAGACGCCGAATTATACAAACGAAACCTTGCGCGCCCGGAAAAGCGCCGGGCTCGCCGATGCCGCCGACTATCCCAGATAGTGAGGCGAGAATGGCCCGGAAAGCCGCGCCAGTCATGGATTTCACCTATTCAGCGAGGCTTGCCGCGAGCCGTTAAGACTGGATGCGGCGAAGTGCGGACAACGCGGGGCAACACGCACTCGCCGCGGATCGACAAGACCGTTCCGGAGAATCCATGCTAAACAACATCACAATTCGTGGCGGCCTGACGCTGGTAATCAGCGTATTCGTTGCCTTTCTGCTGACGGTGATCGGCGTCGGCTATGGCGCGCTGAAGCTCGCCAACAGCAGCCTCGCCGACACGCAGCGCAGCGCGTCGGCGCTCTCGCATCTGAAGGCAAGCTCGGAGAAGCTCCTGCAGGTGCAACTGGCGCTGGGCTCGTATCAAACGCTCTTTAGCATCGGCAAGCAGACCGACGATCTGCTGCCCGCCGCGCACAAGGTGCTGGTCGAGTCCAACAACGACTTCCGCAATTACATGGCCGGCCCGTTTGCGAGCGACGCCGAGCAGAAGCTCGCGCAGAACGTCGAACAGGCACGCAGCGCGCTCGTCGATAAGGCGATCGAACTCGAGTTCAAGGCGCTCACCGACTTTGACTTCAACACGTTCCGCAACATTCAGGGCGAGACGGCGAACGCGTTTTACGCCACGTATTCGAAGGCCATCGACGCGCTCGAACACGCGCAGATCGAGAATCAGCATCGCCAGGCCGCGACCGCGGAACAACGCTTCCAGATGGCGACGCTGCTGTTCGCCGCGATCGGCGCGCTCGCCATCGCGGTGGGCGTGGCGGCGCGCATCGCGTTGTCGGCGGCGCTGATCAAGCCGGTCAACGCGACCGTCAAGCACTTCGAGCGCATGGCCGCAGGCGATCTGACGGTGGCGATCAAGAGCCAGTCGCGCAATGAAATGGGCCAGTTGCTGAGCGCGTTGACGAAGATGCGCGACGGTCTCGTCGAAACGGTCTCGCAAGTGCGCGGCAGCACCACGGCCATCACGCAGGGCGCAAACGAAATCGCGTCGGGCAACACCGATCTGTCGGCGCGCACCGAGCAGCAGGCCGCGGCGCTTCAGCAGACGGCGGCCAGCATGGAGCAGCTTTCCGCGACGGTGAAGCAGAACGCGGACAACGCGAAGCAGGCCAACCGGCTGGCGCATGGCGCGCTCGATACCGTCACGCGCGGCGGCAAGGTCGTGTCGCGCGTGACCGAAACGATGGACGGCATTACGGAGTCGTCGCGCAAGGTGACGGAGATCATCGGCATGATCGAGGGCATTGCGTTTCAGACCAATATTCTCGCGCTGAACGCGGCCGTCGAAGCGGCGCGCGCCGGCGAGCAGGGGCGCGGATTTGCAGTCGTGGCGTCGGAAGTGCGCAGCCTCGCGCAGCGCTCGGGCGCGGCGGCCAAGGAGATCAAGGAGCTGATCGGCGATTCGGCGGCGCAGGTGGAGCAGGGCGCATCGCTCGTCGCCGAGGCAAGCCGCACGATGCACGAGGCGATGCAGTCGGTGGAGCGCGTGACCGGCATCATGGGAGAGATCGAAGCGGCTGCGCTCGAGCAGAGCGACGGCATCGAGCAGGTCAACAAGGCCGTCTCGCAGATCGACGAGGTCACGCAGCACAACGCGGCGCTCGTCGAGGAGGCCGCGGCGGCGGCGAAATCGCTGGAAGAACAGGCGGCCGTTTTGCGCGACGCGGTGGCGGTGTTTCGCGTGGATGGCGCTCAGTCGGCCGGAGCCGCGGATGGCCGCTCGCTGTCGCGCGACGGCGTGCGCCGTCCCGTATTGCCGGCGCGCGACGCTTCGCCGCTGCAAATGGCTTGACGTCGAATGTCGACTGATGGGCGGGCTTCCGGGAGGGCCCGCCCCGCGCGCGGCTTCTGAAGCCAGCTCAAAGAAAACTAAAGATAAGCCTCAGCCAGCCTGACGACCACCGGCCCGGCGAGCAGCAGCCAGACCGTCGCGCAGATCAGCAGCGACAACGTGACCGCCGCGCTGCCGCAATCCTTGGCCCGCTTTGAAAGCTCGTGCCGCTCCAGCGAAATGCGGTCGATTGCCGCTTCGATACTCGAATTCAGCAACTCGACCAGCAGCACCAGCAGCAGCGACGAAATCAGCAGCACGCGTTCGACCGGCGTGACGGGCAGCAGCAACGCAAACGGCATCAACACCGCGGCGAGCGCGGTTTCCTGACGGAATGCGCTTTCCTCACGCAGGGTCGTAAGGAATCCGTCATAAGAGTGCCGCAGCGCGAACAGTCCGCGCAAGATTCCGCTGCGTTTGGGAGCGACGGGAGACGGCGGCGGATCGTTCGGGCGGCGCATCGATCGGTTCATTCTGGACATCCGCAGAAGCATGCCACACGGGCCTCTGTCTGTGTGGCCGCCGGGTGTTCGCGCTGCTACTGTCTCGCGCACGCGACATCGTGCGGCATCATTTTGAGATTTGCGCTCCAGTTTTCGGCTGCCGTGACGTAAAGCAGTGTGACCTTACCTTCTGTTGTCTTATTATTGCCCCTTCCTTCTATCCCATCAGCATCCCGGCCAGGGAATTGGCTTTGCCACAGCATTGCCAGCAATTGTGCTGCGGGGGCGCGAGAGTCTGATCAGTTCATGAAGCCTGCTGTCTCGTTCTGTGTGTCACTGGTGGCCGGCGCATGCGCGCTCGCAGCGGCTATCTATCCGTCGATGTCGGTGGCCGCGCGTGGCGGCGAGGCGCCGGCGCGCACAACGGTTGCGTCCGCAACCGACGCGTCCTCGGTTTCCGCTGCTGCGTCGGCTGCTTCCGCTGGAATCGCCGGCAAGCTCGCTGCCGCGCCGCTCCTACCTGCGTCTTCCGCCGCCGCAACGAGCGCTGGCGCGCTGCGTTTGCCATTCTCCATGCTCGGCGCCTATCAGACGTTGGCGCTGCGCGGTCTCGACGACACGCGCACGGTCAACGTCGGCGTGCGGCTCGACCGCGTGGTGACGGCCGCGACGCTGCGCGTGCGCTACACGTATTCGCCGTCGCTCGTGTTTCCGATGTCGCACATCAAGGTGTCGGTGAACGGCGAGTCGGTCGCCACGGTGCCGCTGGAGCGCGAGCAGGCGGGGCAGGCCGTCACGCGCGACATCGTGCTCGACCCGCGTTTTTTCACCGATTACAACCAGCTCAACCTGAACCTGATCGCGCACTACACGCTCGATCATTGCGAAGACCCGCAAAACTCCGCGCTGTGGGCCGACATTAGCCCGACGAGCGAACTGATCCTGCAAACGTCGGCGGTCCGTCTGCCGAACGATCTGGCGCTGCTGCCCGCGCCGTTCTTCGACCGCCGCGACGTGTCGCGCCTGCGTTTGCCGTTCCTGTTGCCCGCCAATCCCGACAACGAGACGGTGCGCAGCGCCGGCGTCCTGGCGTCCTGGTTCGGCATGCTGGCCGATTACCGTCAGGCGCGCTTTCCGGTGGTGTCGGGGCTTCCCGCTGACAGCCACGGCGTCGTGATCGGCGTCGCGTCTTCGTTGCCCGCGCAACTGAAGCTGCCCGCGCCGGCCGGCCCGACCTTGATGGTCGTCGACAACCCCGCCGCGCAGGACAAGAAGCTGCTCGTCGTCACGGGCCGCGACGCGGCCGAAGTCGAGCGCGCCGTCGATGCGCTCGTGCTCGGCCGTGCCGCGTTGTCCGGCCCGGCGACGACGGTCGCGCATATCGACATCGGCGAGCCGCGCAAGCCTTACGATGCGCCGCGCTGGGTGCCGGTCGACCGTCCCGTCACGTTCAAGGAACTCGTCGACGACCCGGCGCAACTGCAGGTCAGCGGCAGCAATCCCGATGCGATCCGCGTGAATCTGCGCGTGCCCGCGGACCTGTTTTCGTGGAGCGGCACGGGCGTTCCGCTCGACCTGCATTACCGCTATACCGCGCCGACGGTGGTCAATAATTCCGCGCTGGCCGTCAACATCAACGATCAGCTCGTCAAGTCGCTGCGTCTGCCGAAAGCGAGCGCCGAGGACGGGCAAGGGCGCATGCAGTTGCCGGTGCTCTCGGACCAGCCGAGCCACTCGACCAACTCGATCGACATTCCGGCGTTTCGCGTCGGCAGTTCGAACCAGTTGCAGTTGCGCTTTAACCTCGATTCGCAAAAGACGGGCCTGTGTCAGGGCGTCGCGGCGAATCCGGTGCAGGCCGCAGTCGACCCCGATTCGACGATCGACTTCTCGCATTTCGTCCACTACGCGCAGATGCCGAACCTTGCGTTCTTCGCCAACAGCGGCTTTCCGTTCACGCGCTACGCCGATCTTTCGCAGACGGCGGTGGTGATTCCGCCGCATGCGGGCGCCGAGGAACTCGAAGCATTCCTGACGATGATGGGCCACATGGGCCAGTGGACCGGCTACCCATCGTTGCGCGTGCAAGTGATTCGACCCGCGGCGGTTGCGTCGCTCGCGCAAACGAAGGACATGCTGTTCGTCGGCGGCTCGCCCGGCGTGCTTGCGCAAACGCCTTGGCAAGCGGCGCTGCCGCTGACGCTCGGCGCGCTGCAAGGCGCGGCCGGCGGCGCGGGCGGCTCAGGCGCACCGAGTGGCACCGTGCGCGCGTCGTTCTCGGTCAAGGAGCACTGGCGTAACGGCGCGCCCGTCGCCGGCGGTAGCGCGCAGCTCGAGCAGGACGGCGCGCTCGCCGCGCTGTTCGGCTTCCAGCAGCCGGGCACCAAGGGGCGCAGCGTGGTCGTCATGCAGGCGACGAGCCCGGCGCATCTGACCGACATGCTCGATGTGTTCGAACGCGGGGACAGCGTGTCGCGGCTGCAAGGCGATCTCGCGCTGGTCCGCGACGGACAGATCGACAGCCTGCGCGTCGGCGAAACTTATCTGGTCGGCTACGTGCCGTGGTACGCGCGCATCTGGAGCAGCGCGATCAGGCATCCGGTCGTGCTCGGCTTGCTGGGCGCGTTGGGCGGTCTGCTGCTGGCGATCGGCGCCTTTGTCGCACTCCAGGAGCTTGCGGCGCGCCGCCGGGGTCTCTGATGGTGAAGCGCACAGTTCAGGTTCGCGCGAACGGCGTGCAGTCGTCGTCTGTCGGCGTTGCGCGCGCGGCATGCGCACGCAACGCGCGTCGCGTCGCGTCGGGTGTGTGCGGCGCGGTGCTGGCGTGGCTTGCCGCGGGTGTGGCGCTGGCGCCGGCGAGTGTTGCGGCCGCGGCTTCGGGTGCTTCTTCGGCTGCTTCTTCGGCTGCTAATTCGGCCGCTTCTTCCGCTGCTGCTTCGGCTGGTACTTCGGCTACTTCTTCCGCTGCTACGTCGGCGACCGGCGCAGCCAGCACCGCCGCATGTCCCGCCCAGGCTTTCCGCGCCTTCGACAACGCCGGCGGCGCGCAATCCACCGCACTCGCCGTTTCCGCCGATTGGCCCGCGTGGGAACAGTTCAGGCGCAAGTTCGTCTCACCGGACGGCCGCGTGATCGACGTCGGTTCCGACGACGACCGCACCGTCTCCGAAGGCCAGTCGTACGGACTGTTCTTTGCGCTCGTCGCCAACGACCGCGCGTCGTTCGACCGCCTGTTGCACTGGACCGAGAACAATCTGGCCGAGGGCGATCTCACGGCTCATCTGCCCGCGTGGCTGTGGGGGCGAGGGCAGGACGGCAAATGGGGCGTGCTCGACAGCAACGCGGCGTCCGACGCCGACTTGTGGATCGCCTATGCGCTGCTCGAAGCGGGGCGTGTCTGGAACGAGCGCAGCTACACGGCGCGCGGCGCGGCGCTTGCCAGGCGCGTGCTTGACGAGGAGACCGCGCGCGTGCCGACGCTCGGCCTCACGCTCTTGCCGGGGCCGACGGGTTTTCATCCCGAGGCCGATTTGTGGCGCGTCAATCCGAGCTACGCGCCGGTTCAGGTGCTGCGCGGCCTCGGTAGCGCGCTGGCTTCTGACCGGCGCTGGCAGGCGCTTGTCGATTCGTCGGCGCGCATGCTGGTCGACTCGGCGCCGCAGGGTTTTTCACCCGACTGGTCGCTCTATCGCACGGGCAAGGGCTTTTTGCCCGATCCAGCGACGCATGCCGAGAGCGCGTACAACGCGATTCGCGTGTACTTGTGGATCGGCATGCTCAACGGCAGCGATCCGTTGAAAAGCCGCCTGCTCAATCATTTCACGCCGTTCGCGCGCTATATCGCGGAACACGGAGCGCCGCCCGAGCGCATCGATACGACCGACGCGAAACCCGGAGCGAACGACGGCAACGCGGGCTTTTCGGCTGCGGCGATTCCGTTCCTGATCGCGCGCGGCGAGACGTCGATTGCCGACCGGCAGTCCGCGCGGGTCGACCAGCTCGATGCGCAGACCGCGCCCGGCTATTACACGAGCGTGCTGACGCTGTTCGGCCTCGGCTGGCGCGATGGCCGCTATCGCTTTGCGGCCGATGGGTCGCTCGACTTGCCCTGGAGTTCTGTTTGCCGTCCCGCGAAACGCTAACCGTCGCTGTTCGCGCGCGCTCGCGAATTGCGCGCGCGCTGTGGCTGGCCGGTCTCACGTGCGGCATGCCGCCGCTCGCGCATGCTGTTGCCGCGCAGGAGGCGGCAGCGCAGGCTTCCGGTTCCGCGTCGACGGCGCCGGCGGCGCCGGCCGAGCCGGCACAAGCACGCGCCGCGCGGTCAGCGGGCAAGGGCACGCGCAATGGCGGCGCGGCAGCGGCCAGCGCAACCGTCGCAGCCAGCATGAGTGCCGAGGTCAGCAAGAGCGGCGCAGCCCACGCTCGCGCCAGCGCCGCAGCCCACGCCAGCGCCGATTCCAGCGCCCGCGCCGCAGCGCACGCCAGCGCCAGAGCCGTAGCCGTAGCCAGCGCCGCGGCCAGCGGTAACGCCGCAACCAGCATCACCACCACCGCCACCCCAAGCACCGCAAACCCCACCCCCGCCGCCTCAGCCGCCGATTCCGCCAACATCTCCCGGCTGTACGCAACCGCCCGCCTCTGGAGCGCCAAGCGTCGCGACGACCTCGCCAAGCAGGCAATCGACAAAGCGTTGCTCATCGCGCCGCAATCGCCCGTCCTGCTCGCCGAACTGGTGAGCATCAATTTGCGCCTCGGACAGGCGCAGGCCGCCCAGGCGGCGTTGACGAAGCTGCACCAGGCCGCGCCCGGCAGCAAACTCGCGCAACAGTCGGACGACGAGTTCCGCGTGGCCACGAGCGGCCGCGGTGAACTCGCCACCATCCGGCTGCTCGCGCGCAGCGGTCAGTCCGAAGAAGCCGCGCGGCGCCTCGAGGCGCTGTTCCCGCACGGCGCGCCGTCCGGGCCGCTCGGCGCGGAGTACTACAGCATCGTCGCCGGCACGCCGGACGGCCGGGTGCGTGCGGTCGCCGCGCTGCGCGCGCGGCTCGCCGCCGATCCCGCCGACGCGCAAGCCGCGATGGCGCTCGCCGGCCTGCTCAATCGCAGCAGCGATACGCGGCCCGAGGCCGAGCGCATCGCCCGTTCGCTGGCCACCCGCAACGATGTGGACCACGGCGCGGCGATGGACCTGTGGCATCGCGTGCTGCAGTCGGCGGGGCCCGACCCGGCCTATGTGCAGGGCTTGAGCGCCTACGTCGCGCTCGCGCCGGACGACACCGAGTTCCACGACCGCCTCGCCGTGGTCAAAGACAAAGTCGACGCCCAACGCCGGCTCGAAAGCAATCCCGATTACATCGCGCAGAAGCGCGGCCTCGCGCTGCTCTCGCGCAACGATCTGGCCGCTGCCGATCCGCTGCTGACGCGCGCCGCGCAGGCGCGATCCGATGACGCCGAGGCGGTTGGCGGCCTCGGTCTGCTGCGCATGCGCGAGGGCCGCCAGGACGAGGCGCAAAAGCTCTTTCAGCGCGCCGCGCAACTCGCGCCCGACAATCGCGCGAAGTGGACCGGCCTCGCCCGGACCGCGCAGTTCTGGGCCACGCTCACCCGCGCGCGGCAAGCCGCGGCGGCCGGCCGGCCGGACGAAGCCGCGCGGTTGGCGCGCGAGGCGCTCGCCATGAACGTATCGAATACCGACGCCAAGCTGGTGCTCGCCGACTCGCTGCTTGCGCAAAAAGATTGGGCGAACGCCGAGCCTTTGCTGAAAGAATTGCTGAGCGCCCGCGATCCGAGCCTCGCGACGGTGCGCAGCACCGCGACGCTGTTCGACAACACCGGCCGCGACGAACGCATCGGGCCGCTGCTGGATGCCGTGCAAAACCGCTTCCGCGCGCCGGCGGATCGCGCGGAACTCGCGCAGATTCGCGCGGACAATCTGGTGGCGCAAGCCGAGCGGCTGTCGCAGCAGGGCCTGCGCGCGCAGGCAATCGACCGTTACGAAGCGGCGCTGCGCGCAGCACCGGATTCGCCTTGGACGCGTTTCGCGCTCGCCCGCATCTATCGCGATCTCGGCCTGCCGCAACTCGGCCGCACGGTGATGGACGAAGGGCTCAAGGCTTCCGACTCGCCGGAAATGCATTACGCCGCCGCGCTCTACCGCAATTCCACGGACGACCTGGCCGGCGCGCGCGCGTTGCTCGCGAGCGTACCGGCCGCGAACCAGACCGATGCGATGCGCGCGTTCGGCCGCAATCTGGATGCGCAGCAGGCGCTCGTCACGGCGCGCGCCGCGTATGCCGCGGGCGACGCGCAGGCGGGCAAAGCCGCGCTCGATCAAGCCGCGGCGCTCGGCGCCGACGACGCGAACCTGACCGCGTCGGTGGGCTCGCTCGAAATCGACATGGGCCAGCCGGATCGCGGTCTCGCGCGCCTCGCCGACTGGATGAAGGCGCACCCGCAACAGACCGACGACGACGTCAGGCTGCGCTATGGCGATCTGCTCGGCTCCGCGCATCGCGACGACGAACTCGACGCGTGGCTGCGCGACCTGCGCAACGACGCCGCGTTGACCGCGGCACAGCGCGCGCGGCTGCAGGACCAGTCGGTGCGGCTTGCGCTGCGCCGGACGGACGCCGCGATCGACGCCGGCGACTACCGGCGCGCGGCGGCGGTTCTCGCGGCCGTCGACGAAGAGGGCCAGCGCGATCCGCGCTACACGCTCGAGGTCGCCGATCTGCAGCGCGCGCAGGGCCAATTCGCCGGCGCCCGCGCGACGCTCGAAAAACTGCTCGCCGAGCATCCCGACGATCCCGATGCGCAGCTTGCGTTGGCCCGCGTGCTTCAGGAAAGCGGCAAGCGCCGCGAGGCGCTCGATCTCGTGCACGGCGTTGTCGAGCAAAGCGCGCCCGACGACATCGATACGCGGCTCTCGGCGGCGCGCCGGCTGGCCGCGTTGCGCCGGCCGTATGAAGCACAGACGCTGACCGACGAACTGGCGAGCGCGTTTCCCGACCGCTATGACGTGACTGCGCAGCAGGGGCGCATCAGCGAGGATCTCGGCCGCTACGACGACGCGGCGGCGCTGTATCGCAAGTCCGAGATGCAGGAGCGCAGCGCCGGCGTGAGTCCCGGTCCGAACGGCACGCCGGCGCAAGTGGCGTTGAGCGATCTGGAGCAGCGCCGCGATCCGTCGATTGAAGCGGCGTGGTATCCGGCCTACAAGTCCGGCGACGAGGGCATCTCGAACTATCACGCGCAGCAGGTGCCGATTTATGCGCAGTTGCCGGTCGGTTACGACGGACATGTGTTCGCGCATGTCGACGTCGTCAATCTCGATGCGGGCACGCTGAGCAGCTCCGACTCGAGCCTGCTCGACACGCTCGGCACGCACGCGGCGCTGGCGGACAGCAGCACTGCCGCGGTGGCGAGCTTCCATCAGCATGCGACCGGTGCGGGCGGCGGCATCGGCTACCGGTCGGACAATCTGCGGTTCGATCTCGGCACGACGCCGATCGGCTTCCCCGTGCATTACCTCGTGGGCGGCGTGCGCTACCGCATGGCCGGCGACGACAGCAGCTTCACCGTCAATCTGTCGCGGCGGCCGCAAACCAGCAGTGAACTGTCGTACGCGGGCCTGCGCGATCCGTGGACGGGCGCGGTCTGGGGCGGCGTGCGCCGCGACGGGCTGGATGTGCATTCTTCCGTCGACGTCGGCCGCGTGAACCTGTTCGCCGACGTCGGCGCCGGGATGTTCACCGGCCGCAACGTCGCTTCCAATACCGGCATCACGCTCCGCACGGGAGCGACCGTGCCGGTCTTCGAGCGCGCCGACATGAGAGTCAGCACCGGCGTGGTCGGCAATGCATGGCACTATGCGAACAATCTGCGGTTCTACACTTTCGGCCAGGGCGGCTATTACAGCCCGCAGCGCTATCTGTCGCTCGGTTTCCCGGTCGAATGGCAGGGCCGCCGCGGCGCGTGGCGCTGGGATCTGACGGCGACGGTCGGCGTGTCGAACTCGTATGAGCGCAGTTCGCCGTTCTATCCGAACGGTCTGCCGGCGTCGGCGGCCCTGAACCCGGCGGCGCTGAGCAACAGCAACAACGTGTATGGGGCCAGCTCGACGCGCGGCGTGTCGTTCCTTTACGGCCTGACCGGCGTCGTCGAACACCGTTTCAGTCCGAATCTGGTGGCCGGGCTGCTGTTCGACATCGACCGCTCGCACGATTACGCACCGAGTTCCGCGATGGTCTATGTGCGCTACAACCTGGATGCTCGCAAGCCGGATACGAGCCTGTCGCCGACGCCGACGCGTCTGTATTCGAGCTATTGAGGAGGCACGGCATGCGACCCGCAACGTCAGATCCACGACATTCCGGCCAACGGCCGGGCAACGCGGCTTCGTCGGTGTCGACGCTGCGCGCGCTCGGCGCCGGCTTCAGGCGCCTGGTTGCGCCGAACAAGGCGCCCGACCGGCTCGCGCTCGACGGCCTGCCCGAAAGCTGGGCGACACTGGCGCCCGGCAGCGTGTACCTCGTGTACGGCATCGCGGGCACCCCGGCAGCCGACGCGCTGCTGTTCGAAAGCGCCCGCGACTGCGCCGCGCGCTCGGTCACGCTTGTGCTGTCCGCCACACGCGCCGCGCCGCTCGCGCGCTTGCACGCGAAAGGCGGCGGCGATCTGCCGGCGCGCCTGAACGTCGTGACGCTAAGACCGCGCGAGTCCGCGAGCGACGCCGCCGCGGGCGGCGCGCAGACGGATGCCGCGGCACGGCCGCTGGCGCGTCTCTACGGCGCGCTGCGCGCGCTCAAGCCGTTTGGCTTCAGGCGCGGCAGCGTTTTCTTCGTCGAAGGCGCGGAGCATTGGTTTAGTTGGGACCGTCCCGACGATCTCGCCTACGAAGGCCGCGTGCTCGCCGACTGGTGCGAGACCCGCAACATCACGCTCGTGCTGCTGGCCGGGCGAGCGGCGGCGTCCACGAACGACCTCGCGCTCGATTCCGAGGCGATCGAAGAGCAGCTCGAACAGGAGGCGCGCGATCCCGAGCGCGACGCGTTCCACACCAGTTGCCAGGGCGTCGCGCGATTGCAGCCGACTCACGGCGAACTGTTGTGGCATGTCGATTTCTGGCGCAGCCGCGCGGCGCTCGCCGCGGGCGAAGTGCGTGCGCTGCGCTTCACGAACGCCGGCCGCCTGATGGTCGCGCCCGAGGAAACAGAAGCCTGCCGCCGTGCCGACGCACGCATCGCACGCGACGAAATGCGCGTGATCGCGACGCGCAAAGCCGTCGGCGATGAACCGTGGGTGCCTGCCGAGTGGGAGATCGTCGACGGTTTGCAGGCGGCGCTCAAGGCCAGTCTCGGTGCGCGCGCGGCGAGCGTCGTGCTCGACTACAGCGGCGGCGATCAGCTCGAGACGCTGTGCGAGACCATCCACACGCTGCGCCGGAGGTGCGGGCGCGCGCTGAAGATCGTGCTGGTCGAACGCGGCCAGGTGCTGCGTCATCAGTTCGAGTTGCTCGTGCTGAATCTCGGCGCGAACCTCGTGATCGGACGCGACGTGCCGTTTTCGCGGATGCAGTCGCTGATGCAGTCGTTAAGAGGGCAGCTCAACGCGCGCCCGGTCGCCGCCGATTACCGCGCCGCGCTCGCCGCTGCGCTGAGCGATGCCGTCTGCGGCTATTTGCCCGTGGCGCGTTTCGCGGATCACGTGAGCAACGTGCTCGGGCGTGGCTTGTCGTTGAACCTGCCGCATGTGCTGGTCAAGCTGCTGCTGAAGCCGGAAGTCGCGCATGCGGACGCGCTGCGGCAGTGTCGGCCGGTGCGCAATGGCGATGTATTCACCGCCGACGGCGCATACCTCTATGTGTTCCTGTTCGCCTGCCGGCTGGCTGATGCGCAGGGATCGCTGGCGCGTATTTTTCAGGTGCCGGTCGAGTCGCTCGCGCAAAGCAGGCAACTGATCGCCGGCGAGCAGTTGTTGCCGGAGATCGAGCGGCTGCGCATCGAGGAGCGCCGCGTGCCGAATGTCGACTTTAGCGATCTGTTTGGTACTGTGGCTGTTGCTGTTGCTGTTGCGCAGGATGCATCGCAACGCCCGGTGGAAACCCCGACAGAAAGCCGGCAAGAAACCGCGGCAGAAGCCACGACACCGGGCGTGACTGAACCCATCGCGCAAGCCCCGTCTGCCAGCGCCGTCAACTCACACAGCCTGCCTTCCGACGAAGCCGACCACGCGCCGCAACCCGCCGCCGCCGCCGAACACGCCGCCGCGCAACTCCCACGTCGCCGCCGCGCCGAGCCGGCCGCCATGCCACTGCGCAAGCAGGAGGCCTTATGACATTGTTTTTCCTCATCTGCTTTGGCATCGGCATGATCGGCGGGATTCCGCTGTGGATCGTCTGGCAGCACTTTCGCCGACGTTCCGGCATGCGCGCCACGCGCCGCTTCGATCCCCGGCATGAAGTCCCGTTCGATGCCGCCGCGCTCGTGCTGAAGGGCCGTCTCGTGCCGCAAGCCGTTGCCGCGCCGGCCGCTGAAGAAGAACGCGCGACTGGAGCGTCGTCCGCCTCATGAAAACCATCGCGATTCTTTCCACGTCGGGCGGCGCCGGACGAACCACGCTAACCGCGGCGCTCGCGGTGCTGCTCGCGCGCCGCGGCCGTCCCGTCGTCGCCGTCGATTTCGATCCGCAAAACCTGCTTGGTCCGCACCTCGGGCTCGACGAGTTGCCCGCCGACGGAATCGGCGCGGCCATCGCGAGCGGCGCGCCCTGGCACGCGCATACATGGCGCAATGACGACGGCGTGCTGTTCGTCCCGCACGGCGACGTGCCGCTTTCGAGCCTCGTGTCGATCAGCCAACTGCTCGCCGACGAACCCGCGTGGCTCGCGACCTCGCTCGCGGGCATCGACCTGCCCGCGCAAGGCGTCGTGCTGATCGACACGCCGCGTTATCCGTCGGTGCATGCGGCGCAGGCGCTCTACTGCGCGGATCTGATCGTCTGCGTGACACCGCCCGAGCCCGGTCCGCTCGCGACGCTCGCACGCCATCTGCCGCAATTGCGGGCGGCGCGCAATGAGTCGCTCTTCGTGCTGAACCGCCTGAACCCGGCGCGCGAGATGCAGCGCGACGCGCTCTCCATGCTGTCCGCCGCGCTCGGTCCCGGCGCCGCGCCGGTCATCCGTCTGCATGCCGACGCCGCGCTGCCCGAAGCATTCGCGCGCGGTTCATGGCTTTTCGACGATGCGCCGTATTCGCAGACCTCGCACGACCTGCAAGGACTGGCAAGCGCGGTCGACGAATGGCTCGCGCCGCTCGCCGAGCCATCGCGGGATTCGGAGCCTCGTTGACATGACGACGCCACAGCCAAACCGGTCCTTCGGCGACGCCCGTCCTGCGGCGCGGCCGTTGCGCTCGCGCGCGGGCGACTGGCTCGCGCGCCGTCTCGGCGTGAGCGGCGGCGGCCGGCTCGAATGGTGGGTGCGGCTCTTTTTCCGGCCGCCCGCCGAGGGCCGGCGCGATCTGCCGTTGTGGCTCGCGCGCGTGTCGGTGGCGTTCCTCGCGGCTCGCTTCGATCTCGTGCGTCCCGCGCCGTTGCGCGCCTGGCTGTGGCGCGTGTTCGTGCGGCCGCGGCCGCTGCGGCTCTCCATTGCCCCGAAGATCGGGCGCGGCCTGGTCTGGCTCGGACGCTATGGCGTGCTGCCCATCTACCGCTTATGGCGCGGCGCAGTCGGCGCGCTCGACCGCCAACTGGCGAGACTGCCGTGGCAGCGCTGGGGCACTTCGCTGGAAGCGGGCGCGACGCGCGCGGGCCGCATCCGCTGGCTGATGTTGATGCTGGCGGCGCTCGGCGCCGTGCTGTGGGCGCTGGTCGGCACATCGCCGCTGGCCGGCGTGAACCAGTACGTGTTTTTCGGCCTGACCATCGCGCTCGCTTTGCTGATCCGCCGTCTGCCGGGCCGTCTTCCGGTGCTGCTGCTCGCGTCGTTGTCGTTGCTCGCGATGCTGCGCTACGTCTGGTGGCGCGCAACGCAGACGCTCGACTTTCACGGCCCGAGCGAAGCGATCGTCGGTTACGCGTTGTTCGGCGCCGAGGCGTACACGTGGCTCGTGCTGCTGCTCGGTTTCGTGCAGACGGCCTGGCCGCTCGAACGGAAAGTGTCGCCGCTGCCCGACGACCGTTCGCGCTGGCCGAGCGTCGACGTCTACATTCCGACTTATAACGAGCCGCTCGCGGTCGTGAAACCGACCATTCTCGCGGCGCAGGGTATCGACTGGCCCGAAGACCGCCTGCACATCTATCTGCTCGACGACGGCAAGCGTCCCGAGTTCGAAGCATTCGCGCGCGAGGCGGGCATTCGCTATCTGACGCGCACCGACAATCTGCATGCGAAGGCGGGCAACATCAACCGCGCGCTCGCGAAGACGAACGGCGACTACATCGCCATTTTCGATTGCGATCACGTGCCGAGCCGGTCGTTTCTGCAAACGACGATGGGCACCTTCCTGCGCGATCCGCTGTGCGCGATGGTGCAAACGCCGCATCACTTCTTTTCGCCCGATCCGTTCGAACGCAACCTCAATACCTTCCGCCGCGTGCCGAACGAAGGCGAGCTGTTTTACGGGCTCGTGCAGTCGGGCAACGATCTGTGGAACGCGACGTTCTTCTGCGGCTCGTGCGCCGTCATCAAGCGTGCGCCGCTGGAAGAAGTGGGCGGCGTGGCCGTCGAGACCGTCACCGAAGATGCGCATACGGCGCTCAAGCTGCATCGGCGCGGCTATACGACAGCGTATCTGCCATACGTGCAGGCCGCGGGCCTCGCCACCGAAAGCCTCGCCGGCCATATCAAGCAGCGCACGCGCTGGGCTCGCGGCATGGCGCAGATTTTCCGCATCGACAATCCGTTTTTCGGGCGCGGCCTGAACCTGTTCCAGCGCATCTGCTACGGCAACGCGATGCTGCACTTCTTCTATGGCGTGCCGCGTCTCATCTTCCTGACGATGCCGATGGCGTTCCTGTTCTTCGGCATGTACGTGATCAACGCATCGGCGACGACGATCGCCGGATTCGTGTTGCCGTACATCATGTTGTCGAGCATCGCGAACTCGCGGCTGCAAGGCCGCTATCGACGCTCGTTCTGGGCGGAGGTCTACGAATCGGTGCTCGCGTGGTACATCGCGGTGCCGACCACGCTCGCGTTCTTCAGCCCGAAGCACGGCAAGTTCAACGTGACGGACAAGGGCGGCCGCATGGACGAGGGCTATCTCGACTGGTCCGTGTCGAAGCCCTACATCGTGCTGCTGGTGCTGAACGTGGTGGCGATGCTCGCGGGCGTGTACCGCATCGTGTTCGGTGTCGGCGAGGAGTTCGCCACTGTACTGATGAACGTGTTCTGGACCGCCTACAACCTCGTGATGCTCGGCGCGGCCGTGAGCGTCGCGCGTGAGGCGAAGCAGATTCGCGGCAGCCACCGCGTGCCGATGAGCATGCCGGCCACGCTCTTGCTCAGCGACGGCACCACGGTCGCGTGCATGACGAGCGACTACTCGACGGGCGGCCTCGGGCTTCACGTCGCGCCCGGCCTGCCGCTCGCTGAAGGCGACTGGCTGCAGGTGTGCGTGAGCCGCGGCGACCGGCAGTTTGCCTTTCCGGTCCACGTGGTGCGGGCGGCCGGCCAGCATCTTGGCGTGCAGTTCGACGAGTTGACGCTCGAGCAGGAACGCCAGCTCGTGCAATGCACGTTCGGCCGCGCGGACGCATGGATCGCCGCCGCCGACGAAGCGCGCACCGAGGAAGACGCGCCGTTGCGCGGGCTCGCCGAAGTGGTGCTGATGGGCGCCGAAGGTTATTCGCGCCTGCTGCAAGGCCTGTCGCAGAAACTGCGTGCGGTGTTTGCGCTGGACGAAAGCCGCTATTGAAGCATTGAGCTATTGAACCGTCGGCGCGAGGCGCCGGAATCTGAGGTTGGATCGAATGAGTGTCTGGAACCTGTATTTCCTGCTGAAGCTGTATCTGTTCAGCACAGGCCATCTGCATCCGCTGTGGCTCGCGAACATCGCTTTCGCGCTGGCGCTCGCCGCGACGGGCGCATTGCGCAACCGTCTTCTGCGGGTGTTGCGCGCGGTGATCGCGCTGGCCGTCGGCATCGTGCTGATGTATCACGAAGCCGCGATTCCGCCGTTCGCGCGGCTCGTCGAGGAGTTCGGCAATCTCGAGTCGTTCAGCTTCGGTTACTGGATGGAGCTCGCGCAACGCTTCGTTCCGCCCGCGGCCTTGTTCGCGGCCTGCTGCGCAATAGTCGCTTATGTGGTGGTGAACCGCTGGTTGCGCGTGACGAGCTTCGTCATCATCGCGCTCGTGGCATTGCCGGTCTGGCAGGCGAGCACCAATGCGCTCGCCACGATTCAGGCGGCCGCCACGCTGCGCACGGGTGCGAAGGATGGCGGCGTCGCGCAGCCCGGCGCGCCGCTCGACCATACCGCGGCGCTGGCCGCGTTCCGTGCCGGCGAGTCGCAACGTCAGGTGAGCATGGCCCATCTCACGAGCGATCCGAACCAGCAGTTCGACGTGATCGTGCTGCACGTGTGCTCGCTTTCATGGGATGACCTCGATGTATCGAAGGCGCGTAACAACCCGATGTTGAGCCACTTCGACTATCTGTTCACGAACTTCAGCACCGCGGCAAGTTATAGCGGCCCGGCGGCGATCCGCGTGTTGCGCGCAAGCTGCGGGCAGGAGGCGCATGCCGACCTGTACAAGCCGGCGGCGCAGCAGTGTTATCTGTTCTCGCAACTGGCGCAGGCCGGCTTCGCGCCGCAGACCATCCTGAATCACGACGGACACTTCGACAACTTCCTGCAAATCATCAAGGACAACGTCGGCGTGCCGAATGTGCCGATGATCTCGAGCGCCGACGTGCCCGTTGCGATGCATGCGTTCGACGGCTCAGCGATTCACGACGACTACGGCGTGCTCGCGAAGTGGTTCGCGCAACGGCAACAGACGGCAGGACCGGTCGCGCTGTACTACAACACGATCAGCCTGCACGACGGCAACCAGTTGCCGGGCGTGAGACAGACCAGCATCGAATCGTATCCGGCGCGAGTCAACAAGCTGATGAACGACTTCGACCGGCTCGCCGATCTGATTGCGTCGTCGGGCCGGCGCGCGGTGATCGTGTTCGTGCCGGAGCATGGCGCTGCGCTGCGCGGCGACGCGAACCAAGTGGCGGGCCTGCGCGAGATTCCGACGCCGCGGATCGTGCACGGACCGGTCGGCGTGCGGCTCGTCAATCTTCCTGGCAGCCACGGGCCGACCACGGTCATCGACCAGCCCACGAGTTTTCTGGCGGTGTCGCAACTGCTGTCGAATCTGGTGTCGAACAGTCCGTTCAAGCCGGGCGTGACGCTGTCGCAGTACGCAGCCGATCTGCCGAAAACGGAGATGGTCGGCGAAAACGAAGGCACCGTCACGATGAAGACGGCAACCGGTTACGTGGTGAAAACGCCGGACGGCGTGTGGGTGGACGAGAAGTGAACGAGCCTGAATTGCAGCCGAAGCAGGAGCAGGAACCGAAGCAGCGCAGGTGGTCGGTCAACGACATTGCCGGCCTCGCGCGCTCGCTGCCCGAGATCGATCCGTCGAAATACGTCGACGAGCAGGCCGAGCATGCATATGCGCAGGCGCTGGTGAAGTGGCCGGTGATGGCGCGGCTGATGGGGCTCGTGAAAGAGCCGCGGTAACAGAAGCGCTAAAACAAGCGCTAAAAGAAGCGCGCCGGTCGAGCCGGCGCGCGCAATTACTTCGGTAAGCGAAGCAATTCAAGCATCAATTAAAGCCGTTCGGATTCGCGGACTGCCACCGCCAATGGTCCGCGCACATTCTTTCGATACCGAACTCGGCACGCCAGCCGAGCACCTCCAGCGCCGCGCGCGGATCGGCAAAGCACGACGCCACGTCGCCCGGACGGCGCGCGACGATTTCATACGGCACGGGCCGGCCCGACGCCTTCTCGAATGCCTTCACGACGTCGATCACGCTATAGCCCTGGCCAGTCCCGAGATTGACCACGAAGCTCGCGTCGCGCTTCACGAGTGCATCCAGCGCGGCCAGGTGCCCGCGCGCCAGATCGACCACGTGAATGTAATCGCGGACGCCCGTGCCGTCCGGCGTTTCATAATCGCCGCCGAACACGCGCAGCTTGTCGAGCTTGCCGACCGCGACCTGCGCGACATAGGGCATCAGGTTATTCGGAATGCCCGCAGGATCTTCGCCGATCAGGCCGCTCTCGTGCGCGCCGACCGGATTGAAATAGCGCAGCGTGGCGACGCGCCACGACGGGTCCGCGACCTGCAGATCGCGCAGCACCTGTTCGGCGATCAGCTTCGACTGGCCATACGGATTGGTGGCCGACAGCGGAAACGATTCGTCGATGGGCGAGCTTTTCGGCACGCCGTACACCGTGGCCGACGAACTGAACACGAACTGCTTCACGTTGCGATCGCGCATCACGCCGAGCAGCGCGAGCAGGCTGCCGACGTTGTTGCTGTAGTACTCGACAGGCTTCGCGACCGATTCGCCCACCGCTTTCAGCGCCGCGAAGTGAATCGCGCCGGTGATCGGATGCGCGTCGAAAATCCGGTTGAGTGCGGCTTCGTCGCGTGCGTCGGCTTCATGAAACGCGACCGTGCGGCCGGTGATCTGTTCGACACGCCGCAGCGATTCGCGCTTGCTGTTCACGAGATTGTCGATTACCACGACGTCGTAGCCACCGTTCAGCAGTTCGACGCAGGTATGCGAGCCGATGAAGCCCGCGCCGCCTGTTACCAGAATCGTGCCCTTCGTGGTCATGCTGTTGCTCCGTTAAAGTAAAACGCCCGTCATTTTTTGCACCAGGTCTTTATACGTTTCGACGACGACGCGTTCGTCGAATTCCTGCGCGACTTTCTGCCGGCCGCGTTCCGCCATCGCGCGGCGCTCTGCGCCGCTCATGTCGAGCATCTGCGCGAGCGCGTCCGCGAGGCTGTCCGCGTTGCGCGCTTCGCAAAGCAATCCGTTGACGCCGTGCGCGACCACTTCGCGGCAGCCGGGCACGTCGGTCGCGACAATCGGCCGTCCCATCGCCGACGCTTCCATCAGCGTGCGCGGCACGCCTTCGCGATACGAAGGCAAAACGACGCAATCCGCATCGGCGATAAAGGGCCGCACGTCGTGCGCCTCGCCGAGATACTCGACGATGCCTTCGCGTTCCCACGCCGCGACTTCGTCGCGCGTGATCGCACTCGGATTGTCGACGCCGACCGGCCCGAGCAACTGGAAGCACGCATGCGGATAGCGTTCGCGCACACGCCGCGCCGCTTCGACGTATTCGCCCACGCCTTTGTCCCACAACAAACGGCCGATCAGCACGAACCTGAATTCCGCGCGCTCGGGCAAGGGCGTGAAGCCGAATTGTTCGAGGTCGACGCCTTCGCCATGCAGAAGCCGCGCGCGTTCAGGATGCACCAACAAATTCTGTTCGACAAACGCTGTCTGATCGTCGCGATTCAAAAACCATATTTCGCGCGGAAAACGGAACGCAAAACGATACAGTTTTTTAGCGACCTGCGCGGCGCGGCTCTGCTGGATGAACACATAGCCGAGGCCCGTTGTGACCGCAACCGATTGCACGCCCGCGAGCTTCGCCGCAATCGAGCCGTAAATATTCGGCTTGATCGTGTAGTGAAACACGACGTGCGGGCGAATCGCGCGGTAACGGCGGTAGAGCGACCACAGCGTGCGCAGATCGTCGCGCGGATTGGTGCCTTTCGACGCGACCGGCAATTCGATGCAGCGGCAACCCATTGCCGTCAGCAGTTCGAAGGTGCGGTCGCGCGGCGCGAGCACCGTCACGTCGACGCCGCGTCCCACCAGCATGCGGATCAGGCCTTGCCGATACGTATAGATTGCCCAGGCGGTGTTACACACGAGTGTAATGCGCAACGCGGGCGTCGACTTCAGGGCTGGCTTCATGCGGGAACGAACTCGGCGGTGAATGAAAAGACAAGCTGTGAGAACAGGCGGACGACGACGACCAAACTGCGCAAAACCGCGCGAGGCCGCGGCTCAATGACTCGCGCGCGCAGCCAGAAGGCCGCGTTTGACCCGCTGCAACGCGCGGTAAGGCGTCACGAGATGCAGCAGATTTTTGCCGAGGCCCAACCAGTCGTACGGATTCGCGATGTTGAAGTAGCGCAGTTGCAGCCGCAGCGTCGACAGCACCTGGCGGCGGCGCCTGGTCGCGCTGATGCCGCCTTCGTTCAGCTCGTAGTACAGGCCCAGCTCCGGCAGATTCGCGCAGTCGTAGCGCTCCATCAGGCGTACGAACAGATCGAGGTCCTCGGCCGAGCGATACATCGCGCGATAGTTGCCGACGGCGCGCACCGCGTCGATTCGCAGCATCATCGAAGGATGCGCGAGGCACGAGCGGAAAAAGCGCAGGCGGCGGATGTCCACCGGGTCGCTCGGCGGCGTCAGCATGAAGAGCGGCTCGCCCGCGCGCGTGACGACCTGCGTCCACATGCCGAGCCCGGCGACGCGCGGATGCGCTTCCATGAACGCGCGCTGCTTCGCAAGACGCTGCGGCACGCTGCGGTCGCCCGCGTCGATGCGCGCCGCGTAACGATAGCCGCGCTGCGCGAGCGCGTCGATGCCGGCTTCCAGTGCGCGCTCGATGCCGCCGTTCACCGGCATGCGCAGCACTTCGATGTGCATGTTTGCAAGCTCGGGCGCGACGATGGGCGGCGTGCTGCCGTCATCGACGATCAGAACGTGCACCAGCGGACGTTCATCGAACGACGCGAGCGTCAGATCGACGTCGGCCTGGCCGTTATAGGCGGGCATCAGCACCGCGACGTCGTCGAGGCAGTGCGGCGGCGTGTCGGTGGCGGGAAGCGTCATGGGCGCAATTTGAAACGAATGTAATAAAGATTAACTGCCGCCGCCGCCAGATAACCGCACGCGAGTCCGGCCAACGCGCCATAGGCGCCGAGCCGTGGAATCGCCAGCAGATTGACGACGAACGCCACGGCAAGCGCGAGCAGCCATTTGAACAGCAACACGAACTTCGCCTGATACTTCAGCACGACGAGATTGCCGATCGCCTCGATGCCCGCGGGCACGGAAAGCCACACGGCCCAGCGGAAAATCTCGATGGCGCCTTCGAAGCCCGGCCCGAACACGCGGCGAATGATAAAGCCCGCGAGCAGGTCGAGCACGAGCGCGCCGCCGATCATCAACGCGGCGGTCATCGCGGTGAGGCGCCAGATGTTCCGGCGCAAGTGCGCGGCCTGCTGCACACGGTAGACGAATGCGGGCGCGATAGTCTGTGCGAGCATTAACGCAAGCGTGATCCAGTTTTCGTTCAGTTGCTGCGCGGCCGAATAACGCCCAAGATCGGCGAATGAAACGGCGCGTTCGAGCATGAGCCGGTCCAGTTTCAGGAACAGGTACATACAGATCAGGCCGAGCCAGAACACCGTGCCCGCGCTCGCAAAATGCCTGAACAGCGAGCGGTCGAAGTGCCAGCCCAGCTTGCCGCCATGACGTCGAATGTAATAGACGACCAGCACGCCGCCGATGGCCGCCGACTCCAGCGCCCACAGCCAGCCGAAGCGCGAGGGCTCGGCAGCCGCGCGCACGAGCAGATAGACGAAGCCCGCCTTGATGACCGCGGTGCTCATGCTCGTGAGCAACTGCGGCTTGCTGTACGTCATGCTTTGCAGCCACGCATTGATCACGCCGACGAACGGTTCGCGAAACAGCATCGTGACGGCAAGGCCCGCGAGCATCGCGCCGACGAGCGGATCGAAGAGGCCGAGTGCAATGGCGAGCCATGTGAGCAGCAACGCCGCGACCGAAACGGCAAAGCGCAGCGTGAAGGCGCTGCCGAGCACGGTGCCGAGTTGCGCGGGCGGCCGCGCGACGATGGTGGGCACCAGAATCTCCGCGCCGCATACCCATGTGATCGGCGAGAGCACGAGCAGCAGCGTGTTCGCGTATTGCCATTTGCCGAACGTATCGGGTCCGAAGTAACGCGCGAGGATGCCGCTGATCGCAATCGCCACGCCGATTTGCGTGAGCCGTTCGAGCCCGAGCCAGACGATATTCGTGAACGCGCGCGTGACGTCCGGATTGGCGAAGCGTTTGAGCGTCAGCATCCGGCAGGCGCCCGCCAATGCATCGTGCGCGAGTGCGCGCACCTGGCAGGCCATCCCGGCAACTTTACAAATGGAGGGCGTCTAAGCATTAGAATGGCGTTACCAGGCTGGTCCGAAAAGCGCAATTATAAGTTGGAACCGGATCGCTTCCGGCAAGGGCGCGGCACCATGTCCGATCACCATGATTTACCGATCTGCATGACCGCGCCGGTCAAAATTTTCCATTGCACGCAAGTGAGCCAACATGATCTCCAAATCTATTTTCAAGGCGTATGACATTCGCGGTGTGATCGGCAAGACGCTCGACGCCGACACGGCGCGTTCGATCGGCCGCGCATTCGGCAGCGAAGTGCGTGCGCAAGGCGGCGACGCTGTAGTCGTCGCGCGCGACGGTCGCCTGTCGGGTCCGGAATTGATCCAGGCATTGTCGGACGGCCTGCGTGCGGCCGGCGTCGACGTGGTCAATGTCGGCATGGTGCCCACGCCGGTCGGCTACTTCGCGGCAAGCGTGCCGTTGCAGCTCGAAGGCGGCGAACGCCGTGTCGATTCGTGCATCGTCGTGACGGGTAGTCATAATCCGCCGGATTACAACGGCTTCAAGATGGTGCTGCGCGGCTCGGCGATTTATGGCGAGCAGATTCTCGCGCTGCATCAGCGCATCGTCGACGAAAACTTTTCCGAAGGCAGCGGCACCTACACCGACTACGACATTGCCGACGCGTATCTCGAACGCATTGCGAGCGACGTCAAGCTCGCGCGTCCGATCAAGATCGTGGTCGATACCGGCAACGGCGTCGCGGGCGGTCTCGCGCCGAAGCTTTTCAAGAAGCTCGGTTGCGAACTCGTTGAACTGTTCACCGAGATCGACGGCAACTTCCCGAACCATCACCCGGACCCGGCTCATCCGGAAAATCTTCAGGACGTGATTCGCGCGCTGAAGGAAACCGACGCGGAAATCGGCTTCGCGTTCGACGGCGACGGCGACCGCCTGGGCGTCGTCACCAAAGACGGCCAGATCATTTATCCGGACCGCCAACTGATGCTGTTCGCCGAAGAAGTCCTGTCGCGCAACAAGGGCGCGCAGATCATTTACGACGTGAAGTGCACGCGCAATCTCGCGAAGTGGGTCAAAGACAAGGGCGGCGAGCCGCTCATGTGGAAGACGGGTCACTCGCTCGTGAAAGCCAAGCTGCGCGAAACGGGCGCACCGCTCGCGGGCGAAATGAGCGGCCACGTGTTCTTCAAAGACCGCTGGTACGGTTTCGACGACGGCCTGTACACGGGCGCACGTCTGCTCGAAATCCTCACGCGTGTGCAGGACCCGAGCAAGCTGCTGAACTCGCTGCCCAACTCGCATTCCACGCCGGAACTGCAACTCAAGCTTGAGGAAGGCGAGAACTTCGAACTGATCGCGCGCCTGCAGAAGAACGCGCAATTCACCGGCGCGGACGACGTGGTGACGATCGACGGCCTGCGCGTCGAATACCCGGACGGCTTCGGCCTTGCGCGTTCGTCGAACACCACGCCGGTCGTGGTCATGCGTTTCGAAGCCGATAACGACGCGGCGCTCAAGCGCATCCAGGAAGATTTCCGCCGCGTGATTATGGCGGAGAAGGCAGACGCAAAGCTGCCGTTCTAAAAGCTTGAACGGCGGCAGCGAAGGCGCAGCGGTTTGCAATGAGCCGCAGTGGTCTTTCGCAGTTTGCGTTATAACGCGGCGCGGGTCTCACTTACCGCGCCGCGTTTTTTCATGCCGATCAGCTATGTCGCGCTAGAATTGCCGTCCTGGCGACGCGACATCAGCGCATAAGCGCATCAAGGTCGTGTCGCCGCTCGCTGGAGGTATATCGCGTGAAGCGAAGCGGCAGGTTTTTCGCCGCGCCTCTTTCAATGCATCTTAGGACCGCCTGGCCGGTTTTCCTCTCTTGAGCGTGCAAAAGATATTGATCGTGAGGGTGTCGTCGCTGGGCGACGTCGTCCATAACATGCCGGTGATCGCCGACATCCGGCGCCGCCATCCCGACGCGCAGATCGACTGGCTCGTCGAGGAAAGCTTCGTGGGGCTGGTCGAACTCGTTAGCGGCGTGCGGCGTGCGATTCCTGTGTCGCTGCGGCGCTGGCGCAAACGCATTCTTTCGCTCGACAACTGGCGCGAGATCGGCGCGTTTCGCCGCGCGCTCGCCGCCGAGCACTACGATCTCGTGATCGACTGCCAGGGGCTCATCAAGACCGCATGGGTCGCGAGCATGGCGCGCGGACCGCTCGTCGGGCTCGGCAATCGCACGGATGGCGCCGGCTACGAATGGCCGGTGCGATTCTTCTACGACAAGCGCGTGCCGATCGCGCCGCGCACGCATGTTGTCGAACGCACGCGGCAACTGGTGGCCGCGGCGCTGAATGAGCCCGAGCCGCAACCCACCGACGAGATCGACTTCGGCATCGACACGGGGCGCGCTGCGCTGGCGTTGTCGGCGGCCAATCTGAATCTTCCGGTGCCTTACGTGGTGTTCGTGCACGCGACCTCGCGCGCCGACAAGCAATGGCCCGATACCGCGTGGATCGAATTGGGCCAGGCGCTCGTGCGGCGCGGCGCGTCGATCGTCCTGCCGTGGGGCAGCGACGCCGAGCGCGCGACGAGCGAGCGTCTCGCGAAGGAATTCGGCGCGGCGGCCATCGTGCCGCCGAAGTTGTCGTTGCCCGCGGTCGTCGGATTGATCGAAGGCGCGGCTGCGACAGTCGGCGTTGACACAGGTCTGGTTCACATTGCGGCTGCGCTGAAGCGGCCCACGGTCGAGTTGTACAATTTCGCCACCGCGTGGCGTACCGGCGGCTACTGGTCGCCGAACGTCGTCAATCTCGGCACGGCCGGGCAACCGCCCACGCTGCAACAAGTGAAGTCCGCGCTTGCCGGCTTCGGCCTGCTGTAATTCGTCCGGCGCGCTTCGCCTTACGCATCATCCGTTTTCAAGGGCGATCATGAACGAAACACAGATCATCGAAGTCGCGAACGCCGACTGGCACGCACGCAATCTGTCCGTGCCGCGCGAGACGCTGCTGGCCGGCGTCGAACGCGGCAAAGTGCTGTATTTTCCGAATCTGCGCTTTGCTATCGAAGGCGGCGAGCAGGCGCTGCTCGATCCCGCGCTCGCCGATCCGAATCGCAAGAACATCAGCCTCGAACCGAACGGCGGCGCGCTGCATGGCGTGGCTGGGGACGCCGTCACGCAGTCCGCGGTGCGCGCGTTGATCGCGCGTTATCAGGCGAATGCACGCACGCTGGTCGACGGGCTCTTTCCCGAATACAACGGCCGGCTGCGGGTCGCGCCCACGAGCCTGCGGCTGCATCAGGTGGAAACGCGGCAGACGTCGTGGCGCAAGGACGATAGCCGCCTGCACGTCGACGCATTCCCGTCGCGGCCGAATTACGGCGAGCGCATTCTGCGCGTCTTCACCAACGTCAATCCGCATGGCGTGCCGCGCGTGTGGCGAGTCGGCGAACCGTTCGAGGACATGGCCAAACGCTTCCTGCCGCGCATCAAGCCGCAAATGCCGGGCGCCGCGTGGCTGCTGAATCTGCTGCATGTGACGAAGTCGCCGCGCAGCGAATACGACCATCTGATGCTCAATCTGCACGACGGCATGAAGGCCGATCTCGAGTATCAGAAGACGAGCCCGCAGGAGACCATGCCGTTTCCGCCGGGCAGCGTGTGGGTGTGTTTCTCCGACCAGACTTCGCACGCGGTGATGTCCGGTCAGTTCATGCTCGAACAGACCTTCTTCCTGCCGGTCAAGGCGATGGCGCAACCCGAGTGCGCGCCGCTCGGCATACTCGAACGCCTGAAGGGCAGGGCGCTGGTTTGAGCGCCGCTTATTGCGAGTCGCCGGCTTCGTCAGCCCGTCGCGTGCTTCGTGATGCGGAGCGCGCATGCTGAGGGTGATCTATAACGCGCTGTGGTGGATCATCGCGCCTGTCGCCGTGCTGCGTTTGCTGATCCGCTCGCGCAAGGAGCGCGGTTATCGTCAGCATATCGGCGAACGCTTTGGGCATGCGCGCGGACGTTTGCCTGAGGACAACGCGCCGTTGATCTGGGTGCATGCCGTGTCGGTCGGCGAGACGCGCGCCGCGCAGCCGCTGATCGACGCGCTCATGAAGGCGCGTCCCGATGCGCGCATTCTGTTGACGCACATGACGCCGAGCGGCCGCGCAACCGGCGAGCAGATTTTCGGCGACCGCGTGTTGCGCAGCTATCTGCCGTACGACATGCCTCACGCCGTGCGGCGTTTTCTGCGCGCGTGGCGGCCGTCGGTCGGTCTCGTGATGGAGACCGAAGTGTGGCCCACGCTGATCGACGAATGCCGTCGCGCGGATGTGCAACTCGTGCTGACCAATGCGCGCATGTCGGCGCGCTCATTCAAGCGCGCGGCGAAGTTCGGCGGTGCGACGAAGGACGTGTTCGGCGGCTTTGCGCGCGTGCTGGCGCAAAGTCCGTCGGATGCCGAGCGGCTCACCGCGCTCGGTGCGCGCAACGTCGCGGTGCTCGGCAATCTGAAGTTCGACATGAACACGCCGCCTGAACTGGCGGCGCGCGGTCATGCGTGGCGCGCGGCGATCGGCGCGCGTCCCGTGTGGGTTGCGGCAAGCACGCGCGAGGGCGAAGAGGAACTCGTGCTGCAGGCGTTCTCCGAGCTTGGCGTGGAAGGCGCGCTGCTGATTCTCGTGCCGCGTCATCCGCAACGCTTTAACGAAGTGGCGGCGCTCGTCGAGAAAGCGGGCTTGCGGCTCGCGCGGCGTTCGCAATGGGCGCCGGATGCGAAGGTGGCATCGGCCGCGGTGGCTGCGAGCGGCGGCGTGCCTACGTTGCCGGCGGACGTGAATGTGCTGCTCGGCGATTCGATGGGCGAACTGGGCGCTTATTATGCGGCCTCCGACTTGGCGTTTATCGGCGGCAGTCTGTTGCCGCTCGGCGGACAGAATCTGATCGAGGCATGCGCGGTCGGCGTGCCGGTGCTGATCGGCCCGCACGTGTTCAACTTCACGCAGGCCACGGCCGATGCGGTCGCCGCGGGCGCGGCGGTGCAAGTGCAAGACCCGGCCGACCTCGCCCGCGCACTGCGCGATCTATTCAACGACAAGGCGCGGCGCCTCGCGATGGGCGGCGCGGCATCGGCCTTCGCCGCGCGCCATCGCGGCGCGACCGCGCGCACGGTGGATGTGTTGATGGCGGTGTTGCCGGAGTGAGGGGGGGCTCGGCGCTTCTTGCTAATTAATTCGTATATCCTGAAGACAACTGCGTTTCGCACCGATCACCCTCATCCGGGCGAGTGAGACGCCGAGCATCACGCTCCGCCCTCAAACCCTCAACAACCCCTTCCGCTCGATAAACCGCACCACCTGATCCAACCCGTCGAGCGCCTTCAGATTGGTCATCACGAAAGGCCGCTCGCCGCGCATTTTCTTCGCGTCCGAAGCCATCACGTCGAGGTTCGCGCCCACCATCGGCGCGAGGTCCGTCTTGTTGATCACGAGCAGGTCCGACTTGGTGATGCCGGGGCCGCCCTTGCGCGGAATCTTCTCGCCGCCCGCCACGTCGATCACGTAGATAGTCAGGTCCGACAGTTCCGGGCTGAAGGTTGCCGCGAGGTTATCGCCGCCCGATTCGATGAAAACGATGTCCGCGTCCGGGAAGCGCGTGAGCATGCGGTCGACGGCTTCGAGGTTGATCGACGCGTCCTCGCGAATCGCCGTATGCGGGCAGCCGCCCGTCTCGACGCCCATGATGCGCTCGGCCGGCAACGCGCCCGCCACCGTCAGCAGGCGCTGATCTTCTTTCGTATAGATGTCGTTGGTGATCGCGACAAGATCGTATTGTTCGCGCATCGCCTTGCAGAGCATTTCGAGCAGCGTGGTCTTGCCCGAGCCGACCGGACCGCCGACGCCCACGCGCAGCGGCGGCAGTTTCTTCGTGCGAACGGACGAGTGAGCGGAATGTTGAGGTGCGTTCATGATGGATCGATTTATGAGCGAAAGAGCCGCGAATACTGCGACTCGTGACGCGCCGACAGAATGCCGAGTTGCGGCGCGAAAGTGTTGATATGTTCCGGCGATGTGGCGAGCGCGCGCGTGACCGCTGCGTCGATCGGTCCGCGCAACGCGACGATAATGCGCTGCCCCGCGAGTTGCCCGAGCGGCACCGCCTTCAATGCGGCAGCGGCCTGGTTCTCCACCCAACTGAATGCATACGCGGCGAGGGCGGCATCGACCGCTGCATCGTGCGCGTAGGCGGCGAAAGCGAATGCCGTGGGCTGAGCGAGCGGCGTGATCGCAGTAAGCGTCGCGCGCCGCGCTGCATCGCTCCATTCGAGCGACACGCATAATTGCCGCAGCGACCAACCCATTTGCTCGGTCTCGCGACGCAACTCGGCGGACTCGCGGCTCGCGAGGAATTCGCGGTTCGCTTGTGCGAGGCCGTCGGCGTCGTGCGTGCGCCAGCGTTCCATTTGATGCGCGAGGAACGGCAGTTCGCCATGCGCGAGCACGTCGGTCAGGCCGCTTGCGATCCAGTCGCGGGCCGAGTCGGCGTCGGTGATCAGTTGCGCTTCGATCGCCGCTTCGAGACCCTGCGAATAACTGAATGCGCCGATCGGCAATGCCGGCGACGCGAGATGCAATAGCGCAGTGAGTTCAGCGATGCGCATGGTGAGCGTGATGCGCGTGGCCGCAAGATTCGTCGTGTACGTGGGCTTCATGATCGTGCGAGTGGCCGTGGCCTTCGTGGCCATGCTCATGCTCGTGCGAATGCCCATGCCCATGATGCTCGCCGAACACCTGCTGCGCCAACGCATAGTCTTCGGCGAAGGTCTCGTCGTGGCCATGCTTGTGGCCGCCGCCATATGCGCCCGACTCGGGCTGAAACGGCATCGACACCTGATCGACGGTTGCGCCGATGCGCTTCAACATATCGGCGAGAACGGGATCGTATTCGAGCTTCAGATAATCCGCGCCGACTTCAACCGGCGTGTGGCGATTGCCGAGGTGGTATGCGGCGCGCGTGAGCGTCAGCGTATCTTTCGCGCGGACCACGAGCACGGTTTCCGCCGCGGCGACCACACGAACGAGGCCGCCGTCGTCGGCGACCAGCACATCGCCGTCGCGCAGAACGGTGCCGCGCGGCAGCAGCAACGCCACTTCCTCGCCGTTATCGAGCGTGGCGGCAAGGCGGCTCTTGCGACGTTCGTCGAACGCAAGTGTCAAGGTCGGCGCGCGCTTGATAAGCACGGGCGCGAGCTTCAGATGAGGTGCAAGCAGTTTGTCGAGTGTGCGCATGATCAGAACAGAAAGTAGCGTTGCGCCATCGGCAAGACGGTGGCCGGTTCGCACGTGAGCAGTTGACCATCGGCGATCACCTGATAGGTTTCGGGATCGACGCTGATCGACGGACGCCACGCGTTGTGAATCATGTCGGCCTTCGTGATGTTGCGGCAGTTCTTCACGGCCACGATACGCTTGTTCAAACCATAACGCTCGGCAACGCCAGCCTCGGCGGCGAGTTGCGAAACGAAAGTCAGCGACGTGCGCCCCAACGCACCGCCGCGCGTCGCGAACATCTCGCGATAATGCACCGGCTGCGGCGTGGGAATCGACGCGTTGGGGTCGCCCATCTGCGCCATCGCGATCATGCCGCCCTTCAGAATCAGCGAAGGCTTGATGCCGAAGAACGCCGGCTCCCAGAACACGAGGTCGGCCCACTTGCCCGGCTCGATCGAACCGACTTCATGCGCGATGCCGTGCGTGATCGCGGGGTTGATCGTGTACTTGGCGACGTAACGCTTCGCGCGAAAGTTGTCGTGACGCGCGCCGTCTTCGGGCAGCGCGCCGCGCTGCACCTTCATCTTGTGCGCGGTCTGCCATGTGCGGATGATCACTTCGCCCACGCGCCCCATCGCCTGCGAATCGGACGACAGCATCGAGAGCGCGCCGAGATCGTGCAGGATGTCTTCGGCGGCAATCGTCTCGCGGCGTATGCGCGACTCGGCAAACGCAATATCTTCCGCAATCGACGGGTCCAGGTGATGGCACACCATCAGCATGTCGAGATGCTCTTCGAGCGTGTTGACGGTGTAAGGGCGCGTCGGATTCGTCGACGAAGGCAGCACGTTCGCCTCGCCGCATACCTTGATGATGTCCGGCGCGTGGCCGCCGCCCGCGCCTTCAGTGTGGTACGTGTGGATCGTGCGGCCCTTGAACGCGGCCACGGTCGCTTCGACGAAACCCGCTTCGTTCAGCGTGTCCGTGTGAATCGCGACCTGCGTGTCGGTGTCATCGGCAACGGAGAGACAGTTGTCGATCGCGGCCGGCGTCGTGCCCCAGTCCTCATGCAGCTTCAGACCAATCGCGCCCGCCGCGATCTGTTCGAGCGCGGGCTGCGGCTGGCTCACGTTGCCCTTGCCGAGAAAGCCGAGGTTCATTGGATAACCATCGGCGGCTTGCAGCATGCGTTCGAGATGCCACGGACCCGGCGTGCAAGTGGTCGCATTCGTGCCCGTTGCGGGGCCAGTGCCGCCGCCGAGCATCGTCGTCACGCCGCTTGCGAGCGCTTCTTCAATCTGCTGCGGGCTGATGAAGTGAATATGCGTGTCGATGCCGCCCGCCGTCACGATCAGTCCTTCGCCCGCGATCACTTCGGTGGACGCGCCAATCGCAATCGTCACGTTCGGCTGAATGTCGGGGTTGCCCGCCTTGCCGATCGCGGCAATGCGGCCGTCCTTGATGCCGATGTCGGCCTTCACGATGCCCCAGTGATCGAGAATCACCGCATTCGTCACGACAGTATCGACAACCTCGGCATGCACGCGCTGCGACTGGCCCATGCCGTCGCGAATCACTTTGCCGCCGCCGAATTTCACTTCCTCGCCATAGGTCGTGAAGTCGCGCTCGACTTCGATCAGCAACTCGGTGTCGGCGAGACGCACGCGGTCGCCGGTGGTGGGGCCGAACATTTCCGCGTATGCGCGGCGGCCAATGCGTAAGGTCATGGTGTGGGTCCGGAAATGAGCAGGTCGTTCGGGGCGAGTGCCCGCAAGGGCATCACAGCTTGCCCATCACCTTGCCGTTAAAGCCGTAGACGATGCGCTCGCCCGCCAGTTCGACGAGTTCGACGGTGCGCTCCTGGCCTGGCTCGAAGCGCACGGCCGTGCCCGCCGCGATGTTCAGGCGAAAGCCGCGCGCGGCTTCGCGGTCGAACGCGAGTGCGTCGTTCACTTCGTAGAAATGGTAGTGCGAGCCGATCTGCACCGGCCGGTCGCCGGTATTCGACACGACGACCGTGACGGTGGCGCGGCCCGCGTTGAGTTCGTGCTCGCCGTCGTCGGTGAGGAGTTCGCCGGGAATCATGGGCGTGCCTTTGTGGTTCAGCGAATCAGGGAATCGGATGATGAACGGTCACGAGCTTGGTGCCGTCGGGGAAGGTCGCCTCGACCTGAATGTCGGGGATCATCTCGGGCACGCCTTCCATCACGTCGTCGCGTGTGAGCAGCGTCGTGCCGTAGTGCATGACCTCGGCGACGGTCTTGCCGTCGCGCGCCGCTTCCATCAGCGCGGCGGTGATGAAGGCGACCGCTTCCGGATAGTTCAGTTTGAGGCCGCGCGCGCGGCGCCGTTCGGCAAGCAGCGCAGCGGTGAAAATCAGCAGCTTGTCCTTCTCGCGAGGTGTCAGCTTCATCGAATGAGTGCGGTGAGTGGCGCCCGGTCCAAGTGGATCGGGTCGCGACAATGATATGCGTTGCGGGTCGCGGATGCGACCCGTGCAATGCCGGACAAAACAGCGACGCTATCAAGTCCGGCTAACGGCGCGCTTACAGATCGGCAGGCAGCGCCGCGCCGAACCACTTCTTCGACATCGTGTTGAACGTGCCGTCCTGCTTCGCCTGCGCGATCGCGGCATTGACCTTCTGCTGCAGGCGCGGCTCGTTCTTGTTCATGCCGACGAAGCACGGCGAGTTCTTGATGACGAACTTCGGCTCGGGACGGCGCGGCGGATTCTTCGCGAGGATCGCTGCCGCGACGATGTTGCCCGCCGCGATCAGTTGAACCTGGCCCGACAGAAATGCGGCGATGGTCGCGTTGTTGTCCTCGAAGCGCTTGATCGTCGCGTTCGGCGCCATTTGCGTGAGGCCGAGTTCCTCGAGCGCGCCGCGCGTCGCGCCGACCGTCTTGCCGGTGAGGTCGGCGGGGCCGCTCACCTTGACGTCGGCGGGACCGAACACGCCCTGGTAGTACGGCGCGTACGCGGTCGAGAAGTCGATCACTTTCTCGCGATCCGACGTCTTGCCGAGCGACGAGATCACGAGGTCGACCTTGTTCGTTTGCAGATACGGAATGCGGTTCGCGCTGTTGACGGGCACGAGTTCGAGCTTCACGTTCATCGACTTCGCGAGCAGCGCGGCCGTCTCGATGTCGTAGCCTTGGGGCTTCATGTCCGGGCCGACCGAGCCGAATGGCGGATAGTCCTCGGGCACGGCGACTTTCAGCACGCCCGCCTTGGCGATGTTGTCGAGCGTGTCCGCGTGGGCGGGCACGGTGACGGCGAGGACAGGCGAGGCGAGCAGTGCGGCGAGCAGCGTGCGGCGCATGGAACGAAGCGTGGGTCGGTTCATGTGATGTAGGCGTGGTCCAGGCGTGGTGTGGTCGGTGTGCGCGTTCGGGCGCGATGTCGACGCGCGAGGCGCGGCAGCATCGCGCGCTAACAACGCAAGGTGTGTGCCATCGTGGTGCGGCGGGCGCGAGCGGGGAGTTTTCAGCGCGGCGCACCATGTGGGGGCTCGCCGTTGCGCCAGTGTGGTGCGGGGCTGTCTTACGCGGTGAAAGCGCGGCGGCGCGCTAGGTGGTCCAGATTAGGTGGCCCAGATCAGGTGGTCCAGATTCTTAGTGGCACGGCATCGACGCCGTGCACGATGGGGCGCAACTGCATCCAGCATTGCGTCAACGCGCGTTGCAAGCTCTCCATTGAACGCGAGAGGACACGAACCAGCAACACGCCGCTCGTCACGCAAGTGGCCGCTGCGCGTATCGTGCTGTCGAATGGAAGCTGAGCGGTCAGCGCCTCGGCGAGCGCGTCGTCGCAAGCAGCGCCGATCGCCCACAGCGTGCCGTACGCGGGAAAGCCGCCGAGTCCTTGAGCGGCATCGCGCAACGGGTCGTCGGCGGCGAGGCTCGCGCGCTCGAACCACAGCAAGTCGCCGTTCATGTCGTTCTTTGCCCGCACGATCCGCGACACCGCCCGCAAGCTTCCCTCCGACCATCGCTCGCCGGCCGCTTGCCGGCCCAACTGCGTCGCGTCCCAGCCGATCGCGGTCGCGCCTTCGTCGAGTGTCAGCGAAAAATCCAGCGCCGCATTCGCATGATCGAACACGATGTTGTTCTGCGGCAGCCAGTCGAGCTTCGCGTTCTCGCCGACGTGCACGGCGATGTTTTGCCGCGCGGCGCGTCCATTGGATTTGTACCACTTGGTCGCGCCAGGCGTCGTGATGACGGCATGCGCGGCGGCGCCGACATTCACGCTGATGTCGAGCTGATCGCCGCCCGCAATCCCGCCGGGCGGATGCACGATCACCGCATGACAGATGGACTCGCCCTCGGGATAAAGCGGCCGCTGCACGCGCAACGGTCCATCGTGGAGCCGGTGTTCAAGCGCCGTGCGCTGAGCTCGCCTGACGAAGCCGAGTTCGAGACGCGCGCGCCATAGCGCATGCGCTTCGCTTTGCGCATTGGCCAACGTGACGTGGTTTTCGTGAAGCGACATGCAAGTGGACGTGCTAATGAACGTGCTAATGAACGTGCGATGGATGTGTGAATACAGGAACTACAGCAGCGAGCCGGAGCCAACGCGAGGCCCGAGCAACACGCACAACACGCGCCGAGCATAGCACGCAAGCCAACGCCCACGAGTCACACAGCGATCAGCGCACGCACGCCGTCCGCATCCATATTCGCGCCTTCTCCGCCCGCGACGATCTCGCCCCGGCTCATCACCCAATAGCGGTCGGCAATCTCCTTCGCAAAGTCGTAGTACTGCTCGACGAGCAGCACCGTCATGCCCATTTCCTCGACCAGTTGACGCAGCGTGCGGCCAATGTCCTGAATGATCGACGGCTGAATGCCTTCCGTCGGTTCATCGAGAATCAGCAGTTGCGGCTCGCTCATCAGCGCGCGGCCAATCGCGAGCTGCTGCTGCTGACCGCCCGACAGATCGCCGCCGCGACGCCCGCGCATATCCTTCAGCACCGGAAACAATTCGTAGATGCGCTCGGGGACTTTCTTCGGCGCTTTCTTGCTGGCCGCGCCCACCAGCAGATTTTCTTCGACGGTGAGCCGCGGAAAAATATCGCGCCCTTGCGGCACATAAGCGAGGCCATGCTCGACGCGCGAATACGTGGGCAGCTTCGTGATCGGCGCGCCGCGCCACGCGATGGAGCCGCTCTTCGTCTGCACGACGCCCATCAGGCAGCGCAGCAGCGTGGTCTTGCCGACGCCGTTGCGGCCCAGCAGCACAGTGAGCTTGCCGTCGGGCACCGTCAGCTTCACATCGCGAAGAATGTGGCTGCCGCCGTAGTACTGGTTGAGGTTTTGTACTTCTAGCATGGTGGTCCGGTCCTGTGATTCACTGCGCGCTGATCGAACAAACTAATAGGGCTAACTCAGCGGCCGAGATACGATTCGATCACGGTCTCGTCGCGTTTGACGTCGTCGAGCGTGCCGTGCGCGAGCACGCGTCCTTCGGCCATCACCGTGACCTTGCCGGTCTTGCCCGACAGCGCTGCCACGAACTCCATATCGTGCTCGACTACCATCATCGAGCAGGTGCCGCGCAGATGGTTGAGCAGTTCGGCGAGCTGCATGGTTTCGTCGTCGGTCATGCCGGCGGCGGGTTCGTCGAGCAGCAGCAGCGCGGGTTGTTGCATCAGCAACATGCCGATCTCGAGCCGCTGCTTTTGTCCATGCGACAACTCGCCGGCCAAACGCCGCGCCTCGCTTTCGAGACCGATCAACGCCAGCGTTTCTTCGATGCGCGCTTGTGCCTCGCGATCGAGCCGCGCACGCAATGACGCGAGCCAGCCCTTGTCGGTTTTCATCGCCAGTTCGAGGTTTTCCCACACGGGATGCTGCTCGAAAACCGTCGGCTTCTGAAACTTGCGTCCGATGCCGGCGCGCGCGATGGACGGCTCGTTCATCCGCGTGAGGTCGATCGACTGGCCGAGAAACACCTTGCCGGAATCGGGCGCGGTCTTGCCGGTGATCACATCCATCATCGTCGTCTTGCCCGCGCCGTTCGGGCCGATGATGCAGCGCAATTCGCCGGCGTCGATGGAAAGCGTCAGCGCGTTCAACGCGCGAAAGCCGTCGAAGCTCACGGTCACGTCGTCGAGATACAGGATCGTGCCGTGCGACACGTCGATCTCGCCCGGCACGACCGCGTGCCCCATGCTGGCGACGCCGCTTAGCGCATGCTCGGAAGGTTGTTCGGGCAACGCGAGATCGGGAACCATCGGATTTTCGTTCATGAGCGGTTCCTCTTGCGGGTCACGAGTTCGATGAGTCCCATGATGCCGTTCGGCAAGAACAGCGGGACCAGCACGAAAATCAGACCGAGAAAGAACAGCCAGTATTCAGGGAAATTCGCCGTGAAAAAGCTCTTCGCGCCGTTCACCGCGAATGCGCCGACAATCGGCCCAATCAGCGTGCCGCGTCCGCCCACGGCGACCCAGATCGCCATTTCAATCGAATTGCCCGGCGACATTTCGCCGGGATTGATGATGCCGACTTGCGGCACATACAACGCGCCGGCAATGCCGCACAGCACCGCGGACACGGTCCACACGAACAGCTTGTAGGCGAGCGGGCTATAGCCGAGGAACATGAGGCGCGTCTCGCCGTCGCGCACGGCGGTGACGACGCGGCCTAGCTTCGACGTGACGATCGCGCGCGCGCCGATGAACGCGAGAATCAGCACGGCAAACGTAATCAGCAGCAACGCGGTGCGCGTACCCGGGTGCGTGATCGCGAAGCCGCCGATGCGCTTGAAATCCGTAAAGCCGTTATTGCCGCCGAAGCCCGTTTCGTTGCGATAGAACAGCAGCATCGCGGCGAAGGTCATGGCCTGCGTGATGATCGACAGATACACGCCTTTCACGCGCGAGCGGAACGTGAAGAAGCCGAACACCCACGCGACCACGGCCGGCACCAGCACGACCAGCAGCAGCGCATAGCCGAGATGTTGCGTGCCTTCCCAGTACCACGGCAGTTGATGCCAGTCGAGGAACACCATGAAGTCGGGCAGGTCGCTGCCGTACTTGCCGTCGTGACCGATGGCGCGCATCAGGTACATGCCGATTGCGTAGCCGCCGAGCGCGAAGAACAGCGCATGACCGAGGCTCAGAATGCCGCAGTAACCCCAGACGAGATCGAGCGCCAGCGCGGCGATCGCGTAGCACATGAACTTGCCGGTGATCGTCATCGCGTAGGCGGACAGATGCAGCGGGCTCGTCTCCGGCACGACGAGCGTGGCGAATGGCACGCCGAGCCCGAACACGATGATCAACGCGATCAGCGCGAGCCACGCGCGCCGCGACAGCAGCGCGGGACGCGGCGGCAAGCCGAGCGCGAAGCCGGATTGCGCGGCGCGCGTTTCGGCGCCGCTTGTGCCGTGCGTGCCGACGTGAGCGGGCGCGTTCGAAGAAGAAGTCGCAGATGTCATGTCATGCCTCCGCGCTGCGGCCCTTGAGGGCGAACATGCCCTGCGGACGCTTCTGGATGAACAGCACGATCAGCACGAGCACCGCGATCTTCGCGAGCACCGCGCCCCAGAACGGTTCGATCGCCTTGCTGACGAGTCCGAGCCCGAAGCCGCCGATCACCGTGCCCGCCAGTTGACCGACGCCGCCCAGCACGACCGCCATGAACGAATCGATGATGTAGCTCTGACCGAGGTCAGGGCCGACGTTGCCGATCTGCGAGAGCGCGCAGCCGCCGAGTCCCGCGATGCCCGCGCCGAACGCGAACGCATACGAATCGACGCGCGCGGTTTTCACGCCGACGCAAGCGGCCATGCGACGGTTTTGCGTGACGGCGCGCACGAACAGACCCAGGCGCGTCTTCGTCAACACGGCCCATGCAATGCCGACGACAAAGAGCGCAAACGCGAGGATCACGAGGCGGTTATACGGCAGGATCAGATTCGGCAACACGGTTACGCCGCCGCTCATCCACGAAGGGTTCACGACTTGCACGTTCTGCGCGCCGAACAGCATGCGCGTTGCCTGGATCAGAATCAGGCTGATGCCGAACGTGGTCAGCAGCGTTTCGAGCGGACGGCCATACAGATGCTTCAGCACAAGCCGCTCGATGACGATGCCGACAAGCGCCGCCGCGACGAACGACGCAGGCACCGCGAGCAGCGGATACCAGTCGAACGCGCCGGGCGCGAAGCGTTGAAAGAGGTTCTGCACGACATAGGTGGCGTAGGCGCCGATCATCAGGAATTCACCGTGCGCCATGTTGATGACGCCGATCAGGCCATACGTGATCGCGAGCCCGAGCGCGGCGAGCAGCAGCACGCTGCCAAGCGACAGGCCCGCGAACAGCGTGCCCGCAATTGCGCTGCGGCGCTGGATTGCATCGAGTTCGTCGATGCCCGTTTGTGCCGCGGCCCGCACGCGAGCGTCCGTTTCGGCGAAGGTGCCGTCGGGCTTCTTCGCGACGAGCGGACGCAGCAGTTCGTTCATGTCGAGGTCGTGCCGAGCGGCGACGAGTTGCACCGCTTCGAGGCGTTTCGTCGCGTCCGCGTCATGCAGCGCGGTCATGGCCCAAAGCGTATCGAGGCGCTTCTTGAGCGCCGGGTCGGTTTCCTTTGCGCGGGCCGCGTCGACGAGTGGTTTGATCGACGGGTCCGGGTTTTTCAGCAGCGCGTTGATGGCTTCTTCGCGCGTCGTTTTGTCGGCGGAGTCGAGTTGCAGGCCGGAGAGCGCGCCTGATACTTTTGAGCGCAGCAGATTGTTTAGCGTGACGGGTTGGGCGTCGCCGGCTTCGACTGGCTTGCCGGTGACTGCATCGTGCAGCGTGTCGCCGTCTGGTAGCAGGACGGCGCCGGAGTCGGTGGCGAGGACCGCGTCTTCGGACAGCGCCTTTAACACCGTCAGCGATTCCTTGTCGTGATTCGCGATGAGTTTGTCGATCGCTGCGGACTTGGCGTCGAAGTCGTCGGCGGCGAGCGGCGCGACATCGGCGGTGGTCAGCGCGAACGCGGCGTGTGGCGTTAGCGTGGCTAATGTTGCTAACGCGAGCAGTGCCGATGCGGTGCCGCGTCGAGCGAACCGCTGTGCAGAAGTGAGAAATGAAAACGCCATGATGGCCTTTGAAGAATGACTAGCGGCGCGGCGCGATGCAAGGCAGCGTTTCGCGCGATGGGTTGCGGGAGTGCTGCGGATGCTTGTGGCCAGCCGCTTGTTGTGGCGAGGTGCTGGCGGCGTGATGCGGCGTAGTGCGGCGGTGAAGTGCGACAGCGAGCGATCGCGCAGCGCGACAGCGCAGTACGGCACACGACGCGACCACGGAGTACGACCACGCAACACGGCGACGCAGTACAACCCACGCACTACGCGATCCACGCGATTCGAGCAACGCACGGCCACGCAATTCAACCCGAAGCCATGCGCCGCAAAGCGACTCCCCGCACGCGCGCCGCAACCACAAAACCAACGCATCGCAACGGCAACACAAGCCGCCGCGACACGCCGCACCACCCAATCAGGCGACCCGCGACCGCGAGCGCTTCAGAAACGCCGGAATCGAACTCACCACATCCGGCTTGCCCGCATTGCCCGCGATAAACGGACTCCACGGCTGCGCGCGAACCGCGGTCTTGGTGCGCCACACGACATTGAACTGACCGTCCGCGCGCACTTCGCCGATCATCACCGGCTTATGCAGATGGTGGTTGCCGTCCATCTCGAGCGTGAAGCCCGAAGGCGCCGCGAACTGCTGGCCGACCATCGCCACGCGAACCTTGTCGACGTCCGTGCTCTTGGCCTTCTCGACCGCCTGCTTCCACATGTGAATGCCGACGAAAGTCGCTTCCATCGGATCGTTCGTCACGCGCTTCGTGCCGCCCGGCAGGTTGTTTTCCTTGACCCACGCGGCCCATTGCTTCTTGAACTTCTCGTTGGCCGGATTGCGCACCGACATGAAGTAGTTCCATGCCGCGAGATTGCCGACGAGCGGCTTGGTGTCGATGCCGCGCAGTTCTTCCTCGCCGACCGAGAACGCGACGACCGGCACGTCCGACGCCTTCAGCCCCTGGTTGCCGAGTTCCTTGTAGAAGGGCACGTTCGAGTCGCCGTTCACCGTCGAGATCACGGCCGTCTTGCCGCCTTGCGAGAAGGTCTTGATGTTCGCGACGATGGTCTGGTAGTCGCTATGGCCGAACGGCGTGTAGACCTCCTGGATGTCGGCGTCCTGCACGCCCTTCGACTTCAGGAACGCGCGCAGGATCTTGTTCGTCGTGCGCGGATACACATAGTCGGTGCCGAGCAGGAAGAAGCGCTTCGCGCCGCCGCCTTCCGCGCTCATCAGATATTCGGTTGCGGGAATCGCCTGCTGGTTCGGCGCGGCGCCCGTGTAGAACACGTTGCGCGACATCTCTTCGCCTTCGTACTGCACGGGGTAGAACAGCAGGCCGTTGAGTTCCTCGAAGACCGGCAGCACCGACTTGCGCGACACGGAAGTCCAGCAGCCGAACACCACCGCGCATTTTTCCTGCGTGATCAGTTGACGCGCTTTTTCTGCGAAGAGCGGCCAGTTCGATGCCGGGTCGACGACCACCGGCTGAAGCTGACGGCCCATCACGCCACCGTTCTTGTTGATGTCCGCGATCGTCATCAGCGCGGTGTCTTTCAGCGATGTCTCGGAGATCGCCATCGTGCCCGACAGCGAATGCAGGATGCCTACCTTGATCGGGCCGCTTGAGGACTGCGCGTGCGCGAACGGCACGCGGCCTGCAAGCGCGAGCGCGCCGGACATGGAGCCGAACTTCAACAGACTGCGACGTTTCATGTGTATCCCCTTGCCATTGATGATGAATGTTTATGGGCGTCGATCTCAGCCACAGGGGCGTGCCCTGCATGATTTGCCGCTCCTGTACTGCAAGGCATATGCCATGCTGATGAAACGCGCGGGATGGCAGCGTCGCGCGCTGTGGCGCGGCCCGGAGCAAGCGGGCTTATGCGTGCTGGCGTACGAATGTGGTGCATGCAGATGGGATGCGCCTCGTTCGGGTGCGGGACGCGCCGCGACGAGGCGTGAGAATAGGCAAGCGGGCTTTGACGGTGCACATGCGCAGCGGCGTTGTGCATGGGGATGCGGCGCTTGCGGTGGCGCTCGCGTATGGCGGTGGTTGTGGCGAACGCAACGCGCCGCTGAGATTGCGCTCGCCTTTCACGGCCGGCGTGAGAGGGGCAGCGTACTGTTCGATAGCGCTCGCGTTTCACCGCCGGCTTGGCGAAGACAGCGCACGCGCTCGATCGGGTGCGAGCGCGGCTATCGCCGCGTGGTTCGTCGGCCTCGGCGGCTTTTCCGAGGTGATCGAAACCGCAAGATCGCGGCGATATTCGCGGCCGCCGCCGGCGTGTCCAATGTGAGCTAATGAACGCGTGTGAATGGTCTTGCACGAGGCCGGCTGTTGCCTTTGCCAGCCTCGCGTATTACCCGCGTTATGCGTCGGCTTTCTTAGAACGCAACGAAGGGCCCGCTCTGCGGTCCGGCTTGTGAGCCGCTAAGCGCCGTATAAACACTGCGGCCGAAGAAGAACGGCAAGCCCCAGATGAAATAGCCCGAGACCGACGTGTACGCGGCGATGTTGTCGAACGCGGCATACGTGCCGGCGAGGAGGCTCGCGGTGTTGGCGACCTGGAAGGGCACGGTCGCGGACTTGAGCGCGCCGCTCGTCGGCTTGAGCACGGCGGACAGGCTCAACGTGGTCGATGGCGTATAGCGGCCCCAGGCATCGAACGGAATGGCCGTGTCGCCGAAGATGGTGATGTTCGAGCCGCTGTCGATCACGCCGTTGCCGAACGCGCTTCCCTTGTACGTCGTCGTGAAAAAGCCGTTGCTGTCGAGCGGGATGATGTTCGCGGTCGACGGCAGCGCGTTGTTCTGCTGCGTGCCGATGCCGAACACGAGCTCGCCCGTCGCGCTTGCCTGGCCGCCCGGCTGCAACGAAGGAAGACGGATGATCGTGCCGTTGTTGTCGGTCGTGAAGTCCGCAACCGGATTCATGACCTGCGTATCGAGCGGCACGCGCGTGTTCGCGCACGGACCCGACGACGGACAGTAATAGTACGTTGCCGGCAACACATATTGCGCGGCGAGCGGAAAGTCGCGGACCGCCGAGCCGATGCCGACCACGCCGTTGGCGCCGAGCTGCGCGACGCTACCAATATCGACGACGCCGCGCGACGCGCAATCGGTCGGCGTCGGATTCGCGCCGTCGCTGACGATCTGCACCGGCAGACTGCCCGCCAGTTTTCCGCCGATGCTCACGTCCGCGCGCTTGACCGAGCCCCACGTGTAACCCGACGCAAAGATCGCGCACTGGGAGATGGACGCGTTGTGCGTGGGGTCGTCGGTCGCGCCTGTCTGCGCCGGCAAGCTGCCCGCCAGCGCCGGCCCGAGCGCGCTTGCCATCACACGCACGCCTGCGGAGCCGGTATCGAGCAACATGTGATCGATGGTCGCGCATTGATTCGCGCCTTGCACGCCGGGAATGCAGATCGTGACCGTGACGTACGGCGTGTTCGCGTAGCCGCCTGTCCATCGTTCTATTGTGATGGAGGCTGTGTTTTGCGTTGGTGTGGGCGTTGGTGTTGGGGTTGGTGTCGGTGTTGGGGTTGGTGTCGGTGTTGGGGTTGGTGTTGGTGTCGGTGTTGGGGTTGGTGTCGGTGTCGGAGTTGGAGTTGGAGTCGGAGTCGGAGTCGGAGTTGGTGTCGGAGTCGGAGTCGGAGTCGGAGTCGGAGTCGGAGTCGGAGT
>NZ_JARESN010000032.1:0-26036 GCF_046054045.1 Paraburkholderia sp. RL17-368-BIF-A
GATCGAGATCGACTCGCACGAGCGCATGCTGCTCGACGCGCTGGTGAAGCTCAAGGCGCTCGACGAAACGCTGTCGTTCCGCCGTTCGTGCCGCGAAGGCGTGTGCGGCTCGGACGCGATGAACATCAACGGCAAGAACGGTCTGGCGTGTCTGACGAACCTGAACGACCTGCCGCAGAAGATCGTGCTGCGTCCGCTGCCGGGACTGCCGGTGGTGCGCGACCTGATCTGCGACTTCACGCAGTTCTTCAACCAGTATCACTCGATCAAGCCGTACCTGATCAACGACACGCCGCCGCCGGAGAAGGAGCGTCTGCAGTCGCCGGAAGAACGCGACGAGCTCGACGGTCTGTATGAGTGCATTCTGTGCGCGAGCTGCTCGACGTCGTGCCCGAGCTTCTGGTGGAATCCGGACAAGTTCGTGGGTCCGGCGGGTCTGTTGCAGGCTTATCGTTTTATCGCGGATAGCCGTGATGAGGCGACCGGCGAGCGTTTGGATAATCTGGAAGATCCGTACCGTCTGTTCCGTTGCCACACGATCATGAACTGCGTCGACGTCTGCCCGAAGGGGCTGAACCCGACGAAGGCGATTGGCAAGATCAAGGAATTGATGGTTCGCCGCACTGTCTGACACGCACGCATCGACGCACGCATCGCCGCGTTGGCTGGAGTCCTGTTCTGGACTCCAGCATCTTCATTCTTCCCTATGACGTCGCTCGATCGCGCTTACAGATAGCTGCAAACGTAGTCGAGCGTCTCGATCACGTCGATGTCGAAACGGCTTTTGCCCGGCACCGAAAACGACTCTCCCGCGCTATAGGTTTTCCACTCGTCGCTGGCTGCGAGGCGGATGCGACATTGGCCCGCCTGCACTTCCATCAGTTCCGGCGCGTCAGTGCCGAAATTCAGCGTGCCCGGCAGGATCACGCCGAGCGTCTTGCGCGAGCCGTCGGCGAACAGAACGGTGTGCGACACGCACTTGCCGTCGAAGTAGACGTTGGCGCGTTTGATAACGGAAACCTGATCGAATTGCGTAGCGGCCGTCATGGCGATGTTCCTGTGAGTCGTCGTGAAAGAATGCGCGTGCGCCGCGTGGCGGCAGCGCTGCTGTATGCATTTTGCGCCGACCATCGACGCAAGCGTGCGGTCGGATGCAAGCCCGCCATGATACAGGCGAGCGCGGCCGTGTAACGGCATGCGCATCGCGCCGCGGTTTAGTCGGCCCGGCGCCAGCGGCCAGACTCCGCGCATACCACTACCGGTTCGCCGTCCAGCAACACTTGCTCTGTGTCTGGATGCGAGGCGGGCAATGCAGCAACGTCGAAGTCGACGTGGAGCGCGCGTGCCACATGCGCGTCTTCGATGGGAAGCTCCCACGTCAGGAACATCTGCACGCAATGCTGATCCAGCGTGAAGTCGCTCGCACTAAAACCGCTGCTGTCGCGACGGATTACACCATGAGGCTGGCCGGTGTCGAATATCAGCGCCGTGCCGCGCGTCAACGGAATACGCTGACCTGTGGCCGCGAAATGCACGTCGAAGCCCTGGTCTTCGGTGAGGAAGAGATTGCAGAACGCCGCGCCGCCATACTGCTCGGCGTCGTGGTGATACCTTGCGCCGCGGCACGCCATCAACGCGACGTCGCTCGAGGCCAGCACGCCGGGTAATCCGAGTGAGTGCGTCCAGTCCGACATCGCCTGCACGCAACGCGGGTAGTCCGGCCAACGCACGCGCGTTCGCGCGAAAGGCATCGCCTCGACGTCGCCAGGTTCCAGGTTCATGCGCGACGAGGTTTCTCTTTCCCAATCCATTAGCACACGCTGCGGGGGCACGGGTATATCGACGACGCCCGACAGCACGACGTCGCTCACGCGCCGACTGCGGATGGCATCGCCGCTGGAGAAATAGGAAATCAGCATATCTCGCGCGTTAAACTGTTCGGATGACGAATCATCTATGTATCGTAACCATTAGAAGCGACGTTTGCTTCCGACTCAAAGCCAGCGCCAGATGCCTGCAGCGAAGCCCGAAAGCGGAATATGCGCCCACGTAGCGGCAAGCCACACAACCAGGCCACCGAGCAACGTGTGTGCGAAGTGACCGCCCACGAAGGCAAGCGCGGCTGCGATGACTGCGATGCTGGTTTCCATTGAATGGCTCCTGAACGAAGGTTCGAAACGCGGCCGCATTGCCACTCCCCGGAAACCAGATGAAGAAAAACGCAATTCGCCGCGTGCCTCGTATTGTGCCTGAGTGCCTGTGCACACCATGCAAGGGATCAAATGGCAAGCCTCGCATTGGCTATCGGCAGATTACTCGTGATCCTTTAAAGTAAGCGCTGAAGTTCACGGCGAAGACGAGTTCAACGAGGATTTTGCTTCGGCTCAACAGTCGTCTTTTCGCACACCTTCTTCGCCCGTCACGGAGATCGCCAAATTGCTCATTCGCCAACTTGTTCCATCCGACGCGCTGTCCTTTCAAGCCCTGCGTCTTTCAGGACTGAAGGAGACGCCCACATCGTTCGCGTCGAGCTATGAAGAAGAAGTGCATCGTTCATCCGATGACATCGAAAGGCAGTTAGCGACGCAAGACGACCGCGGAGTTTTTGGCGCGTTCGACGACACGCAGCTAATAGGCATCGCAGGACTCGGGCGCGAGAACCACACCAAGTTGCGCCACAAGGCGTTCGTGTGGGGCGTCTACGTCGCACCGGAACAAAGAGGCCGCGGTGTGAGCAGAGCCGTCGTCAGCGAGGCGATCCGTTTCGCGCAGTCCGTGCCTGGCATTACGCAAGTCAACATCACGGCCAACGCATGCAACGATGCCGCTATCCGGCTTTATTCATCGCTCGGATTTAAACAGTTCGGACTCGAGCCCGGATCGATGATTGTCGAAGGAAAGCGGTACGACGAAGTGCATATGTCGTTGCACTTCGAACCACGCTGAGATCTACAACCGCCCATAGGGTTGCGACAAGGCCTTCGCCGACCTGATCAGATCTTCAAGCATCGTCGCGCGCTTCTCGGGATCGGTATCGCGGCTCGTCATGAAGCACAGCGCCGCGACGGGAAGACCCGTGCGATCGCGTATCGGCGCGGCCATGCAGAGCCGGAAAGTGTGAGACAAGCCTTCCGTGCAGCAATACCCCTGTTCGGCGGCGCGCTGCACGTCATGAACGAAATCGTCGAAGTCAATGCGTCTGCCGTTGTCGAGCACGAAGTCATCGTCCGGAATCAGGCTGCGAATTTCGTCGGCACGCAAATGAGCGAGCAGCAGGCGTCCGGACGCCGTCCACGGAATCGGCACCTTCACGCCAATGTCGGAACTGATATTGAACGGCCGCGAGCTGTTCTCCGACAGCACTACCGTGTACTTGTTGCCTTCGAGCATGCACAACTGCGCGGTCTCGTCGTGGGTTCGCACGAGCGCGAGGATCGCCTGGTGCGCGCGGCTGATCAGGTCATTGTGAACCGCATAGTCGGCGCCGTAGTAATGCATCTCGCGGCCGAAGAACACGCTGCCGTCGGGCGTTGTCTCGAGCCAGCCCGCTTCCGTGAGCATGGTCACCAGTTCGTAGATGCTCGAGCGCGGCGCGCCCGTCGCTTCGATCAACTCGCGCATCGTCATCGGGCGTCGCGCAATATGCAACTGCTTCAGAATGCCGATCACGCGATCGACTCCCCTGGCCCTGGTTGATTCCGGTGCAGACATTCATTCAACTCCGTCAGCGATAGGGTTCGCACTGTATCTGTTATGTGACGCGAGTCTGGCATGCGGCGGGCGATGCGCCGTGCGGCCCCTCAATGGTCGAGCACGCGATGCAGGAACTGCCGCGTGCGTTCGTTCTGCGGATTGACGAAGATCTGCTCAGGCGCACCTTGCTCCGCGATCACGCCTTTATCCATGAACACGACACGGTCGGCCGTTTTGCGCGCGAAACCCATTTCATGTGTGACGACGACCATCGTCATCCCGTCGCGCGCGAGTCCGCGCATGACTTCCGTTACTTCGCCGACGAGCTCCGGGTCGAGCGCGGACGTGGCTTCGTCGAAGAACATGATGCCCGGTTCGACGGCCAGCGCTCTTGCAATGGCCACACGTTGTTGCTGGCCGCCGGAGAGCTGGCTCGGATAGTGTTCGGCGCGGTCCGCGAGACCTACTCTGTCGAGCGCTTCCATGCCGCGCTTGCGCGCGTCGGCCGCATTCATCTTGCGCGCCTTGATGAGCGCCAGCGTCACGTTGCCGAGCGCGGTCTTATGCGGAAACAGATTGAACTGCTGGAACACCATGCCGACGTGCCCGCGAATCTCCTTCGCGCGACGTGCATCGTGAAGCGGCACGTCGTTCACCCAGACTTCGCCCGCATCGGCTGTTTCAAGGCCGCTCATGATGCGCAGCACCGTGCTCTTGCCAGAACCCGATGCGCCGATCAGCACGAGTACTTCGCCCGGCCGCACGTCGAGATCGATTTCCTTCAGGACCTGCGTGGCGCCGAACGATTTGCCGACGCCCGTGAGTTTGATAATCGGCTTCGACGTAGTGACTGTGGTCATGACAGCAGGCTCCTTCTTCGGTCATGGTGGCGCACCCACTGCGATAGTGGAAAGCACACGATGAAATAAAGCACGGCGACGAGTCCATAAATTTCAACCGGCTTGCCGATCCGGTCGACGATGGCCTGCCCGCCATGCATCAATTCCGACATGCCGATCATGCTCACAATCGACGTGTCCTTGATCAGCGATAAGTACTGGCCGATAAGCGGCGGCATCACGATTTTTCCCGTCTGCGGCAAGATCACCGAGAAGAACGCCTGCGTCTTGCTGAGCCCGAGAATCTGCGCGACTTCCCATTGGCCTTTCGGCACCGCTTCGATGCCCGAGCGGAATACCTCGGCAATGTAGGCGCCCTGATAAACGCTCAAGCCGACGACGCCCGCGGCAAAGACATCGATCGCGTAGCCGAAGTAGGACACGCCGAAGTAGATGAACATCAGCGTGATCAGCACCGGCGTGCCGCGAAACAGTTCGGTATAGAGCCGCGCGACCGTCGGCGTGCCCCACGGCCCGAACGACCGCAGCACCGCTGCGAGCAGGCCGATCAACGTTCCGCCGACAATCGCCGCCGCGGACAACAGCAGTGTCGCGAGCAATCCCTGAAACAGGATGGCGAGGCTCGTCATTAACAATTCGCTCGACATGTTGGTCTCCGGTTTCAGCGCTCAGGTGCGATCGGCCTGTCGTGCGACAAGAAAGAGTCGCCGCGTGCGTTTCTTCACTTCGAGCGGCGGATGAAAAACGCGCACGCCGATTTGCCCCGCGACCCACGACAGCACATTGCTAAGGAACAGATACGCAATCAGCGTGATCGTGAACGTCTGGATATAGAGCAGCGTGCGAGCATTGATGACAGTCGCCGTGCCGCTCAATTCAGGCAGCGCAATTGCCGACAGAAGCGACGTGCCCAGCAGCAACTGAATCAGGTTGTTGACGATCGCCGGATAAACCGCGCGCGCCGCCTGCGGCAACACAACCTCCATGAAAATCTGCGAGCGTTCGAGCCCGAGAATCGACGCGGCCTCGAGTTGTCCGCGCGGCACCGACTGGATGCCCGCGCGAAACACCTCGGCGAGATAGGCGCCGACGTTCACGCCCAACGCGATCACGCCTGCCGTATAAGCGTTGAGCGTGATGCCGAGTGAAGGCAACCCGAAAAACACGATGAATATCTGTAATAGCACCGGCGTATTGCGGATCGCCTCGATATAAACACTCGCAATACCTCTCAGCAGCCGCACGCGCGACGCGCTCGCCAGCGCGGTCAGCAAGCCGAGCACCATCGACAGAACGAAGGCCAGCAGCGTGACCTGGAGCGTCAGCCACGACGCGCGAACGAAATCGTTCATATAACCCGCGAGGGTTATCCATTCATAGCTCATGGTTCCTCCGTCCGTCGAACAACAACTTGCATGCGCGCATTCAGTACTGCGGATTCAGCGGAAAACGCGGCTCTGTTCCGAACCACTTCTTGTAGAGCTGCGCATTCTGTTTCGACGCATTGATGTTGAAGAGGAACAGGTTCAGGTAATTGAGCCACACCTGATCGCCCGCCTTCACGCCGAACGCGTTGTACTCCAGCGGCACCAGCGCTTCGTTCGTGACCGTCAGATTCGAATCGAGCGATGCCTGATACGCCAGAAAGTTGTTGTCCTCGATCATGGCGTCTGCCTGCCCCTGCTTCACCGCGAGAATCGCGGCCTGCGAGCTGTCGAATTCCTGGATCTTGACCTGCATGTTCAGCGAGCGCACTTCGTCGCCGTTCGTCGAACCCTTCACTGTCGCAATCGTACGATTGGCCATATCGTTGATCGACTTGATGCCGCTGCTTTTCTTGACCAGCAGCGCCTCGCTCGCCACCACATACGGATTCGTGAAGGCGATTTCCTTCGCACGTTCCAGGTTGCGCGTGAAGTTGCAGAACACCACGTCGACCTTGCTCGTTTGCAGGTTCGGAATGCGGTTCGCGCTCGTCGTGTTGACGACCTCGAGCTTGACGCCCATCTGCTTCGCCAGTTCTTTCGCGAGGTCGACGTCGTAGCCGTCGGGTTGGCCGTCCTTGTTGTAGAAGCCGAACGGCGCGAAGGTCAGGCAGTCGCCGACCCGCAGCGTGCCGCGCTGCAAGACCTGCTTGAGCGTCGAATCGGCTCCGGCGCTTTGTTCCGGCGGCGTCACCTTGGTACAGCCCACGAGCGTGAGCAACGCGGCCGCGGCAAACAAAGAGGCAAGTCGTGCGCTTTCCCTGACAAATCTCATTTTCGATCCCGGTCTGGTGTTGAAGCTTCGTGCGTGGAAGAAACGGCGATCAGCATGGTCTTCGCGGCATGTCCGCTATCGGCGGGACAGAAGTGATCGCGCGGCTGAAGTTGATCGTCTGATATACCGGAATGGTGTCCGGCACAGCAGATAAGCGCAGTGTTTCATGCGAAAAAAATGCTGGCAATGGGGTATACACCGTCGAGCGCGGTGGTTTTTCGGCGATGGCGGGGAAGGTGGCGATGGCGGACGAGGCGCGAAAGCGCCCGTCCGTTTGCTGCTAGCCGAGGCGACGATTTATGCGCGCGCGTCTCTGACGGCCGCGCGGAGGGCATCGACGAACATATCGAGGTCCGCTTCGTTCATGCAGATATGCGGCGACACGCGCAGGCCTTGCAGCTCGCCGACGCAACGGTACTTGACGTGAATCGCGAACGATTCCCGCAATGTACGCTCGACGCGCAGGGCGTCGACGCCTTCGATAGAAAAGAGGCTCACGGCGCCGAGCGTTTCCGTGTCGAGCGGCGTGTGAAAGCGTAAGCCAGCGATGTCCGCGGCGCGTGCTGCCCAGTAACGGGTCAGCGCGCCGAGCCGTGCATGAATGTTGGCGGCGCCGATCGCCTGATGGAAGCGAATCGCCGGTTCGATGCCCGCTTGCAGCGCCGAGTTATAGGTGCCGAGATTCCAGTGATCGAATTTGTCGATGGCATCCGGCGCGGCATCGAACGGAGCGAGCAGCGGCCAGGTCTCGCGTATGCGCTGTCGATTGACGATCAGCATGCCATTGCCGACGGGCGCGCCGAGCCACTTATGCAAACTCGTGACGAAGAAATCGCAGCCGAGTTCGCGGAAGCTCACCGGCATCTGCGCGAACGACTGCGCTGCATCGACAACGGTGATGACGCCGCGCTCTCGCGCGAGCGCGCACAAGCGGCCGACAGGCAGCACTCTGCCGGTCCAGTGAAGCATATGCGTCAGGTGAAGCACGCGCGTGCCGGGACGCATCGCGGATGAGTACGCGGCGACGATTTCGTCGTCGCTTGCAAGCGGATCGAACGCGGCTGTGTCGACGACAATACCCTCGCGCGTCTGCCGCTGCTGCCAGCCGCCAAGTGCGCTCGGGTAGTCCCACGGAGACACGAGCACCCGCTCGCCGGCCGACAATGGAATGCCGAAAATCGCCACGCTCAGGCCTTCGCTTGCGTTCCGGTTGAGCGCGATTTCGTCGGCGGCGCAATCGGCTAGTGCAGCCAACTGCCGCTTGATGTCCGGCAGCTTCGCATCCAGACCGGTCCACATATTGACGTCCGGATTTTTGCTGACGAAGCGATAGGCGTCGATGACCGCCTGCTCGACAACGAGCGGCGGCGGACTCACGGCGGCGTTGTTCAGATTAAGCAGCGGATGCTGCTTCGGGTATGACTCGCGCACGCGTGCCCAGTCCACTCCGGCGTTGGTTTTTGTGAAGCTCAAAGTGTCCGTATGCATTCGCTCGTCCTCTGCGTGGCGCGACGCGGGGCGCGTCTTTCGGTGCCGACGTTAACTTAGCCGGTAACCGGGTGCGTGTCTCGTCGTTGAGGCGGCGAAAACCGCACGCAGAAAATGTTTTTACGGCCGGGGGAAAGAGGTTGTGCCGTGGGGACCGCTGCCGACGATGCCGCGGCAGATGCGGTCCGCCGACAACGGTGTATTAGGAGAGGCGCGCATGTAGCGCATAGATTGACGTTGTTCTTTTTGACGAGGGCGCGCACCAAAAGATGCACGCCCTCGCAGACACGCCCGACCGATTGCATCCGGTCAGGCGTAGTTCCTTCGCTCGCTTAACGATCCAGTTGCTGAATGCCCGCGAGTCGCCACGTATCTCCGGTATGCGCGCCTCGGACGATATTCCAGACCTCCTGGAACGGCTGCGCGGTCGGTGCATCGTCCTCACGCATCTGGCCGTGGAAGCGCACGCTGACGAACGTTTCGTTTGCCGTACTTTCGACACCGAGCACTTCCGCATCGAGTTGCGGCACCTCCGTACGGCTCGGCTGGCTGCCGCGGCCCTCCAGATCGCGCTTGAGCTGCGCGAACATCTCAGGCGTGGTCAGCTCGAACAGGTCGCCCTGCTCGTTGGCGTCCCATGCACGTTGAAGACGCATGAACATGGTTTTCGCCGACGTCACCAGTTCAGCCTGATCGAGCCCGAGCGGCTGCGACGGCGCGCTGAATGCGCCCGTTGCAGCGACCGGATTCGTCGCGGCGCGCTGCGTGCCGAAAAAATTCGTATCGGGCCGCGCCTGGCCGTTCTGGTTCGGGTGCTGGAACGGCGAACCGTTGCCCTGCGACCGGCTCGCGGCGCCCTGTCCATAAGCCAGATCCGGACGACGACGATTAGCGATAAAGCGGAACAGCATCACGCCGGCCATCACGACGAGGCCGATCAGCAGCATGTTCGACAGCATTTGCGCGAGCCCCGCGCCCAGTCCGAGCGACGACAGCAACGCGGCGATGCCGAAGCCGGCGGCGAGACCGGCCAGCGGACCGAGCCAACGGTTGCGCGCGGGCGCCGCGGCCGGCGCCTGCGCGGCCTGCTGCGCCGGCTGGGCCTGCTGGCCTCGTTGCGCCGGAGCGGACGGCGACGCCATCTGCGACTGGCGTCCGATGCTTTGACTGCCGCCGACGCGCTTCGCTTCGGCGTCGTTGGCCGCCAGCGCGCCGAGCGCCAGCACGGCCGCGAGACCGAGCGTCGCGGTGCCGCGCGTCACCTTACTGGCGACACGGCGGAACTGATTGATGGCTTGCGTATGCATATAAACCTCTCTTGATGAACCGGGGCGCCCGCCTCGCGCGTCGTCTTCACACGCGACTAGCTTACGGACGGTAATTTTCTTCGATCGCCATGTTTGCCGCTGGTCTGCCGGCAATTTGCAATGTACGACCTGCGAGCCTTCAATCTAGCCGAAGTCCAGACGACGGAAAATTCGTATTTTTATTGCTGATCGTTCGTAAAAACCGTAACGTTGCGGAATCGACGGAGGAACGCGTGAACTTCAAGCATCTGTATTACTTCTGGGTCGCGGCGCACGCGGGCGGGATCGTGCGCGCGGGCGAGCAACTGCATGTCACGCCGCAAACGCTGAGCGGTCAGATCAAGCTCCTCGAAGAAGCGCTGGATAAGAAGCTGTTCAGAAAGAGCGGACGCACGCTCGAACTCACCGACGCGGGGCGGCTCGCGCTCGACTATGCGGACGAAATTTTTTCGCTGGGTTCGGAACTGGAAAGCGCGGTGCGCCGCGAGAAAGAGGTCGGCACGCAATCGCGGTTTCGTGTCGGCATCGCGGACTCGGTGCCGAAGGCGATCGCCTACCGGCTGCTGGAACCCGCGCTGAGCGCGCCGGTGTCGCTGCGTGTGATCTGTCACGAGGGCAAGCTGCATGCGTTGCTCGCGCAACTGGCCGTGCACCGGCTCGATCTGATCATCGCCGATGCGCCCATTCCCGCCGACGTCAACATCAAGGCGTTCAATCACCGGCTCGGCCGTTCGACGTTAAGCTGCTTTGGCGCCGAGTCGCTGCTGCAGGGCGTTCGCAAACGCTTCCCGCTGTCGCTCGGTCAGTTGCCGCTGCTGCTGCCCGGCACGGAGTCGGCGGTGCGCCGCAAGCTGGATCATTGGCTCGCGTCGCGCGCGATTTCACCGCGGATCGTCGGCGAATTCGATGATGGCGCGATGGCCCTCGCGTTCGGCCGCGAAGGACGCGGTCTGCTGTTCGCGCCGACCGTGCTCGAGGCGCAGTTGCAGGCGGAACACAAACTGACGACCGTAGGCCAGATCAACACGATCGTCGAGGAATTCTTCGCGATCTCGATTGAGCGCCGCATCAGTCATCCGGCTGTCGCGATGATCATCGACGCCGCGCGCAGCGAACTGTTCAATGCGTAGACGGCAACGCGCAGGCACGCACCAAGAAAAAAGCCACTCGCGATGAGTGGCTTTCGAAATGTTTGGTGGGCCTCCCGTGAGTCGAACACGGCACCAACGGATTATGCTAACCAGCTACGGCTTTCGCCGCCCCTTTCGGGTTTGTGGTCTGGACTGTCTCTTGTCTTTACGACCTGCCCGTTCAGTCTCTACACGTTCTCTCAAAGAGAGCTTCGCTCGGGATTGCCACGCTGCGAGCAGCAGAGGTTTCCCCGAATTTGAGCAGTTCTACCAGGGGGCAGAGCTAACTTACCCCAAGGCAACCCATTCACGACTCACCATGCCAAGCCGCATGGTTTAGGTGAGCCTTTGCTAAGTCCGCTGCTCTAACCAGGCATGAGCTAGAGGCCCTGAGAACTCGGGATTTTACCGTATCGGATGCAAACAACGAAGGGCTTCGCGTGCGGCCCGCCTTCTGACTGGCCGACTACATGAAAAAGGGGCTTCCGCAACCGCTTCGCTTTTGCGAAACGACCGGGAAGCCCCTTTGACATCATGTGCCGCTAACAACGCTTCAGACAATCGCGTCGATCAGTTCCCTTCAAGGAACGACTTCAGCTTGTCGGACCGGCTCGGGTGACGCAGCTTGCGCAGCGCCTTCGCCTCGATCTGACGAATCCGCTCACGCGTGACGTCGAATTGCTTGCCGACTTCCTCGAGCGTGTGGTCAGTGCTCATCTCGATACCGAAACGCATGCGCAACACCTTGGCTTCACGCGGCGTCAGCGAATCGAGCACGTCTTTCACGACATCGCGCATGCTCGCGTGCAACGCGGCGTCTGCGGGCGCGACCGTGTTCGTGTCTTCGATGAAGTCGCCAAGATGCGAATCGTCGTCGTCACCAATCGGCGTTTCCATGGAGATCGGCTCTTTCGCGATCTTCATGATCTTGCGGATCTTGTCTTCCGGCATTTCCATCTTCTCGGCCAGCGTTGCCGGGTCCGGCTCGAGACCGGTTTCCTGCAAGATCTGACGCGAGATGCGGTTCATCTTGTTGATCGTCTCGATCATGTGAACCGGAATGCGGATGGTGCGCGCCTGGTCCGCGATCGAACGCGTAATGGCCTGGCGAATCCACCACGTTGCATACGTGGAGAACTTGTAGCCACGACGATATTCGAACTTGTCCACCGCCTTCATCAAGCCGATGTTGCCTTCCTGAATCAGGTCGAGGAACTGCAGACCGCGGTTCGTGTACTTCTTCGCAATCGAGATCACGAGACGCAAATTCGCCTCGGTCATTTCGCGCTTGGCCTGACGCGCCTTCAGTTCGCCCGCCGCCATCTGACGGTTGGTTTCCTTCAGGTCCTTCAGCGGCAGTACAACACGCGCCTGCAAATCCAGCAGACGTTGTTGCTGCTCGCGAATGGCCGGAATGTTCCGCGTGAGGATCGCGCTATACGGATGCCCTTCGCTGACGATCTTGTCGGCCCATTCGAGATCCGTTTCGCTACCCGGGAAACGCGCGATAAATTCGGCGCGCGGCATGCCGCACTTGTCGACGACGGTGTGCAGAATCTGACGCTCGACCTGACGCACTTCATCCACTTGCGCGCGCAACGTGTCGCACAGACGCTCGACGGTACGCGCGGTGAAGCGGATCGTCATCAGCTCGTTCTGGATGGTTTCCTGCGCCTTCAGATAGGACTTGGACTTGTAGCCTTCCTTCTCGAACGCGCGACGCATCTTGTCGAACCATTCGCTGATGAGGGCGAACTTTTCGAGCGACGCACGCTTGAGCGCTTCCATTTGCGCTGCGTTGGCCGTGGCCTGCGCGGTGCCGTCGTCTTCTTCCTCGTCCTCTTCGTCCTCTTCCTCTTCTTCCTCGTCTTCGCTCTCGATGGCTTCCGCTTCCTGCACCGAGAAGCCGTCCGCGTCTTCCGCGTCGGCGTCGATCAGGCCGTCGACCAGTTCGTCGATGCGGATTTCCTCATTCGCGACGCGCTCGGCCATGGCCAGAATGTCGGCGATCGTGGTCGGGCACGCGGAGATGGCCATCACCATGTGCTTCAGGCCGTCTTCGATCCGCTTCGCAATCTCGATTTCGCCTTCACGCGTGAGCAACTCGACCGTGCCCATTTCGCGCATGTACATGCGGACGGGGTCGGTCGTGCGGCCGAATTCGGAGTCGACGGTGGAGAGCGCGACTTCGGCTTCCTCTTCCACTTCGTCGTCCGACGAAGCGGCCGGAGCGTTGTCGTTCAGCAGCAGCGTTTCGGCATCGGGCGCCTGCTCGTAGACAGCCACGCCCATGTCGTTAAACGTGCTGATGATGCCTTCGATCGCCTCGGTCTCGGTGAAGTTGTCCGGCAGGTGATCGTTGATTTCAGCGTACGTGAGGAAGCCGCGCTCCTTGCCGAGCTTGATCAGCGCGCGCAGTTTCGAACGACGCTCTTCCAGTTCCTCGACCGTGCCGGGCTGCGACGACGAAAACGCGTCTTTCAGCAGCGCCTTTTCTTTCGCACGGCGGTCGCGAGCCTTGGCCTTTTCCACTTTGCCGGGAGCGGCCACAGGGGTTTCTTCGCTTTGGGTTGCGTCGTCATCGACGGGTACTTCATTCAGCTTTTTCGTCATGGAGTTCGCCGTACCGGCTGTAGTCTCGACTCGCGGCTGGTGGACAACAGCCGGTTGAACCGTGGATACTGGAGTCTCGCGCACTGCCGCATCGTCCTGCGCGACAGCCGCTTCCCTTGCGCTTCTGACACCCGGCCGCCTCGCAGCCGGAGGCGGTACGGCTTGCGCCGTCTTCGTGACCGCCGTTGCCACTCCTTTTGCCTTGCCTGCCGGCTCCGCTTGCGCGGGCGAAGTGGTCGATGATTTTCTCCTGGCAGCCGGTGTCACGCTGGCAGCAGACACCTTCCGGGTAGAAGAAACCAACTTGGCCGAGGCGACCTTTGCGGTCTGCTCCGTGGAGCGTGGGCCTGTTTTGCTCTTTCCACCTGTAGTCTTTGCCATCGCATCGCCTTTTCGCCTTTGCTAGGAAAACCCTTGAAAAACAAACCGCTGGAAACCTTTTATTATACCACTCAGGCTTCTGCGGCTCCGCCTACAAGCCGAGCTGGCGCTTCATGTCAGCTCGCTTACGATTAAGCTCCGCGAGTTCCGCGAACTCCTCCGGCGTGTGCCGGGATTGCCGCGAAAGCTGCTCGAGACGATCGCAATAAGCGTCGTAACGCATCTTCAGAATCGCCGCTTTCAACTCCTCTCCGACGATCCGTTCCTGCTCGCGCCGCTCCTCGATGACGGTCGCATCTTCCGGGTCCTTCAGCAACAAATCCCGGACATTTTCATCATAGTCCAGAATTTTGCGAAAGATTTCCTCGAAAGTTGGGGCGTTTGCACCGTTTCGCAATAGGTCGGAGAGCAACTGGAACTCCGCCGAATCGCCGAGTGCGCGTGCGTGCGTCGTCACTTCCTCGAATAGCTCGCCGTGCCGCGTGACGGTCAGCAGCGCCTGTTCGGCCTCTTCGTCGAGCACCGCGACCGTGCGCGGATACATCACAAGATTGCGCAGCGTCTTTTCCTCGATGCCCGTTACGCTGCGCCGGTCCTTGCGAGCCGGCGCGAGGCGCGCCGCCGCCGCGATGCGCGAATCGACCTCACAAAGCGCGGCCACCTCGTCGAATGGCACGTCGAGCCGGTCGGCGAACATATGCATGATCTGCGCGCGCAACGCATTGGCCGGCAGCGCCTGCAACAGCGGCTTCGCGTCGAACAGCGCGCGCGCCCGGCCTTCGGGCTGATCCAGTTCCTTGCCGGCGAGTACCTCGTTCAGCATGAACTGTGACAGCGGCATCGCACGCTCGACCTGCTCGGCGAACGCCTCCGTGCCGAATTCGCGCACGTAGCTGTCCGGGTCGTGCTCCGTGGGCAGAAACAGGAAGCGGATGGTCCGGTTGTCCGCCGCATGCGGCAAGCAGGCGTCCAAAGCCCGACGCGCGGCGCGCCGCCCAGCCGAGTCGCCGTCGAAACTGAAAATGACCGTGTCGGTCTGGCGCATCAGCTTCTGCACATGGACCGGCGTGCAAGCCGTGCCGAGCGTGGCGACCGCGTTCTGGAACCCCAATTGAGCCAGCGCGACCACGTCCATATAGCCTTCGACGACCAGCACGTAGCCCTGTTCCCGAATCGCGAGACGCGCCTCGAAGAGGCCGTATAACTCGCTGCCTTTGTTAAATAGCGGCGTTTCCGGAGAATTCAAATATTTCGGCTCACCGCCGTCCAGCACGCGGCCGCCGAAGCCGATCACCTGTCCCTTCACATTGCGTATCGGGAACATGATCCGCTCGCGAAAGCGGTCGTAGCGCCGGTTCTGACCCTGTGCGTCCGATTTTTCGCTGACGATCACGAGACCCGATTCGACCAGCGAGTCATCGCGATAGTTCGGAAACGCGGCTTCGAGGTTCTGCCAGCCGTCCGGCGCGTAGCCGAGGCCAAAGCGCGCGGCGATCTCGCCGGTGAGGCCGCGCTTCTTCAGATATTGGATCGCGACCGGCGCGCCGCGCAGTTGCTTGCGGTAGTAATCGCAGGCGGTCTGCATGACGTCGGAAAGCGCGGTGGTGACTGCTTTGGAAGCGGCCGGCGAATAGCCGCCGCCCGAGCCGCCTGCGCCTCCGTAGCCGGGCGAAGGCTCGTTCGGCACTGTCAGGCCGACGGATTGCGCAAGTTCGTTGACGGCTTCGGGAAACGAGGCGCCGACGTGTTCCATCAGGAAACCGATCGCCGTGCCGTGGGCGCCGCAGCCGAAGCAGTGATAGAACTGCTTCGTCGGACTAACGGTGAACGACGGGCTTTTCTCGTTGTGAAACGGGCAAAGCCCCATGAAGTTCGCGCCGCCCTTCTTCAACTGCACGTACCGGCCCACCACGTCGACGATATCGACGCGGTTGAGCAGATCCTGCAGGAATGACGGAGGAATCAAGGTAGATGACGCTGCCTGAATGACTGCCTGAAACACCCGATGCGGCGCGCGCCACGCTCAACCGCGGGCACGCGAACCACACACACAGCCCGCGCTTTCGCCTTACTTCGCGAGCGCGGCTTTGACCTGCGCCGACACCGCCGTCATGTCGGCACGGCCCGCGAGCTTCGGCTTGAGCACGCCCATTACCTTGCCCATGTCCTGCGGACCGGCGGCGCCGGTTTGCGCGACGGCGGCCTGCACCTCGGCAACGATTTCCGCCTCGGACATCTGCTCGGGCATGTATGCCGAAAGAATGGCCAACTCCGCCTTTTCCTTGTCGGCGAGATCCGTGCGGCCCGCGCCTTGGAACTGGCTGATCGAGTCCTTGCGCTGCTTGATCATCTTGTCGATGACAGCGGTCACCGCGGCGTCGTCCAGCGTCACGCGCTCGTCGACTTCGCGTTGCTTGATCGCGGCGAGCAGCAGCCGGATCGTGCCAAGACGCTCGGTCTCACGTGCCCGCATGGCGGTTTTCATATCGTCGTTGATCCGGTCTTTGAGGCTCATCACTCACCTGAATGCGTTGAAAATTGAGAACCGGCCGCGTCGGACATACGCACAAGCACGCACAAACAGCGCATGAACACAAACGCCCGCTTGGGACTGCTTCCTCAAGCGGGTTGACGCAATTGTGCGTAGTGGATGCGACCCTGCTGGCTGGTCCGAAGAGACCGTATTTTCCGTGACGGCACTGGTTGCGCCGTCACCGGTTCGTTGTCGTTGTTCCGTTGGACTGCAACAGCGGCAACACCAGAATCAGTAGAGCTTCTTTGGCAGCATCTGGCTGCGCAGACGCTTGAAATGACGCTTCACCGCGGCGGCCTTCTTGCGTTTGCGCTCAGCCGTAGGCTTTTCGTAAAACTCGCGCGCCCGCAGTTCCGTCAGCAACCCGCTTTTCTCCATGGTGCGCTTGAAACGGCGCATGGCGACTTCAAACGGCTCGTTGTCTTTTACGCGGATGGTCGTCATTTTTCAATAACGGAACTTTGTAAAGGTTCAGGAGTATAGCAGAGCTTTTACACAAAGCCACTGCGCCGTCAAGCCCCCCGGGCGTACTCGGCGGCAGCCTGGCCGGCCGCCACGCCCGACGCCCAGGCCCACTGAAAATTGTAGCCGCCGAGCCAGCCCGTGACGTCCACCGCCTCGCCGATGAAGTACAGGCCCGGCGCGCGGGCGCTCATCATCGTCGTCGACGAAAGGTCGCGGGTGTCGACGCCGCCGCGCGTCACTTCGGCCTTCCGGTAGCCTTCGGTGCCGTTGGGCGTGAGCGTCCAGCGCGACAGCGCCTCGCCAATGCGCCGCAGCGCCTTGTCCGGCAGATCGGCCACACGCGCCTCGGCGGGAATCTGATGGGTGTCGAGCCACACGTGGGCGAGCCGCTGCGGCACCCATTCCGACAACAGATTCGCGATCTGGCGGCGGGTCCCGGTCTTCGCTTCGAGCAACGCGGCAGCCGCATCCTGGTTCGGCAGCAGATCGATGTGGATCGGCTCGCCCGGCTGCCAGTAGCTCGAAATCTGCAGCACGCCAGGGCCGGAAAGCCCGCGGTGCGTGAGCAGCAAATCCTCTTCGAATTCGGCGCCCGTCTTCTTGTTCCCCGTCGCGATCCGCACTTCCAGCGACACGCCCGACAGCGCCGAAAACGGCTCCCAGTCGGCGGCGGCAAAAGTCAGCGGGACGAGCGCGGGACGCGTGTCGATCAGCTTGTGGCCGAATTGCTTCGCCAGACGATAAGCGAAATCCGTCGCGCCGATCTTCGGAATCGACAGCCCGCCCGTCGCGACGACGAGCGCGCGCGCCGCAATCGGACCCGCATTCGTGTCGAGCGTGAAGCGGCCTTCGGCGTCCTGCCTCACATGTTCGACGGACAGCGGCGTGCGCCAGGCGACGTGCCCCGCGTCGCACTCGCTTTTGAGCACGTTGATAACCGCGTCGCTCGACTCGTTGCAGAACAACTGGCCCTTGTGCTTCTCATGCCACGTCACGTGATGGCGCTTGAGCAGCGCCATGAAATCGCGCGGCGTGTAGCGTGCGAGCGCGGAGCGGCAAAAATGCGGATTCGCCGACAGATAATTGACCGGGCCCGCGTACAGATTCGTGAAGTTGCAGCGGCCGCCGCCCGAGATGCGGATTTTTTCCGCGAGACGCTGCGAGTGATCGATCAGCACGACACGCCGGCCCAGTTGCCCGGCCACGGCCGCGCACATCATGCCGGCCGCGCCCGCGCCGATCACTGCGATATCGAAGGATTCCATGGGGCCGCATTGTACCTGCGGGCCGGCGGCGCCTTGCCCGCGCTGCTATACTTTCAGGCTTACTTCTCTGCGTTGCGGACGCTCTCAAGCGTCCGTTTCAGCCCCACCAGACATGCTCGTTCTCGGCATCGAAAGCTCCTGCGACGAAACCGGCCTCGCGCTCTACGACACCGAGCGCGGCCTGCTCGCGCATGCGCTGCATTCGCAGATCGCGATGCATCGCGAGTATGGCGGCGTGGTGCCTGAACTCGCGTCGCGCGATCATATCCGGCGTGCGCTGCCCTTGCTCGAAGAGGTGATGGAGCGCGCGGGCGCGGCACGCGGCGACATCGACGCGATCGCCTACACGCAAGGGCCGGGGCTCGCGGGCGCGCTGCTGGTGGGCGCAAGCGTCGCCAATTCGCTGGCGATGGCGTGGGACAAGCCGACCATCGGCATTCATCATCTGGAAGGGCATTTGCTGTCGCCGCTGCTCGTCGACGAACCGCCGCCGTTTCCGTTTGTCGCATTGCTGGTGTCGGGCGGCCATACGCAACTGATGCGCGTGACCGACGTGGGCGTGTACGAAACCCTTGGCGAGACGCTCGACGACGCCGCCGGCGAAGCCTTCGACAAAACCGCCAAGCTGCTTGGCCTAGGCTATCCGGGCGGCCCGGAAGTTTCGCGCATGGCCGAATTCGGCACGCCGGGCGCGGTCGTGCTGCCTCGTCCGATGCTGCATTCCGGTGACCTCGACTTCAGTTTCAGCGGTCTGAAAACGGCTGTGCTCACGCACGCGAAAAAGCTCGGCGGCGCGAACATCTGCGAGCAGGCGAAAGCGGACCTGGCGCGCGGTTTCGTCGACGCGGCCGTCGATGTGCTGGCAACCAAGTCGATCGCCGCGCTCAAGCGCACGAAGTTAAACCGCCTCGTCGTGGCGGGCGGCGTGGGCGCGAACCGGCAGTTGCGCGAAGCGCTCTCGGCGGCGGCGCAAAAGCGCAACTTCTATGTGCATTACCCGGACTTGTCGCTGTGCACGGACAACGGTGCAATGATCGCGCTCGCCGGTGCATTGCGGCTTCAGCGCTGGCCGGATCAGTCGGGCAAGGACTACGCGTTTACGGTGAAGCCGCGCTGGGATTTGAGCTCGCTCGCGCGCTGAACGTGAATCAGATTCTCACGTAGCGCCCGACGCATCCCGTGTAAATGCCGACAAAAAAGCCGCTTCAGCAAGCGGCTTTTCATTCAGTCATTGCCGGCTATCAGTCGGCGTTAAACCACTCGCTTATCGCGTTCGATCACCGCATACGCGCTGTGATTGTGGATCGACTCGAAGTTCTCGGCCTCGAGCACATAAGCGACGATCCGCTCGTCCGCGTTCAGACGTTGCGCGACGTCGCGCACCAGGTCTTCGACGAACTTCGGGTTCTCGTACGCGCGCTCAGTGACGAACTTCTCGTCCGGGCGCTTGAGCAAGCCCCACAGTTCGCACGATGCTTCTTCTTCGGCGATACGGATCAGGTCTTCCACCGCGACCTCGCCTGCCAGTTCCGCGTTGATCGTGACGTGCGAGCGCTGGTTGTGCGCGCCGTACTGCGAGATCTTCTTCGAGCACGGGCAGAGGCTTGTGACCGGCACCAACACTTTCAGGAACAGACGCGTTTCGCCATTACGCGTCTCGCCGGTCAGCGTGACTTCGTAATCAAGCAGGCTTTGCACGCCCGACACCGGCGCGGTCTTGTTCACGAAGTAAGGAAACGACACCTCGATGCGGCCCGCCTCGGCCTCGAGCTTTTGGAGCATCGCGGCGAGCATCGTGCGGAACGTCGCCGGTTCGAGTGGCGCCTTGTTCTCCTCGAGCAACGCGACGAAGCGCGACATGTGCGTGCCCTTCTGATCGGCGGGCAAATGGACGTCGAGGTTCCAGGTGCCGACCGTCGGCTGCGCATCACCGCTTTGTGTACGCACCGTCAGCGGATGGCGCACCGCCTTGACGCCAACCCGCTGAATCGGAATCTGGCGGGTATCCGGCGTGCTTTGCACGTCGGGCATCACAAAGGCGGGATTCATCTGATTCATGTTCTTGTCCTTTCAGGAAGACGCTGACTCGCCACCCTGTTTTCAACTTCGCAGAAAATCTCCGCTCCTTGAAGGAAGTCTTCGTGGATGGAGAGTCGCCCCTTTGAGGCGTTCGCGAAGCGACAGGTTTGTGAGTCGTCAGCGGCCGCGCGAAGCAAAAACCGCAACGGCAAACGCCGGCCCCTGCCGGCGTTCGATGATGGGCACACGCCCATCGACTCAAGTTAGAGATGGCGCATCGTGACGGCCGGCGCGTTGATCGAGCGGCTAGCCTGACTGGTCAACAGATGCGATCGACCAGCTTAAGCCTCCGCTCAAGCAACCCGCTTAACCGACGATTGCGCGCCGACCGCGCCGCTCGACAGGAAGCGTTCGCGAATCGACTTCGCGATGCCCGCGGCGTCCAGTCCGCATGCGGCGAGCAGCTTGGCCGGATCGCCATGATCGATGAAGCGGTCGGGAAGGCCCAATTGTAGTACCGGACGCATAACCCCACTCTCAAGCAGGGCTTCGACGCACGCCGAGCCTGCGCCGCCCATCACACAGCCTTCTTCGACAGTGACGATGGCGTCGTGCGTTTCCGCCAGTTGACGCACGAGGTCGGCGTCGAGCGGCTTCACGAAACGCATGTTCGCCACCGTGGCGTCGAGTTGCTCGGCAGCCGCGAGCGACGGCGCGACCATCGTGCCGAACGCGAGGATCGCAATGCGCTTGCCCGCCGGTTGCGAGGTTTCGCGACGCACTTCGCCCTTGCCGACCGGGAGCGCGGCCATCTGCTTGACCGTCGCCACGCCGGTGCCGGCGCCGCGCGGATAGCGAACCGCCGTCGGGCACGACTGCTGCAGCGCCGTGTACAGCATCTGGCGGCTTTCGTTTTCGTCCGACGGAACCATCACCATCATGTTCGGAATGCAGCGCATGAACGCGAGGTCGTAGGCGCCCGCGTGCGTCGCACCGTCCGCGCCGACCAGACCCGCACGGTCGATGGCGAACACCACCGGCAGATTCTGCAGCGCGACGTCGTGGATCAACTGGTCGTAAGCGCGCTGCAGGAACGTCGAGTAGATCGCGACGACCGGCTTCATGCCGTCGGCGGCAAGACCGCCGGCGAACGTGACCGCATGCTGCTCGGCGATGCCGACGTCGAAATAGCGATCCGGGAAGCGCTTCTCGAACTCCACCATGCCCGAGCCTTCGCGCATGGCCGGTGTGATGCCGACGACGCGCGCGTCGAGTTCGGCGGCGTCGCACAGCCATTCGCCGAACACCTGCGTGTAGGTTTTCTTCGACGGCGCGGAGGCCGGCTTGATGCCCTCGGCCGGATTGAACTTGCCGGGGCCGTGGTACAGGACCGGATCGGCCTCGGCCAGCTTGTAGCCCTGGCCCTTCTTCGTCACCACGTGCAGGAATTGCGGACCGCGCAGTTCCTTGATGTTTTGCAGCGTGGGGATCAGCGAATCGAGATCATGGCCGTCGATCGGGCCGATGTAGTTAAAGCCGAATTCCTCGAACAGCGTAGCCGGCACGATCATGCCCTTCGCGTGCTCTTCGAGCTTGCGCGCCAGATCGAGCATCGGCGGAGCGACGCGCAGTACGCGCTCGACGCCCGCGCGCGCCGCAGCGTAGAAGCGTCCGGACATGAGCCGCGCCAGATGGCGATTGAGCGCGCCGACCGGTGGCGAAATCGACATGTCGTTGTCGTTCAGGATCACGAGCAGCGGCACGTCGTCTTCAACGCCCGCGTTGTTCATGGCTTCGAACGCCATGCCCGCCGTCATGGCGCCGTCGCCGATCACGGCGATGCCCATGCGGTTGTCGCCCTGCAGCTTGCTCGCGATAGCCATGCCGAGCGCCGCGGAAATCGACGTGCTCGAATGCGCGGTGCCGAACGTGTCGTACTCGGATTCGTCGCGCTTCGGGAAGCCGGAGATGCCGCCCAACTGGCGCAGCGTGTGCATCCGTTCGCGGCGGCCCGTCAGGATCTTGTGCGGATACGTCTGATGGCCGACGTCCCACACGATGCGGTCGTGCGGTGTGTCGAACACATAGTGCAGAGCAATGGTCAACTCGACCGTGCCGAGGTTGGACGAGAGATGGCCGCCCGTCTGCGACACGCTGTCGAGCACAAAAGCGCGCAACTCGTCGGCAAGCGGTTGCAATTGGCGGCGATCGAGGCGGCGCAGGGCGGCCGGGTCGTCGATGGTTTTCAGCAAGTCGTACATCGTCGTTCCATTGTAGGAAAACTTACGCGCCCGCACTTCATACACGCACCTTGTGGGACGGTGCGCGGCGGCGGGCTTTCGCGTTCAGCTAACCCGGTTCACCACCAGGTCGGCCAATTCGGCAAGACGCTGCGCGCGTGCGCCGAACGGCGCCAGCGCGGCGTGCGCGTCGCTGCGCAACTGCGCGGCGAGCGAACGCGATGCGTCGAGCCCAATAATCGACACGTAGGTCGGCTTGCCGTCCTTCGCGTCCTTGCCTGCTGTCTTGCCGAGCGTCGCGGAATCGGTCGTGACGTCGAGAATATCGTCGACGACCTGAAACGCGAGACCGACCGCGGCCGAATAAGCGTCGAGCGAACGCATCGCGTTTGCGTCGGGCGCCTCGCCCGCCAGCGCGCCCATGCGCACCGCGGCGCGCAGCAACGCGCCGGTCTTCATGCGGTGCATGGTTTCGAGCTGCGCGCGCGTCAGCGTATGACCGACGCTCGCCAGGTCGATGGCTTGACCGCCGCACATGCCGATCGAACCGCTCGCGAGAGCCAGTTCGCGCACGAGCGCCGCCTGTTGCTGCGGCGCCAGCACATCGGACGTCAACGAAACGAACGCCTGCGACTGCAGCGCGTCGCCAACCAGCAGTGCCGTGGCTTCGTCATATTTGACGTGTACCGTGGGCTTGCCGCGACGCAGTGCGTCGTCGTCCATGCAGGGCATGTCATCGTGCACGAGCGAATACACGTGGATCATTTCAAGCGCCGCTGCCGCCGCGTCGAGACACTCGGCGCGCGCGCCGGTGAGTTCGCCCGCTGCATGGCACAGCAACGGGCGGACCCGTTTGCCGCCGCCGAGCACCGCGTAGCGCATCGCTTCGTGAAGCTTTGCAGGCTCCGTTGTTTCAGCCGGCAAGTAGTGTTCGAGTGCCGCTTCGACGCGCTCGAGCACCGAGCGAGTCCATTGTTCGAATGTCATAGGTCGTCCCCGCTTTCAGTAGCGGCTGTTCCTGCTGTATTCACGGGCAGTGGCTTGAGCGTCTCACCGTCGAGCACCCGTACCTGCTGCTCGACCTTCTCGAGCTGCTGCTGGCAAAACGCCACCAGAGCCGCGCCGCGCCGATACGCGGACAGCGACTCTTCGAGGCTCAGATTGCCGCTTTCCATGCGTGCAACCAGGCCCTCCAGCTCCGCCTGCGCCGCCTCGTAATTCTCGGGCAGCGGCGTGTTGTCGACGCCCTCGGCTGGCGCGGCAGCGGTATCGTTCGACGCGGTCTTCGCCATGAATAGTCGCAAAAATTAAAACAAGTCGGACATTCTACGGCAAAAGCGATAAATCCGATCTCCCAGCCCACCTTCGGGCTGCGTGTTCGCCGGTGGCCGCCCTGTCAGTCTCGCAGAAAAAAATCGATCGGTCTGTGCCGAAAAGGCCGAACTTTCCCGACATTTTTGACCCAAATCAGTGACTTAACTGTCCCAAGGAGGGGGAAACAGGTATAATCTCGGGCTCCCTAAATCGAATCTTCGATGGTTGGGTTGTTCACTGCTTTCACGTCTTCATCGGGAGTGGGAATGTCCAATCTGAGCAATGCATTGCAGTTGCGGTCTGTTCACAGCCAACTGCCAGTCACGGCTTACTTTGACGAAGCGCTTCTAACGCGCGAAATCGAAACCCTTTTCAGGAAAGGTCCCCGTTACGTCGGGCACGAGCTCATGGTGCCGGAAGTGGGGAATTATTTTGCCTTGCCCAGCGAAAGCGAGGGGCGCGTGCTCGTTCGTAACCAGCAGTCGCAAGTCGAACTTCTGTCGAACGTGTGCCGCCACCGGCAGGCCATCATGCTCAACGGCCGCGGCCACGCGGAGAATATCGTCTGTCCCCTGCATCGCTGGACATACGACCTCAACGGCCAGCTTCTCGGCGCTCCGCATTTCGCGGACAACCCCTGTCTGAATCTCGGCGCCACGCCGCTGCAGAACTGGCAAGGGCTGCTGTTCGAAGCACAAGGCCGCGACGTCGCGCGCGATCTGTCCAACCTCGGCACCAGACAACACTTCGACTTCTCGGGCTTCATGTTCGATCACGTCGAAGTGCACGAGTGCAACTACAACTGGAAGACCTTCATCGAGGTCTATCTGGAGGACTATCACGTTGCGCCGTTCCATCCGGGCCTCGGCAGCTTCGTCAATTGCGACGACCTCGCGTGGGAATTCGGCGAGTGGTACAGCGTGCAAACGGTGGGCGTGCACAAAGGCCTCGAGCAGCCGGGCAGTCCGACGTACCGCAAATGGCACGACGAAGTCCTGCGTTTTCGCGGCGGCAATCCGCCCGAGTTCGGCGCGATCTGGATGGTGTACTACCCCGGCATCATGATCGAGTGGTATCCGCACGTACTGGTCGTGTCATGGCTGATTCCGCGCGGTCCGCAGAAAACCACCAACGTGGTCGAGTTCTATTACCCTGAGGAAATCGCGTTGTTCGAGCGTGAGTTCGTCGAAGCGGAGCGCGCCGCGTATATGGAAACGGCGCGTGAAGACGACGAGATCGCCGAACGCATGGACGCGGGCCGCCGGGCACTCATGGAACGCGGCGAGTCGCAGGTTGGTCCGTATCAGAGCCCGATGGAAGACGGCATGCAGCACTTCCACGAGTTCCTGCGGCGCGAACTGGGCACGATCTAGAATCGGCGCTCACGCATCGCCTCATTCGCGTTTGCACGAACGCATGGAAAGACGGGCTTCGGCCCGTCTTTTTTTGTTTAGACTAACGATGTAGCCCAGCCATCCGGTCGCGTCATGAGGCCGCCGGCAAGGGAGCCGCCATCGCCCGCATCGAGGAGACGTCATGCCCCACACTCACTACACCACTTTGATCTCCGCGACCAATCTCGCGGAACGGCTCGCCGAGGCACCGGGCAGCGTGTTCGTCATCGACTGCCGGTTCGATCTGGCCGATCCCGAAGCCGGCGAAAAGGCGTATCTCGCCGGACATCTGCCGGGCGCGCATTATCTGCATCTCGACCGCGACCTGTCGGGGCCGAAGACCGGCACGAACGGGCGCCATCCGTTGCCGGATCGCGAGCGGCTCGTCGAAACGCTGGAATCGCGCGGCCTGAAGCAAGGCCAGCAAGTTGTCGCGTATGACGCGCAAGGCGGCATGTACGCCGCGCGCGCGTGGTGGCTGCTGCGCTGGCTCGGCCACGACGCGGTCGCGCTGCTCGACGGCGGATTGCAGGCGTGGGAAGCCGCGGGCCAGCCGCTCACGCAAGACGTGCCGCCGCAAAACACCGGCGACTTCAAGGCCGGCGCGCCGCTGTCCGTTACCGTCGACGCGCACATGATCGAGCGCAATCTCGGCTCGAAGGAACGCGTGGTGGTCGACGCCCGCGCGGCCGACCGCTATCGCGGCGAGAACGAGACGCTGGATCGCGTAGGCGGCCATATTCCCGGCGCGCTCAATCGCTTCTTCAAGGACAACCTCACCGCCGACGGCCGCTTCAAGCCGGCTCACACGCTGCGCGACGAGTTCCACGTGCTGCTCGGCGACACGCCGCCGGAACACGTCGTCCTGCAATGCGGCTCGGGCGTGACAGCGTGCGTCAATGCGCTTGCAATGGAAGTGGCCGGCCTGCATGGCGCCGCGCTCTACGCGGGTTCCTGGAGCGAATGGAGTTCGGACCCGAAGCGGCCCGTTGCGACCGGGCCGAAGCCTTGAGGCCGCGCGAAGATTAAGTCTGAAAGACGAAAGGCCGTTGCCGCTTATAAGCGGCAGCGGCCC
>NZ_JARESN010000033.1:0-25150 GCF_046054045.1 Paraburkholderia sp. RL17-368-BIF-A
CCGGGGCCCCTCAGCGCCGCCAATTCGACCACAAACCCCCCCCCCCGGCGCGGTCCGCGCGGGGCGCGCGGGTCGAGGCTCAGGCGCGTAGATGTGTTCAGCAAGGCGTGCGCGTAGGGTCTGTTGGGCGTGCGAGTCCGGGAGCGTATCGCATGCGGCTGCGTGAATCTACCAGCGAATCCGCCAACGTCAGCGCGCGAGCGTGAACGAGCGGACCGCGCTCGTCGTCTCGTAGAAGCGGCCGTTGTCGAACTGCTCGGCGACGATCGTCCAGTAATAGACGCCCGGCGGCAGATCGCTCACCACCAGTTGACCGTCCGTCAGATCAGCGCGATCGACGATCGGATGACGCAGATCCGCTGTCGTCGCCATGACGAAGCGAAAGCGCGTTTCGCCCGACGCCGGCGCGCGGCTCACGAACCAGCGGAACTCGTACTCGTGACTGCCGGCGCGCGGCGCGGCGGACGCCGTCAGTCCGAACTGACGCCGCTCGAAGCCATACACCTGCGGCAAACCTTCGAGCCCGTTTGCGTCGATGGCGGCGATGCGCACGAAATAGGTGCCGTCGGCGAGATCGCCAAAGTCCGCGTGCGGCGTGCTCACGCGCAGGTCGCGAATCAGGTCGAGCTGGTCGGCGTCGCGCGAAATCTGCACGCGATAGGCGGCGGCCTTGCGCGCCGTTTCAGCGGAGCCACCGGCGCCGGCCGGTATCAGATCGAAGGCCACCGTCTTGCCGTCCTGCACGCGGGCCGGTTGCACGAGCGCGGGCGCGGCGAGCAGTTCGACCGCTTCGCCTGGCGCGCCGCCGGCTCGCGTGACGCTGCCAAAGCGCGCCGCCAGCAGTTGCGCCGACGCCTGCAACGGCAGGCCGGGCGCAGGTGCACGTGAGACAGCCGAGTCGGGATCGACGCCGACCGCGCCGTCCAGCACTTCGACGGCGGTGGTTTGCGCGTCGCCGTCGTAGGCGACGCGGAAGTGCGTGCCGCGCACGCCCGCGACCACCGACGGCGAGCGGATCTGAAAGCGGTCGTCTTTCTTCGTCGCGTGCGTGACTTCGCTTTCGACACGCCCGCGACGCAGCTCGAGTTGCCGGTCGCCCGCGCCCGTCAGTGCGGTTCGCCGCAGCTTGCCGATGTCGAGCATGGCGTCGTCGGTCAAGGTCACGTGCGAGCCGTCGGACAGTTCCAGCGTGACGAAGCCGTTGGTTCCGGTGCGGATGCGGTCGCCTTCGCCGAGCATCTCGCCCGCCGCAAGCGGCACATACGGCCCCTTGCCGAACGCATGTTCGGCGGGGCCACTCGTCGCAATCACGCGCGCGGTTTCCGGGTGCTGTTTCAGTTTGTCGGCGGGCAGGCGCAGCGCGACGCCGGCGTGCATGCGGCGCGGCGCGGGCACGTGGTTCAGGCGGCTTAACACCGCCCAGTCGCCGCCGTCGATCAGATAGCGGCTCGCGATTTCATATAGCGTGTCGCCTTCGCGCGTCACGTAGGAGACATAGGCGGGCGGCGCGGCTTTCGCGCGCTGCCTGGGCGTGCGCGAAGACTGCGCGTGCGCGTCAGGCGGTGCGAAACAGGCAATCGCGAGCATGCCGGCTGCCGCGAGCCACGCGCCCGCGCGGCGGCTCGCCGACGCTGCACTGCCGCGCTCCGCCGCGGCAAGATCGACGGCACGGTCGACGGCAAACGTCACGCCTGCCCCGCTTCCCGACGGTCGGCCGCGGCCGGCGCGTCGCTCGCGGATTCGAGCCGTTCGAGCCGGTAGCCATAGCCGTAAATCGGCGTCAAACGATAGCCGTGTTCGGGGCGCAGACCGAGCTTGCTGCGCAGCATCGAGACGTGCGTGTCCATCGTGCGCGACGGGATGTCGGTCGCCTGCTTCCAGATGACGTCGAGAATATGCGCACGCGACAGCGGCCGGCTCAGATGCTGGAACAGCAGCAGCGCGAGCTCGAACTCCTTCTGCGTGACCGCGACCTTCGTACCGCGCACCACCACATGCTTCGCATGCAGGTCGAATTCGAACTCGCCGAACACTTCTTTCGCCGACGGCGGCTTCAGATGGTAGGCGCGCCGCAGCAGCGAACCGACGCGCGCAAGCAGCACGGCGCCGGAGACCGGCTTGACGACGTAGTCGTCGGCGCCCGTATTCAGAATCGACGTGATGTCGCTTTCATGGCCGCGGCTCGTCATGAACAGAACGGGCAAGCGCTCCGACAGACTTTCCCGCACCCAGCGCAGGACATCTTCGCCGGACATGTCGGGCACGTTCCAGTCGAGCACCAGCAGATCGAAGGTCTGGCGCCGCAACTGCCGCACCAGTTCGCGACCCTGGCCATAGGCATGACAGACATGGCCCGCCGCCGACAGCGTTTGGCAAACTAGATCGGCCTGCGCCGAATCGTCATCCAGGACAGCAATTCTCATAAAACCCCGCAACGCGACTTACGTTTGTTCGTCATCTATAACTGGGGCCAGCGCACGAGCACCGTCAAACGGTGCCGCAAACCGGCGGATCGGCCGGGATGCCGGTGCTCGCTGGCACCGACGATCCGGCTTTCCACTCATTTCGAAGTTTCTTCCACTTTCTTTCAACTAATGGTCCTTCGCCTCGCGCCCCGTAAAGCTGTTGCCGCCCCGTCTCAAAATTTGTGCGCATTTTCTTTGATTTAGGAGCGGCGATTATCAAACCGGCGATAATCATAATCGAAAAAACGCGCGTTTATGCTCGCATCATTAAACGTCGCCGCAGCGGCGGCCTTTGCATTGCATCGCCCTTTCGAGCAACGCTTTGGCACGGCTTAGGTACCGTTTTGGGAGCCGCCTGCATGCCGCAAAATGCCGCCGAATGCCGCGCGGTGCGGGCTTGCGCGCCGCTCCGACGTTTTTCGTTTTTGCCTCTCAGGTGCTGCCGATTAGCGCTTCGCCCACTGGGCTCGCTATTGGATTAGTTGGTCTCTCTCGCGCGGTGCTGGCCCCGCCGCCTTGCTTTTCAAACCGCGGCCGGGAACAGAAAACAGCGCGGAAACAGCGATTTGACATTCGTGAGTCAGTATAGGAACTGTCTCAAAATAAATCGTTTAAGCTTTGTCAAATCCGCCAGGCGTTGCCGGCGCCACCGCTTATCGCCGTTGTTGCGCGCAATTAGCCCGCGTGCAACTCCACCACCCCGCGCGCCTCCCGGCTCAGACGACGCACCGCCTGAGGCGGCTGCCCGATCGTGCGCAGGAACGCGCGCCTCATTCGCTCGCGGTCCGTAAAGCCCACTTCGTCCGCGATCACATCCAGCGACAGGCGGCCCTTTTCCAGCATCAGCCGCGCGGCTTCGACGCGCAAATGCTCGACCGCTTTCGCGGGCGACTGCCCCGTCTCGGCACTGAACGCGCGGCTAAACTGGCGCGGGCTGAGCCCCGCCACCTCGGCAAGTTCTTCGACGGTCAATGCGTTGCGCAGATTGGCGTTCGCGTGGTCGATCGCCTTCTGGATCTTGTCGGACTTCGGGTCGAGGTCGAGCAAGGTCGAGAACTGCGACTGCCCGCCCGCGCGCCGGTGGTACACCACGAGCTTGCGCGCGACCGTGCGCGACACGTCCTGGCCGTGGTCCTTCTCGATCATCGCGAGCGCCATGTCGATGGTGGCCGTCATGCCCGCGGACGTCCAGATCGGCCCGTCGACGATAAAAATCTGATCTTCCTCGACGGCGATCTTCGGAAAGCGGCGCTGCAGATCGTTCGCGAACCGCCAATGCGTGGTGGCGCGCCGGCCGTCGAGCGCGCCCGCTTCGGCAAGCACGAACGCGCCTGTGCAGGGCGCTGCGATCCGCCGCGATGTTTCGAGCGAGCGTCTGACGAACGCGGTCAGCGCGGGCGACCGGAGGTCGATGTCGACGCCGGAGCCAAACATCACCGTATCGAACGTGGCGTCGCCGAAAGGCTGCGTCTCTACCCGAATTCCCGCCGACGACGGCACGAGCCCGCCCGTCTCCGACAAGAGCGTTATGTCGTACGCCGGCTCGTCGAGCACGCCGTTGGCGAGTTCGAACGCCGTGACGGCCGCAAAACCCATCAGATAGAAGTTGGGAAAAACCACAAAACCGATCGTGTGCATGCGCGGCTCCAGCCATGTCCTGAATTGATGGTATATACGACATTTGAGACGCGGTCAACGAAGGCTATGCTTGGCCTATGCATCGCGCCGGCCGTCCGGCGCAGGCAGGACCGGATCGCCGCGCCAGGGCCGCGCGGTCGTGCATCGGAACGCAACAGGCTGGCTAAAAAGTAGAGAACCTTCACATGGACCGTCGATTACTGATACTCGCGCTCGGCATGTTCGCGATGGGCACCGACAACTTCGTGGTCGCCGGCATTCTCCCCGGCGTGGCGGCCTCGCTGCATACTTCGGTGGGCGCGGCCGGCCTGATGGTGACGTTTTATGCGCTGACCTACGCGATCGCCGCGCCGGTGATGGCGGCCGTCGCCGGCGCATGGCCGCGCAAGCCGCTGCTGGTCGGCGCGCTGAGCGTTTTCGTCGTCGGCAACGCGATCAGCGCGATGGCCACCGACCTGCACTGGGTGCTGTTCGCCCGCGCGCTGGCGGGCTTCGGCGCCGCGCTCTTTTCGCCTACTGCGTTGGGCGTCGCCTCCGCGCTCGCGTCGCCCGAAAAGCGCGGCCGCGCGCTCGCCACGGTGACGGCGGGCCTGACGGGAGCGACCGCGCTCGGTTCGCCCATCGGCACGTTTATCGGCGGATTCGGCACCTGGCGAACGACGCTGTGGTTCGTCACGCTGCTCGGTCTCGTCGCGATGATCGGCGTGTGGACGATGCTGCCCTCCGTCGCGCAGCCGCAGCCGATTAAATTGCGCGACCGGCTCGCGCCGGTCCGCGACACGCGCGTCGCGCTCACGCTGCTCACATCGCTGTTCGCGTTCGGCGGCTTCCTGATGGTCTACACCTACGCAGGCGTCGTGCTCAATCGCGTAACGCACGGCGACGAGCGCCTGCTCGCCGGCCTGTTCCTGGTGTGGGGCGTGGCGGCGACGGTGGGGAATCTGCTTGCCGGACGCCTCGTCGACAAGTTCGCGAGCCGCCACATCATCAATGCGATGCTGTGCATTGCCGCGATCAACTTCTGCGCGCTGCCGTGGACTTCGGCGCACGTCGTCAGCGCTGTCATTGCGCTGATCGTCTGGGGTCTCTGCGGATGGGGGCTCATCGTTCCGCAGCAGCACCGGCTCGTGCAAGTCTCGCCGCAGGTCGCGCCGTTGCTGCTCGCGTTGAACAACACGGCCACGTATATCGGGCTCGCGTGTTCGGGCGTGCTCGGCGGCATCGTGTTGCAGTCGACGGGCGGGCGTTATCTGAGCGTCGTGGCCGCCGCGCTGATTGCGCTCGCGTTGATCCTCGCCGAGGCGGCGTATCGGCGGATCGAGCGGCCGCAAGCGGCACATCGCGCGGCGCCCCGTCGCGAGACCGAGGCGGCGTGAGCCTGGCAACAGTGGTTCGTTTGCGTCGATAATCGCGATTTTCCGCTCCTGCGGGATAGCCCGCGCGGATCGCTGCGCAATCGAATCGAGGAACGCATGGACCGCTTGACTGGCATGGCCGTTTTCGTCGCCGCCGTCGACGAAGGCAGTTTCGCGGCGGCAGCGCGCCGCTTTGGCCTATCGGCTGCGATGGCCGGCAAGTACGTCAGCGCGATGGAAGCGCAATTGAACGCGCGGCTGCTTCAGCGCAGCACGCGCCGCTTGAGCCTGACGGATGTCGGCCACGCGTATTACGAGCGATGCAAGCGCATTCTCGACGCTTATGACGAAGCCAACCGGGAAGCCAGCGACGCGCACGGCACCGCGCGCGGTGTGCTCAGAGTCGCCGCGCCGGTCACGTTCGGAGCGATGCACCTGGGCGAGGTGCTCGCGCGATACATGGAGCAATTCCCGCACGTCAACGTTGAAGTTGCGCTGTCGGACCGTTACGTCGATCTGCTGGAAAGCGGTGTCGACGTCGCCGTGCGGATCGGTCGCTTGCGTGACTCCGCGCTGATCGCGCGGCGGCTCGCGCCCTGCCGCATGGTGATCTGCGCGTCGCCGGACTATATCGCACGCAACGGCATGCCGCGCAGCCCCGACGACTTGCGGCAAGCGCCGCGGCTCACGTTCAGCGAAGCGGTGTCCGTCGGCGACTGGACGCTCCTCGACAGCGAACGACGCGCGCACGTAATCGACGGGCCCTGCCGGCTCGCCGCCAACAATACGCAGATGCTGCTTGCAGCCGCGCTCGCCGGTGCGGGCGTCGTCTACGGACCGACGTTTGTATTCGGCGAGCAGATTGCATGCGGAAAGCTCGTCGAACTGCTGCCCGAGTATCAGGCGTCCGAGCTCGCGATTCAGGCGGTCTATCCGAGCGCGCGCCATCTGCCGCTGAAGGTGCGCCACTTCCTCGACTACCTCGCGGCTGCTTTCGGCGACGAGCCGCCGTGGGATCGCTTCAGGCAAGCACCGCCGGCACGCCCGGGCCAGCGCCGCTCGCTCGCTACGAAGCGCCCAGTTCGCCAACGAACTGCCGGATGATCGCCGCGAGCGCTGACGGCGCTTCGAGTGGCGACAGATGTCCGGTGCCCGCCAGCACTTGCAGACGCGAGCCGGCAATTCGCGGCAGCAACTCCGCGCGCAACGTGTCCACGCGATCGACCTGATCGAGTTCGCCGGCCACCACGAGCACGGGCACGTTGATCGAGCTGACCTCGTGCGTGATGTCCTCGAGCATCGCGGCGTTCGGCCAGGCCGCTCTCGCTTGCGGCGCACCACGCAGGCTGTCGGCGATCACCTGCTCGCGCAGCGCCGGCGTGAGTGGATTCGCGCTCAGCACGTTATCCAGCACCCATTCGATCGATTCACGCGAGTCGTACGCCGCCGCCATCGCGGCGCGCTGCTCGTCGGGAAGCACCATCGGCGAAGGCGGCGACGGCGCGACGAGCACGACGCCCTGCAGTCCTTCGGGCCTGCGCGACGCGAGCAGTTGCGCGACCTTGCCGCCCATCGAGTGCCCGACGAGCACATAGCGCGAGAGCTTCAGTGCTTCGATGACATCGTTCGCATCGTTGGCCAGATCCGCGATCGTATAGCCTTGCTCCGGCGCCGCGGAATTGCCCCATCCGCGATGGTCGACGGCAATGCTCCTGTGCGCGCTCGACAGTTCGCCTGCAACCGCGTCCCACGTGCGCGACGATCCGCCCCAGTAGTGCAGAAACACGAGTGCCGGTTCGCCGCTGCCCCGCTCTCTGACATGAATCGTTGTTGCCCTCGTCCGGATATCCATAGCAATGCTCCTTGCCAATGCTCGTTGCGCGTAAGTGAACGGTGCGGGCTTGCCTGCAACCGTGGCCACATTGTGGATTTCGCCGAGCCATCCGATAAGCGCTGTTCTTCTTTATACGGTCGATCGCCGCGTGATCGGATCGGACGTGGATCGAACGCCGGCGCAAAGCGTCGCGCACAAAAAAAACGGCATCGTCCCGCATGAGACGATGCCGCTCAAAAAACACCACACGCTCGCGGGGGCTACCACACGAGTGCTCAAAAAATAGCTGCTAAGAAAGTCTTCCTCAAGATGAAAGAACTACTTTTGTAACGACGCAGGCGGTAGTTATTACGCACGCCGTAATAGCTGTGCGCCCGCAAGCAATGCTGCATGCGGCGTCAAAAAACTTACGACCAAAGACCCGCAAAACAGCGCGTTTTACACAAGCGATGATTTGTTACAGTCCGCTGTTGCGTATAACACCGCGGAAGACCGGCCGCCGTCACCCATACGTAAGCCCGCTGAAACCAACCGGCAGGCATGAGCAACGCGTCATATCAGACCGGCTGATCCATGCAGCGACGTGTGCCGTCGGCGCCGCGCACCGGCGCGATGTGTTCGAGCGTGACCTGTGCATGGCCCGCCGCGCGAACGCCGAGCGCTTCCGCGGCGGCATACGAAAGATCGATGATGCGACCGCGCGCGAACGGCCCGCGGTCGTTGATGCGCACCACCACCGAGCGCGGCCGGCCGTGCGCCGTCACACGCACGCAAGCGCCTAGCGGCAACGTGCTATGCGCCGCCGTCAACGCATGCATGTTGTAGCGTTCGCCGCTCGCGGTTCGGCGTCCGTCGAAGAGCTTGCCGTACCACGAAGCGAAGCCCGTCTGCTGAAAGCCCTTGCCGCAGGCGCAGGCCGGCACGATGGGCGAATCGTCGGCGCTGGACTGAGTGTCGGTGTCTGCATCGGTGTCCGCGTCCGCGTCCGCGTCTGCGTGCGGCTGCCGGTGCGCGTGCGGCTGCGGGGCCGACGCGAGCGGCACGCCGGCAGCGTCCGCACCGACGCCGTCGCTATGTTTCGAGCGCGATCCGCCCGCGCCTCGCAGCGTGTGAATGGCCGGGGCGTCGAAGCCCGACGGGCTTACGCCCGCGTCGGGTTGCGCGCAGCCAGCCAGCACGAGCGCGGCGCCTAACAATGCAAGCGCCGATGAAAGGCGGCCTGTCGAACAACTGCGGAAATCAGAGATCATGAGCGTTGTCGCGCGCGCCGCGCTGGGTGAACAGCGTCGCGCGTCGTGTGCGGTCTGGTGGGTTCGGGGAAACAAACGCCGGCTTAATGGCGCTTGGGAAGGTAGGCGAGCGGATCGACGGGTTTGCCGTCCTTGCGTACTTCGAAATGCACGGACGCATCGCCGGCGGCGTCCGCGGAAACTTCCGCAATGGCCTGCCCTTTCTTGACGGGTGCGCCTTCCTTGACGAGCAGCGCGCGGTTGTTGCCGTAAGCGGTCAACAAATGCGAGTCGTGCTTGACGATGATGAGCTGGCCATAACCCGCGATGCCGCCGCCCGCATAGACGACGCGGCCGCTCGCCGCGGCTCTGACCTGTTCGCCGGCGCGCGTGGCGATCGTCACGCCCTTGGTCTTGCCGGCCACGAACGGCTCGGTGACCGCGCCGCTAACGGGCCAGGCAAGCCGCGCTTTGGCGTCGGCGGCGGTGGTCAATGCGGCATCCGTGTGCTTGTCCGCCGCCGTGGCCGCGCGCTGATCCGTTGCGGCCGCAACGTTCTGCGTTGCCGCGGGCGGAGCGACGCGCAATATCTGCCCGGCGCGCAGCGAGCCATCCGCGGAAAGACGATTCCATTGGGCGATCGCCGACGCGTCGCGGCCGAAGTCGTGCGCAATGGCCGTCAGCGTATCGCCCGGATTCACGCGATAAAACCCCGCGGGCACGGTCGGCGGATTCAACGCGGCCGACGCATTGCCGGCCGTCCAGGCCGAGATCGGATCGTAGGACGAACTGACCGGCGCTTCGAGCAACGGCGTGCTCGGCGAAAGCAGCGAGCAGCCGCTCAGCGCGCCGGCCAATGACCATGCGAGCAGCTTCAGAACGCGCGGCGCTGCGCATCGGGGCAAACAGATTTTCATTAACGGATGAGAAGAGATCGTGATCTTGCCGAGCGGCGTTTCAGCGCTCGCGTTTTTGTGTGTGCGCTAATGCAACCATGCAATCATGCAAATCGGCGTCGCGGCCGGATGGCGCTCTTCATGCCGATGTGAAGCGAACGCGGGCGAATGCGGCGATGCGGGCCGATGCGCTCGCACCGGCCCGCTTCTTCGCAGACTCGCTAATCGACGGAAAAATTACGGCTTGGCAGGCGCTGCTTCGTCGGCTACGGGCGCGCTGTTGTCGTCGCCCTGTGCCGTCGATGCCGCGTGCTTGTGTGCATGCTTATGCGCGTGCTTGTGCGCGTGCTTGTGCTGCTTCTTCGCGTGATGATGCGGGGCTACCGGCTCGCCTTCGTGCGTTGCGGCCGAAGCTGCATGCATCGGAGCCGCTTGCGGCGCGGAAGCAGCTGCGGGCGCGGAGGCTTGCGCGAAAGCGGCGATCGAGAACAGACCAGCGACGGCGGCGGCGAGAAGTTGCTTGTTCATGACGGTGTTTTCCTTAACGTATGCGTTGACTGACCGATTAATGGTCGCGTGTTCAACGAGTGCGAAAAGAAACCGTTGACGGCATCAGGTCAAACTCAGCAATCCTTGACGATTTGTGACGCCTTTGAACAGTAGCGAGTCAGATGTGACGAGATTTGAATACGATCAAAAGGCGGGCTTTAGAGCGGCACGGCGTTTTTGAAAGACGCGTGGTTGTGATCGACACGCACGGTCGTTGCGACCGCGCGCGTCACTTCGAGCCTTCCAGCTCAGGCATCGGCGCAAAGAGCGCGTCGAGGTCGTCGTCGGAGAATTTGGCGGCGCCCGCGGCGTCTTCCGAGAGAATGCTGTCGGCGAGGCCCGCCTTCTGCTCCTGCAATTCCACGATCTTTTCTTCGATGCTGCCTGCCGCGATCAGCTTGTAGACGAACACAGGTTTGTCCTGACCGAGCCGATGCGCGCGGTCGGTGGCCTGATTCTCGGCGGCCGGATTCCACCAGGGGTCGTAGTGAATCACCGTGTCGGCGGCGGTCAGGTTCAGACCCACGCCGCCCGCCTTCAGGCTGATCAGGAACAACGGCACTTCGCCTTGTTGGAAACGCTGCACGGGCGTGACGCGGTCGGTGGTGTCGCCCGTCAGGATCACGTAGGGAATCGCGGCTTCGTCGAGCGCTTGCGCGATCAGCGACAACATGCCGGTGAACTGCGAGAACAGCAGAACGCGGCGGCCCTCGTCGATCAGTTCGGGCAGCATCGAGAGCAACAGATCGAGCTTGGCCGAACGCACCCCCTTCTCTGTTTTATCGGAAGCTCGTGCGGTCTGAGTGCTCGAACCTTCGTCAACTTCGCCGACGTTCTGAGCAGTCCGCAGCGTGCGCACGAGACGCGGATCGCAACACACCTGCCGCAACTTCAGCAGCGCATCGAGCACGATGATGTGGCTGCGCGCGAGGCCCTGCGCGCTCACCGCGGCGCGCACCTTTTCCTGCATCGCCGTGCGCACGGTTTCGTAGAGATCGCGCTGCGCGCCTTCGAGATCGACGGAACATACAATCGTCGTCTTGGCCGGCAGTTCTTTCGCGACCTCGTCCTTGCGACGCCGCAGCATGAATGGCCGGATGCGGCGCGCGAGCAGCGAGCGGCGCACGCCGTCGTTATTCTTTTCGATCGGATTGCGCCAGCGGCGCGTGAAGTCCTTCTGGCTGCCGAGAAATCCGGGCAGCAGAAAATCGAACTGCGACCACAATTCGCCGAGGTGATTCTCGAGCGGCGTGCCGGTCAGACACAGACGATGGCGCGCGCTCAACCCACGGATCGCCTGCGCGGCTTTCGTCGTGGCGTTCTTCACGTACTGCGCTTCGTCGAGAATCAGCAGGTGATATTGATGTTCGGCGAGCACCTTCTGATCGCGCCACAACAACGCGTACGTCGTCAGAATCAGTTCGTGTTCGCCGATCTGCTCGAAGCGCTCCTTGCGCTGCGGGCCGTTGAGCACCAGCACTTTCAGCTCGGGTGCAAAGCGTCGCGCTTCCTCGCGCCAGTTGTGCACGAGTGTGGTCGGCACGACGATCAGCGCGGGCTTGTCGAGCCGTCCGGCCTCTTTCTCCGCGAGAATGTGCGCGAGCGTCTGCACGGTTTTGCCGAGGCCCATGTCGTCGGCGAGCACACCGGCAAGACCTTGCTCGCGCAGATACTGCATCCAGTTCAGGCCCTGCTGCTGATAAGCGCGCAATTGCGCGCGCAACGCCGCGGGCACCGGCACCTCGCGCAAACGCGGCCCGGCTTGCAGACGCTCGGCGAGCTGGCGGATCGAATCGTCGCCGCGGAATTGCCAGCGGCCCGTGTCGCTCAACGCCTGCAGGCGGCCTGCGTCGACGGACGGCACGCGCAGCGGCGCGCCATCGGCGAGCGTCCCGCCGAGCGAATCGAACAGATCGACCAGCACGCGCACCACCGGTTTGAGCCGGTCGGCGCGCAGCCGCAAGCGCTTATTCTCTTCGGTCTTGAGCTCGATCGGCTCGTCGTCGGCGATGGCTTCGAGCGCGCCGCCAAGCCAGCGCCGGTCGCGCCGGAACAGATCGGCGAGCAGCGGTTCGAGCCGCACGTTGCGCTCGCCGATGCGGATGCCCATTTCCAGATCGAACCAGCCGTCGCCGGCCTGATGCGCGGTGCCGTCGATTGCATCGATCTCGATCACGTTGTAGCGGAACTCGGGCGCCATCGTCACACGCCAGCCCTTGCTGACGAGTTCGGGCACGGCGTCGTTGACGAACGCGGACCACGCTTCGGCATCGGGCAAGCCGAGCATCGTGTCGGGCAACAGACGCGACGCGAATACGCGGCTCGTGGGCACCTTCTGCAACCCGGTCTTGCGCAGTTCGAGCAGGCGCTTTTTCTCGGCGTCGTAGCGGCGGCGAATATGGATGACGTCGCCGCCCGGCATGGGCACGAGGGTGACGCTGCTGTCCACGTTGATGCTGACGCCGTCGTAGTCGAAGCTCACGCCGGCCAGTTCGACGGCCTGGCTTTTGGCGACGTTGCCCGCCTTGCCGGGCTTGCTGGTCTTTGCAGCGGACGGCAGCGCGTGGCTGTTCAGCGTAAGCACGGGCACGGGTTCGACATCGATCACGCGAATCGCCGATGTGTCGTGGGTAGGCGGCAACGGCAACTCGGGCGCGACTTCGCGCAGCACGGACGCGACGAGCGGCGCTTCGGCCAGCGAGATCGGCGGCATCGCGAGGTAGTCGGGCAATTGCTGGAACGGCAGCGACGAGCGCACGATGCCCGCCTCCCGCGCGTCGCCATCCACGTACCAGACGGGCTCGGTCGGCAGCACCATGCTCGCGCGCGGCTCGGTGCGCAGCACGGGACGCAGACGCTGGTCGGCAAGCGGTTCCCATTCGATGCGCCCCGGCCGGTCGGCGGCGCGCGCGAGCGGCGTCGGCGCGTCATCGCCGGGCGCGAGCTTGAAGTCGAAGAAGAGGCGCCCGGTGGCGATCAGCTTTTGCAGCATTTCCGCGCCGCTCGTGCCGCGCAGAATAAATTGCCCGAAGTCTTCGCGCGAACGGCCAAGCCACAGGCCGCGCAGAATCGACAGATCTTCGTCCGACACGAACCTGGGTTGCTTGAGCAGCGCCGACTCTACATTGCCCCACGTCTCGCCGACCTCGACGATGCGGCCATCCGCATCGCAGCGCGCGCGATACAGCACCACCTCGTGGCGCATGTGGAAGTCGGACCAGTTGAGCCGGTAGGCCAGCGTTTCGGTGCGGGCGGCAGCCGTTTTCTGAGCGGCGGCATCGGCGGCTTCGGCGCGCGCACGGAAGCGTTCGAGCCAGCTCACGAGTTCCGGGCGCACGCCCTGCGGCGGACCGAAGCGTTCCACCGACGCACGTTGCGTCACGAGCGGCGCGCTGTCGCTGCGCTCATCGTCGTCGACGCGAATAATGTGGTCCATCTCGTCGTGATACTCGAGCTCGGCGAGCAGCAGCGCGGCCACATGCTTGCAATTGCGGCCGACCGGACAACTGCAATCGCTCTGCGCCCACGGCGTGCCGCCGTCCGTGCGAAAGCGCACGCGGGTTCGGTAGGGCTCGGGCTGGCTGCCCTGCACGTCGCCCGTCAGCGTGGCTCCGTGCCATTGCATGTTGGTGACCGGGCCGACCGCGCGCGCCTTGGCGACGGTGTTATCACCGAGCCACTCAGCAATCCGTTCGCGATCAAAGAAAACTGACGACATCAGCGTGCATCCTCTTCAAGCCGGCGAAGGCAAGCGGCGCGATGGAATCGATTCGGCGGACGGTGCGTTGTCTACCGCCACGATTTTTCGAAGCGTTGCTTGCCAGTGATAACCGGCCATTTTACGCGTTGGCGGGACTTGGCTGTGCGAGGTGGCGCTCGTGGGGATGGGTTGTGGGCGGGGATTGTTATTGGCTCGCGATGCAAGCGGCAACGCGCGACGCGCACCAATTTGGACAGCGGCGCTTATTCGCCGAGTGGGTCGTCGCTGCCCAAGGCGCTGTCTATCTGGCGGCGCGCGTCGTCGAGCGCCGCGCCGATTGCGGCCGCGCCGCGAAAACGCGAGCGGCTCTGGCGCGGCGCGGCCCACTCGCCGTTGTCCGGTTGACCGCCGTCGTCACGTTGTATTCGCGTGGTCACCGTCGAGCCGCCTGCGGGATCGTCTTCCGCGAGAACGGTCACCGTGAAACCGCGATGAGTGTGCACTTCCTGCATCCGACTGCTCCTTCCGATCGGTGAGCCGAGGTAAGACTGCCCGCACTTCTCGAGCATTAAAGGTTGGACGGATTGCCCGGATCGACCTTGCCTTTCTCGATGTTGTCCGTCTGGTCGCCGAGCTCTTTACGGTTATCGCCGGTCGTAATCTGCGCCTCGCCCTTCGCCTTGCGGCCCTCGTTTCCGGTGATCGAGCCAACGCCCTTGTTCACGAAGCCTTTGAGCTCTTCCTTGATTCCTTCACGCTGATCCTTGTTCATCTTCGTTCCTCCGGTAAAAAATCCGCCTCTTAAAGCGGTTTGGGCCAGCGCGCAACCTGTGGAGGTTGTCTTGCGTTAGCGCCATCGTTCGTCACCGGAGGCGAGCAAACCCCGTACCCGCTTCCCGCAATGCGACACGGCAATCGGATCGATTGTGAAAATCTTTTGGAATAAGCACGCGGCGCCCGTGTTTGCCTCCATGTAGACCAAAGCCGAACCGATAATCGACCGTTAATCGAAATCACCCGAGCACCGATCCGGCTTGTCGTTATCACTGTCCCGCTGGCTAACTCATGGTCCAGCAAATTTTAATTTTATTTAGGAGTTCCTATCATGTCGAAACTGTTCGTTGCTCTTGCACTCGCCGCTGCCACGCTTGGCGCTCCCGTTCTCAGTTTTGCTCAGTCCAGCGCCCCGCTGACGCGCGCAGAAGTTCGGGCGGATCTTGTTCGCGTCGAGCAGGCGGGCTATAACCCGAGCCGAGGTGATGACGTCAACTACCCGGCTGATGTCCAGGCGGCAGAAGCCAGGATCGCCGCACAGAACGACGGGCAACTGACTACGCAAGCTGTCGGCGGTGTCGCGCAGCGTGGCACTTCCGCTGCGGGCACACGGCTTCAGACAGCGATGAGCTCCGGCTGCGTCGGCCCGGTTAGCTACTGCAACATCTACTCCGGCAGTTAAGTGAGCCCTGGTCAACGACTCCGTCGTGCATTGACACGCGATGTCGTTTAGCGTCGCCCGCTCTTCAAATCAAACCTTTTTCGTTGGAGTTTCAAAGTGAAGATTTTTCCTTTCGCAGTATCGACCTTGACCTTGGCCGCCAGTCTTTTGGGATCCGCTGACGCAATGGCGCAAACCACGCAACCCGCTACGGCGCCGATCAAGAACATCGTTCTGGTTCATGGCGCGTGGGTCGACGGCTCGGGGTGGAAGCCGGTCTACGACATCCTCACCAAAGACGGTTATCACGTCACGATGGTGCAGGAGCCGCTGACGTCGCTCGACGACGACGTGGCCGCCGCGAAACGCGTCATCGATCTGCAGGATGGCCCCACCATTCTGGTCGCACATAGCTACGGCGGCTCGGTTATCACCGAGGCGGGCGTCGATCCGAAAGTGGCCGGCCTGGTGTACGTGGCGGCGCATGCACCGGCAGTCGGCGAAGACGAAAGCGACCTCGGCAAGCAGATGCCCAGCTATACGTCGAAGCAGGCAGGCGCGATCAAGAAAACGGACGACGGCTACACCTATCTGAATCCCGCCGACTTCGCGAAGGATTTCGCGGCGGATCTGCCGCTGAAGGAAGCCGAGTTCGAGTCGCGCTCGCAGATTCTGACGGCCGCGAAAGTTTTCTCCGCGCCGATGAAAGTGGCCGCGTGGACCATGAAGCCGAGCTGGGGTATCGTCGCGGCCGACGACAAGATCATCAATCCGGATCTCGAACGCTTCTATTACCAGCGCGCGCATAGCCATACCACCGTGTTGGCGGGTGCAAGCCATTCGGTGTACGAGTCGCGCCCGAAGGAAGTGGCCGCGGTGATTGAAGACGCAGCAAAGCATGCGCAGCAGTAATGCATCTGGCGGCGCATGGATACGCTGCGCGTTATTCGACGCGCGCAGAAGTGGCTCGAACGCGATTCAGTTTTTGCATATGAATGGCACCTCGATGGTGCGGAGTCGACATCACAGCAAAAGCACGATCGCGTTCATCGCCAGAGAGGATAGACATGCCGCGCATCACGTTCGCATGACGCGATGTTCTCTGTCGCGAAAGGGGCCACAACCGCACCAAAATTCCGCATTGCTAAACGGTAGCGACTAACCTACGCTTCCTAACACTTCATGTAAGCGGAGGCTCGACGGCCATCCGTTTCTCTACTGAGGACCCGGCATGAACTGTGATCCAACCGATACGGCCGTGGTCTTCATCGACCCCCAGAACGACGTGCTGAGCCCGACGGGAAAGAATTGGGGTGCGGTGGGTGCGAGCGTCACGGAAAACAGAACCGTCGAAAACATGTTGAGGATCTTCAAGGCCGCAAAAGCCGCGAAGATCAATGTATTCATATCTCCGCATTACTTCTTTCCGACCGATCGCGCGTGGAAGTTCAACGGTCCACTCGAAGCCGACGAGTTCGCAACCGGTACGTTCGCGCGAGAAGGCGCTCTGAACCTCCAGGGATTCGAAGGCTCGGGCGCGGATTGGCTGGCTGAGTTCAAGCCTTACATTGATGACGGCCAGACCATCGTCGTGAGTCCGCACAAGGTCTTCGGTCCGCAAACTAATGACCTCGTACTGCAATTGCGCAAACGTCACATGAGCAAAGTCGTGCTCGGCGGCATGCTCGCAAACATGTGCGTGGAGGCTCATTTGCGGGACCTGCTCGAGCAGGGCTTTGAAGTGTCGGTCGTAGCCGATGCAACCGCGGGGCCTCGTCATCCCGTCTGGGGTGATGGCTATAAAGCGGCCATGATCAACTATGCGTTTCTCGCGCACGCGGTGGTATCCACTGACGACGTCGTCGCCGCAATGACTTGATCCTGGTGTCGGCGTCCGAACTTCCTCGCTTCACATGCCTTTCTTGCAGCGTATTTCTGTAGCTCTCACACAGTGCTGAGCCGCGGCTCGACATCCTCGAGCAAAGAAGGTGATCGCGGACCGGCCATCCGAACAAGGAGCATCGCAATGGCCAGTCCAGCCTCGAGTACTTCGTCTGCTGCAGACCGCACCGGTCCTGCCGTTCCCGTCACCTATCATCGAACCGCGGTGTTGGATGGATTGAAGATCTTCTACCGACAGGCCGGTCCGCTCGACGCTCCCGTTGTGCTGCTATTGCATGGTTTTCCAACCTCGTCGCATATGTTCAGGAACCTGATTCCTGCACTCGCCGACCGCTATCACGTGATTGCACCGGACTACCCCGGCTATGGTCAGAGCGACATGCCGGATCGTGCCGAATTCGCCTACACGTTCGACCGCTACGCTGAATTAGTAGACAGCCTGCTCGACCAACTCCGCGCGGATCGGTACACGATGTATGTCATGGACTATGGCGCGCCCGTCGGCTGGCGGCTTGCTCTGAAGCATCCGGATCGCGTGGCGGGTTTTATCGTCCAGAACGGAAACGCCTATGACGAGGGCCTCAAGGCATTCTGGGATCCCATCAAGGCGTATTGGGCCGACGGCTCGGACGCGAGCCGCAAAGCATTGCTGCCGCTGCTCACGCTCGAGACGACCATCTTTCAATATACCGATGGCGTGTCCGACCGCACGCGTGTTTCTCCGGACAACTGGGTCCATGACCAGGCGCTGCTCGATCGCCCCGGCAATAACGACATCCAGCTCGACCTGTTCTATGGCTACCGGACCAATCTGCCTCTTTACCCGAAGGTGCAGGCGTATTTCCGTGAGTTCAAGCCGCCGATGCTGATCGTCTGGGGCAAGAACGACGTCATCTTTCCGGCGGATGGCGCGTATCCGTACAAAGAGGATTTGCCGCACGTCGAGACGCATCTGCTCGACACGGGTCATTTCGCGCTCGAAGACAAGGCGGACGAGATGGTGCCGCTGATACGCGACTTCCTCGCCCGAAAGATCGACTCAAGAACGTAATTGAGGCTTGCATGGCTCAACTGCTATCGGTGAATGTCGGGCTTCCGCGCGACATCGACTGGAATGGCCGCACTGTCCACACCGGGATCTGGAAGAACCCGGTGCCGGGTCGCCGTTGGGCCAGGCGGCTGAATCTCGATGGAGACGGCCAAGGCGATCTCGCTGGACACGGCGGTGAGCAGCGAGCCGTCTTCGTCTACCAGATGGAATCGTACCGTTACTGGCAGGAGCAGTTGAAACGATCCGATCTCGTCGACGGCCAGTTCGGCGAGAACTTCACGATCGAGGGAATGCCCGACTCAGCGGTGTGCATCGGCGACCGTTATCGGATCGGCAACGGACTGTTCGAGGTCAGTCAGCCACGGGTCACCTGCTACCGCGTCGGGATTCGAATGAACGAGCCGCGGATGCCCGCTTTGCTGACATCCAGCGGACGGCCCGGCTTCTACTTGCGCGTCCTGCAAGAAGGCGAAGTCGGCGCGGGCGACGAGATCGTCAAGGTCGGAGAGGCAACGGAGCGGATGACAGTCGCAGAGGTCAACGCGCTCCTCTATTCGCCCGATCATCCGCGCGATCGACTCGAACGCGCATTGCGAATCGAGGCGCTTTCGCCAGGATGGCGCTCTTCGTTCGAGGCGTTACTGCAAAGCCGCATGAGAGGCGAGGCGAGCGGTAACGCGGGCCTCGCGCCCGCAGCGGCGACGCATCCGGCTCCGCCCGGGTTTCGACCGCTCACAGTGGCGGCCATCGAGCCGGAGTCCGCGGACGTTCTCTCTCTCACATTGACGAGCGCGGACGGCCAACCGCTCCGACCCGCTCTGCCCGGCCAGTATGTGGTGCTGCGTCTTCAAAGGACCGTCGACGGCCCGCCGCTTTTTCGCAGCTACTCGCTCTCGGGTGCTGCATCGACGGAACGCTATCGGATCAGCCCGAAGATCGAGCCGAATGGCGCGGCTGGAAACTATCTGAGGGAGCATGTGCGGGTGGGCGATGCGCTCGATGTCAGCTCGCCGCGCGGAAGCTTCACGCTGCAGGAAGGACAGCGGCCCGTTGTGCTCGTCAGCGCGGGAATCGGCGCGACGCCTCTTCTGGCAATGCTCCACGCGCTGTCGACGGCCCGCTCGACGCGGCAGGTCTTGTGGATGCATGCCGCCCGCGACGCGCAGCACCATCCATTCGCCGCCGAAGCGCGCCGCCTGGTGCTGTCGCTGGCTCACGGCCGCAGTCACGTCCGTTACAGCAGGCCCGGCTTGGGCGACCGGATGGGCGAGGATTTCGACGCGACCGGTCGCCTGTCGCGAGCGGTCCTGGACGAGGTCGGCGTCCCGCGAGACGCGGACTTCTATCTCTGCGGACCGACTGTCTTCATGGCGGACATGAAAGAGGCACTCGCGGCCTTCGGCGCGCCGCCCGAACGGACTCACGTCGAAATCTTCAACGGCGGGGAGTCGATGACGCCTGGCATCGCCGGCGTACCCACGCGAGTTCCACATCCACCTGAAGACGCTGTGAACACCGGTCCGCTGGTATCGTTCGCGCGCAGTGGCATCGCCGCGCACTGGAACGCATCGGCCTATCAGAGCATTCTTGAACTCGCCGAGGCATGTGACGTGCCAGTCCGTTGGTCGTGCCGCAGCGGCGTCTGTCACAACTGCGAGAGCGGGTTGATCTCGGGGTCCGTCGCGTATGAGCCCAATCCGCTGGATTCACCTGCGGCGGGGAATGTGCTGATTTGCTGCGCGAGGCCGCATGGTGATGTGGTGATCGATATTTGAGTGGCGTGGGTGTGCCATATCGACGTATAGCCCTACCCCTTATTGAACACGTTCACCACCCGCGACATGGATTTCGCTGCCAGCACGAGCAGAGCGCTGGTTGGACTGTAGTCGACGTTGTACATCAGGTCGATAAAGTAGAACATGGATAGTGCGATGAGCGGGTGGTACATCGCGCGGCTTATCAGGCGTTTCATCGGCATCTCACGCTGTCTCTTTTGCACGAACCGATAAGCCACTGTGCCTAAACCGATCTGCGCAAGTCTGGTGGCGCGCCAGGATTCCGGAACCGGTGGAAGGTTTGGCTGCGAACGACGGACGACGTTGAAATGTCACGTCCCATCCTGTGACGGACTTTGCCTCGCGCAGGCCGTTGCCGTCCTGCCCGTGCGTCGACATTTTTTGCCCGATCGTCCAGGTGTTGCCGACGCTTCGCCTGCCCGTTGCAGCGCGTCCAGGAAGATTGTCCGGTCCTACTGAAAAAGCGCGCCGTTTGTTGCACGCAGTTCATCCACACACATCAGGCTGCGCTCGCCACGTTGCAGTGGATGTCCGTCAACGCCGTCCGTCAATCAAGGGGACCAGGATGCGCAAGCTGTTCTTCACGACAGGATCGCCTTTCGCTCGTGCCGTCCGTATCGTGCTTGTCGAGAAGGGACTCGATTTTGAGCGCGAGGAGACCTTCACGACACCCAGCGTCGAAGAGCGTGCGAAGGTCGCGCCGACGCTTCAGGTTCCTACGCTGGTCGACGGCAACCTGACGCTTTGGGATTCCGCTGTGATCATCGATTACCTCATGTCCACGTATCCAGGCGCGCCTGCGCCCCCAGGCATGGAGCCCCTGGCATCCGACTATGTGCGCGCGACGGAAAGCTGGCACGACAAGCTCGTTCTCGCGACGTTACAGACGTTCGGCGTATCGACGACGATGGTGTCGCAGTTGCAGTGGTCCGGCGTCAGGCATGAAGAAAATGTTCACGCCGCGCGATGTGCGATGCGCAACCAGTACCTTCTCGACTGGTTCGAGGCCCAGCTTGTCGGCGCTGACGGCGCTTTCGTCCCCGGTGTCATTTCGGCTCAGGACATCCTGCTCACCTGCGTTTGTCAGTTCATCGAAACGCGTCCGTTGCGATTGTCCTGGCGCTCCCCTGCCCGACCCAGGCTTGCGTCGTTGGTCGCTCGAATGGAAAAACGACCTTCTGTGCAACAGGAAGCGGCACTCTGGTGGGAGCCGGGGGTGACATACGCCACTGCTGCCGAAGTGGAATGGGCAAAACATAAAACCATTCGTGACGGGCTGAGCTTCAGCGAATGGACGTCGCAGTCGGCAAGTTAAGGTTGCCGACAAACTGCCTGACGTTGTCCAGCACGGGTTGCTGGTCGCCCGCGAAGACCCAGTGATCCGCACCGTCGAGCCCGACGAAGCGCGCCTGCGCGATGTGACTGGCGAGATGCCGGCCGGCGCCGATGCGAACTTGAGATCGTTCGCTATGAGAATCGGTCGCGACATCGGTTGGAGTTCGATCGGAATGGACTACGAAAAAGCAAACGGAAACCGTCGGCCGAATTCGTTGAACAGCCCTTGACCTCAAAACGAGTCGCGATCTAACCCATTCGAGATACCAGCACCGCCCTACGCTTCCTCGCGCGCCGGTACGCCCACAACCACCTCCAGCCCCGCCGCCGCCAGCAATTGCCCAAGCGCCGGCGCCGGCGCCTCGTCGGTCACCAGCACGTCGACGCAATCCGCGCCGAACGCGTGCAGCAGCGCGCTATGGCCGAACTTCACGTGATCGGCGGCGACCACGCGGCGCTCGGCCTGCGCGAACGCCGCCAGCGAAAACGCGACGTCTGCCGGGAGCGCATCCATGAAATGCCCGCGCATGTCGATCGCCGTCACCGATACGATCGCGTAACGCACGTGGAACTGGCGCAAAAAAGCTTGCACGCTGTCGCCGACCGCGGCGGCGTCGTCGGCCCGAACTTCCCCGCCCGCGATGAACACGCGGTTGCCGTTGTGCGGCGCGAGCAGCCGGGCCACTTCGATCGAGTTGGTCACGACCGTCAGCCGCGAACGCGCCACTAAGGCCCGCGCGATGTGCACGCAGGTGCTGCCGCCCTCGAGAATCAGCGAATCGCCGTCGCTCACCAGTTCGGCGATGCGCGCGCCGATGGCCCGCTTGCCGGCAAGGCTCGCGGCCATGCGCCGTTCGAACGGCGGCTCGTCGAGGCGCTCGGGCAGCATGATGCCGCCGTGAACCTTCAGCAGCAGACCCTGCTCGATCAACGGCTTGATATTGCGGCGGATGGTTTCGTCGGACACCTCGAATCGCGCGGCAAGTGCCGTGATCGTGCAGGTGCGCTGCTCGCGGACGAGCCGCAGGATTTCGGCCTGGCGTTGGGTCGAGAGCATGGAGTCGGGCGGATGAAGGGTGCGGTGAGTTTAGCAAAACGACGGGCTGATGTGGGATTTCCCACATATTTCCACGGTTGGCCGACATAGCTCCGTAGTCCACGCGTGCGGGGCGCAAGAGCGACGCCCGACGCTTAGGCAGACCGCCCGCAGTGGCAGCCGAATGTGCAAGCGGCTTCGCCGCAGCCTTCGCTGCATCTTTGCCAGCCGCCGTCCCAACGCCCGTCCCAACGCCATTCCCAGCCGTTTTCCCAACCGACCTCACAGCCGTCTTCGCTGCTGTCCCGGGCGGAAAACACTCGACCCCGACACTGATCCGACCAAGCTTCGACAGGTCACCTACCGCCAAAATACGACCACCACATGACACCACCCCAACCACCACAAAGCCTCACCGCTCACGTTGCATTCCGTGCACTTATACGGCAATCTACGCACACCAACGCCACCAACAACCACACATGTCCACACCCATCCCCCAACAAACCCGCGTCGTCATCATCGGCGGCGGGATCATCGGCTGCTCGGTCGCCTACCACCTGACCAGGCTCGGCTGGACCGACGTCATCCTCCTCGAACAAGGCCAGCTCTCTTGCGGAACGACGTGGCACGCCGCCGGCCTCGTCGGGCAGTTACGCGCGCAGGAAAGCATGACGAAGCTGATCCGCTACTCGACCGCGCTTTACGCCGAACTCGAAGCGGACACCGGCCTTGTCACCGGCTGGAAGCAATGCGGCTCGCTGTCGGTGGCCCGCACGGCCGAGCGGATGACGCAACTCAAGCGCACCGCCGCCGTGGCCCGCGCGTACGGCGTCGCCTGCGAGGTGATCGGCGCGCGCGAAGCCGGCGACCTATGGCCGGTCATGCGCACCGACGACCTGCTCGGCGCCGTCTGGCTGCCGGGCGACGGCAAGGCCAACCCAACCGATCTCACGCAGGCGCTCGCCCGCGGCGCTCGCATGCGCGGCGCGCGCATCGTCGAAAACACCCGCGTCACGGCGATCCACACGCGCGACGCGCACGGCTCTCGCGAAGCAACCGGCGTCGCCTGGCGCAACAAGGAGGGCGACGAAGGCTCGATTAGCGCGGACATCGTCGTGAATTGCGCGGGCCAGTGGGCCAAGGCCGTGGGCCGACTGTGCGGCGTCACCGTGCCGCTGCACTCGGCCGAGCACTACTACATCGTCACGGATCGCATCGAGGGCGTGCACCCCGATCTGCCGGTCATGCGCGATCCCGACGGCTTCATCTATTTCAAGGAGGAAGTGGGCGGCCTCGTGATGGGCGGTTTCGAGCCCGACGCCAAACCGTGGGGCATGAACGGCATTCCGGAGAACTTCGAATTCCAGCTTCTGCCCGACGACTGGAATCAGTTCGAAATCCTGATGACTAACGCGCTGCAACGCGTGCCCGCGCTCGAAACCGCACAGGTCCGCCAGTTCTACAACGGACCCGAATCGTTCACGCCCGACAACAACTTCATGCTCGGCGAAGCGCCTGAATTACGGCGCTTTTTCGTCGGCGCGGGCTTTAACTCGATGGGCATCGCTTCCGCGGGCGGCGCGGGCATGGCGTTGGCCGAATGGATCGTCGCGGGCGAGCCGACCATGGATTTGTGGCCCGTCGACATTCGCCGCTTCGCGCGCTTTAACGGCAACGACGCGTGGCTGCATGATCGCGTGAAGGAGACGCTCGGCCTGCACTACGCAATGCCGTGGCCGAATCGCGAACTCGACAGCGCGCGACCGTTGCGCCGGTCGCCGCTGTACGCACTGCTGCGCGAGGACGGCGCGTGCTTCGGCAGCAAGATGGGTTGGGAGCGCGCCAACTTTTTCGCGCCGACGCCCGGCGAAGCACGCGTCGACTACACATTCGGCCAGCCGGACTGGCTGCGTGCGAGCGGCGCCGAACACCGCGCCTGCCGCGAAGGCGTGGCGCTTTTCGACATGACGTCGTTCTCCAAATTCCTGGTCAAAGGACGCGACGCGCAAAGCGTGCTGCAAAGCCTCGTCACGAACGACGTCGACGTACCGCCCGGCACGGCCGTCTATACCGGCATGCTCAACGAACGCGGCAATTACGAATCGGACTTCACGCTCACGCGCATCGCCGCGGACCAGTACCTGCTCGTCACCGGCACCGCGCAAACCACGCGCGACTTCGACATGATCGAGAGAGCGATTCCGCGCGACAAACACTGCGTGCTCGTCGACGTGACCAGCCAATATGCGGTGCTCGCCGTGATGGGCCCGCGCTCGCGCGAACTGCTGCAAAGCGTATCGAAAACGGACTGGCGCAACGAAGCGTTCGCGTTCGGCCAAAGCCGCGAAGTCGACATCGGCTATGCGACGGTACGCGCGACGCGCCTCACCTACGTCGGCGAACTTGGCTGGGAACTGTACGTGCCGGTCGAATTCGCCGTCGGCGTGTACGAGGCGTTGCGCGAAGCGGGCAAAGCGTTTGGCCTCGTGAATGCAGGCTACTACGCGATCGATTCGCTGCGGATCGAAAAAGGCTACCGCGCATGGGGCCGCGAACTCACGCCGGACACGAATCCGTTCGAAGCCGGCCTCGCGTTCGCGTGCAAGCTCGACAAGGACATTCCGTTCCGCGGCCGCGACGCCCTGCTGAAACTGCGCGACGAGCCGCTGCGCCGCCGCATGGTCGTGCTGAGCGCGGACGGCGCCGCGAATCACATGCTATGGGGCGGCGAAGCGATTTTGCGCGACGGCAAGCCAGTCGGCTTCGTGAGCTCGGCGGCGTTCGGCCACACGCTCGGCTGCCCGGTCGCGATGGGCTACGTGAACAATCCCGATGGCGCAGCCGACGCCGCGTATCTGACAAGCGGCGCCTACGCAATCGACGTGGGCGGGGGATAGCGGGCGGGCCCCCGTAACCGGAAAGCGCC